>NZ_LT607753.1:1230853-1538566 GCF_900090295.1 Micromonospora coxensis | reverse complement strand
CCGAGAGCCACACCGGGCAGTTCCTGCGGCCGATGCTGAAGCTCGACGGCGCGGCGAAGGGGGCCAGGGCGGCCACCACCCGGGCGGCCAAGGCCAACGGCGGCGCGGCGAAGCCGCGGACCCGGAAGGTGCCGGCCGGGGCGCGCTGAGCAGGGCGTACCACGGGCGGGCCGGGCGACCGGCCCGCCCGTCGTCGTTCCCGGGTCCGGCGGTGCGCCGGTGAACCGTGCGGCACAGTGGTGCGTGTGCACGAGTGCGGCCGCGATCAGGACCGGCGGCGGCACGTCGAGAGAGAGGCCGGAGATGAGTGACGATCAGGTGCTGACCGGGTCCGCCGCGCGCACACGGCGTGCCCTGCTCGCCGGCGCCGGCGCGGTGGGGGCGTCGGTGGCGCTGGCCGCCTGCGGCGGTGGCGACGACGGTGGCGCGCCGAGCACCGCGCCGACCAGCGGCGGGCCGGGCGTGACGGACGCGCCGGACGCCGGCGGCAACCGGGACACCG
This sequence comes from Micromonospora coxensis, assembly GCF_900090295.1. Classification (NCBI taxonomy): domain Bacteria; kingdom Bacillati; phylum Actinomycetota; class Actinomycetes; order Micromonosporales; family Micromonosporaceae; genus Micromonospora; species Micromonospora coxensis. The sequence continues at coordinate 1,538,064 of NZ_LT607753.1, read as the reverse complement.
CCGCCGCGCCGCTGGCCAGGACGACCGACATCCCGGTCGGCGGTGGCGCGATCTTCGCCGAGCGGGGCGTGGTGGTCACCCAGCCGAGCCCGGGGGAGTTCAAGGCCTTCGACCCGATCTGCACCCACAAGGCGTGCCCGGTGTCGAACATCGACGGCGGCACGATCAACTGCACCTGCCACGGCAGCCAGTTCGCCATCACCGACGGCGCGGTGAAGAAGGGCCCGGCGACCAAGCCGCTCGCGCCCAAGCAGATCAGGGTGGACGGCGACCAGATCCTGCTCGCCTGACCGGCGCCCGGCCGGCGCGGGGTCAGCGCGCCGGCCGGGGTCACCGGTCAGCGGGCGTACACCGCCAGCTCCCAGAGCGAGTAGCCGTACGAGGTGGCCCGGGTGAGCCCGCGCACGCGGACGTACCGGGCGTTCTGGGCCGGGAACGCCACCGCGTCGGTGCCGCCGTCGCCGGCGGTGGTCGACCAGACCGCGCGCCAGGCGCCGCCGTCGGAGGAGACCTCGATCCGGTACGACCGGGCGTACGCCGCCTCCCAGGCCAGCACCACCCGGCCGACCTGCCGGGCCGAGCCGAGGTCGACGGTGAGCCACTGGTCGTCGGACCAGGCGCTCGCCCAGCGGGTGCCGAGGTCGGAGTCGACCGCCCGGCCGGGGCCGCGCAGGAACTCGCTGCTGGACGCCGTGGCCGGCCGGCCGGCGGCGAGGTTGGTCAGGTCGTCGCCCCGGCGGGCCGGGAACGAGACCACCTGCTGGTAGGTCGGCCGGTTCTGCCAGGCGATCGTGGCGTGCCTGATGCCGCCCAGCGGGGACTGGACGATCGCGTCGGCGCACCACTGGTCGCCGGCCGCGCAGGAGGCGTCGCCGGGGTACGTCGTGCTCGCCGGGGTGCCCGCCGCGGCGCGCAGGGTGTCGAGCAGGATCTGCCGGCAGCCGGCCAGGTCACCGCCGCCGCAGAAGGTCCGGCCGGGCCCGCCGCGGACCGGGTCGCCGAGCACCGCGCGCAGGTCCTTGTCCACGTAGCCCCACCAGCCGTACTGGAACGCCGATCCCTTGTGCGCCTGGGCCTCGTTGGCGGAGCTGGGCAGGTTCGACACGTCGCCCTGCTGGTGACCGGAGGGGGACTCGTTGATCTGCAGGGCGTTGACCAGCGACTGGTAGAGGTCCGCGCCGAGCGGCGCCCGGAACATCCCCCGGACCAGCAGCGGCCACCAGGCGTCGAAGGTGCGGATCGCCTCCGCGTGCCGGTAGACCTTGCTGCCCCGGGCGGTCTCCACCCGCAGCGCGCCGGCCTGCCGCCACGCCTTGAGCCGGCTGATCTCGGTGGCCAGCGCGGGGTCGGCGACGGGCTGGCTCTCCAGCACCCGGATCAGTTCGTCGAGCACCTCGGCGCCGCGCAGGTCGGTCAGGCCGGCCTGCTGCACCAGCGCGGTCAGCGAGGCCCGGTCGAAGGTGCGTCCGGCCGCGACGGCCGCCTTCATCGGCCGGTCGAGCAGGTCGCCGCGGTGCACCGCGCCGAAGCTGAAGTTGCCGTCGGCGGCGCCGAAGTCCTTGGCCTGCTTGTTGTTCCAGCTGATGTAGTAGTCCTGGTCGACCGAGCGGGGGTGGGCGGCCAGCGGGGCGTACGCGGCGGTGTTCGTCACCGGGTCGTAGCCCTGCCACTCGTACGCGGCCCGCATCGGCAGGTTCGGGTCGGCGCCGGCGGCGCGTACCGGGTTGAGCCCGGAGTTGAAGTACGCCGACTGGGTGGAGTTGACGTAGAACCAGTTGAAGGCGTACTCGACGTGGTGCGCGGCGGTGACGAAGGCGTCGGCGCTGCCCATCTGCGCCGGGTCGTTGAACATCTGGAAGCCGATCGCCGAGTCGGCCTCGTGCCGGTACGTGGAGCGCAGTTGGGTGAAGGCGTGCGGCCGGCCGCCCACCGTGCCCCGCCAGGCGACCAGCCCGAGGTTGGTGCGCCGGGCGACGAGCTTGTACGACCCGGCGGGCGTGCCGTCGGCGACGGTCGGGCTCCACCGGTTGACGTGCGAGATCTCCTCCATGGGCAGGCAGGAGCCCCGGTACAGGTAGCGGTTGCTGGCCAGGGTCGGCGCGCTGCCGTCGGTGGTGCACAGCGGCAGCGCGTACGTGTCGGTGATGTCGTGGACCGAGGAGGTGGCGCTCCAGGCGTAGTCCTGCCCGCGTCCGAGCAGCACGTAGAGGTTGAGCCCGGCGAACGCGGCGCCTCGGGCGCTGATCCCCGGGCCCTGCAACTCCTGCACCATCAGCAGCTGCGGCGAGAAGTAGCCGGTCTGCGGGCCGAAGACGGCGATCGGGTGGCCGGTGGCGGAGTGCGCGGCGTTGACCACGACCGCGTTGGACATGCCCCGCTGCTGCCGGGAGAGGGTCAGCCCGGACAGGGCGGCGGCCAGCTCCGCGGAGCGGGAGGTGACGGCGGTCGTGGTGGCGGCCGAGCCGGTGGGGTCGGTGAACACCGGTTCCACCCGGGCGGTGCCGGCGTCCGGGAGCACCACGCTGGCGGCGTCCGGTGCGGCGGCGCCGTACGGGAAGCTCTGCCCGTCGTGCAGGGTGAGCACGGCCTCCGGGTCGTTCTGGGCCCGGAAGCCCTGCCACACCTTGTCGCCCTCGACGGCGCCGTAGCGGGCGCGGGCGGCGATGCGCACCAGCGCCGACTGCATCTCGGTGCCGCCTCCGCCGCCGAACAGGCCGCCGACCACGCCGGCGATGGCGATCAGGTCGGTCATCTGGAACGGCTGCGGGCCACCGGCGTTGGTGATCGCGTCGAGGTGGCCGGTGAGGACGTACTCGCCGGGGCAGTTCCGGTTGGCCATGCAGTGGCGGATGTAGGCGTTGATGCCGGCGATGTACTCCTGCACGTCGGCGTAGAGCTGCTCGCCGCGCGCGCCGCCCCTGGTGCGCAGCGCCTCGACCTGCGTCCGCAGGTCCGCCTCGGTGTACGGCGAGTTGCGCCAGACGCTCTGTTCGAGGGCGCGGTTGCCCGGCGCGCCGCCGGCGAACGGGGTGAGGGTGCCCCGGCCGACGTGTCGCAGCAGGTCCATGGTGAACAGCCGGTCCTCGGCCCCGGCGTAGCCGGCGCCGTACATGGTGCCGCCGCGGGTGGTGCCGGTGATGTGCGGGACGCCGGTGGCCCTGTCCCGCAGGATCCGCACGTCGGAGCGGGGGGAGTAGTCCCGTTCGACCTGGGTCGGCGGCACCCCGAAGGAGGCGTCGTGGAAGAAGGAGCCGATCTGGTCCTGCTTCAGCCCGGCGTAGGAGTAGACCAGGTCGGCGTAGCGGCCGAGCTGGTCGGCGGAGTGCCGGGGCAGGGTGCCGACGGACTGGTTGCCGAGGATCTCGACCAGGGTGGCGTTGCCGTTCTGGCCCGGCGGCAGGATGTCGGCGCACTCGCCGAGGCAGTAGTCGTCGGGGGCGAAGGAGGTGGTCGCGGCGGCGGGGGCGGCGGACGCCGGGGTGGGGGAGGCGACCAGGACGGCGGCCACCAGGATGCCGGCGCCCAGGCCGGCGAGCAGACGGCGGGTGGTGGTGGGGGGACGGTGCATGGTGATCCTCCGAGGGGGTGGGGATCAGTGCGGGGAGCATTACACGAAGAACATTCGGATACCGGATGGTAACGTTCCCGGGCAGCACATCGGAAGTGGTCGATAGCCCTGATCGCTGCGTCCAGAGAGGACGACGGATGACGCCCGTACGCCTGCTCGCCGCCGCGGTGGCCCTCGCCACCCTGGCCACCGTCCCGACGCCCGTCGCCGCAGCCGGGTCCGCGCCGGTCGCCCCCACCTCCGGCGCCTTCTCCGTGCTCACCTACAACGTCGCCGGGCTGCCCGAACCGCTCTCCGGCGGCGACCCGGCCACCAACACCCGGCCCATCGGCGAGCGGCTCGGCGGCTACGACGTGGTGCACGTCCAGGAGGACTTCAACTACCACGCCGACCTCTACGCCGCCGACCGGCACCCGTACCGCACCCCGACCAGCGGGGGCGTGCCCTTCGGCGACGGTCTGAACACGCTGTCGCACCTGGCGTACCGCGACTTCGCCCGGGTGAGGTGGAACAGGTGCAACGGCACCGACTGCCTGACCCCGAAGGGCTTCACGTACTCCCGGATCCGGCTGGCCGAGGGCGTCCTCGTCGACTTCTACAACGTGCACACCAACGCCGGCAGCACCGAGGCCGACCTGGCCGCCCGTCGCGCCAACCTGGCCCAGCTCTCCGCGTACATCGGGACGCACTCCGCCGGCACCGCGGTGGTCGTGATGGGGGACCTGAACGTCCGGTACACCCGCACCGGCGACACCATCCGCGAACTGGTGGCCGCCCACGGCCTCACCGACGCCTGGGTACGACAGGAGCGCGGCGGGGACCCACCGGCTGCCGGCGATCCGGCGCTGGTCTGCGACCCGGCGAACGTCACCGACGCCTGCGAGGTGGTCGACAAGATCCTCTACCGGGGCAGCCGGCTGGTCCGGCTCGACCTGGTGCGCTACCACAACGCGCACGCCCGGTTCCTGACCCCGGCCGGCGGTCCGCTCTCCGACCACTACCCGCACGCCGCCTGGTTCGACTGGACGCTCGACGCGGGGTTGCGGGCCGGCGACCCCTGGGGCGGCCCGCACGGCACGCCGTTCACCGACGTCGAGCTGGTGGGCGCACCGGTCACCCGGGTGTCGCTGCGCGCCGGGTCCCGGCTCGACCAGATCGGCGTCGACCTCGCCGACGGCGCCGCGCCGCGCCACGGCGGGACCGGTGGCACCGCCGCCGCCCTCGACCTGGCCGACGGCGAGCACGTCACCCGGGTCACCCTCACCCAGGGGCAGAAGGACGGCCGGACCAGGATCTTCTCCGCCCGGTTCACCACCAACCGGGGCCGTACCCTCGCCGGCGGCACCCCGACCTCGGCGGCGGTGACCTTCACCGCGCCACCCGGCGGGCGGCTGGCCGGCTTCCACGGCCGCAGCGGCTCCGAGGTCGACCAGCTCGGCGTGATCTGGAGTGTCGGGGCCAGCGGATAGTCTCGGAACCGTGGCAGATCCCTCGACCTACCGTCCCGCGCCCGGCACCATCCCCGAGTCACCGGGGGTCTACCGGTTCCGCGACGGCACCGGCCGGGTGATCTACGTCGGCAAGGCGAAGAACCTGCGCAGCCGGCTCAACTCCTACTTCGCCGACCTGTGGGGGCTGCACCAGCGCACCCAGCAGATGGTCACCACCGCCGAGTCGGTGGACTGGGTCACCGTCGGCACCGAGGTCGAGGCGCTCCAGCTCGAGTACACCTGGATCAAGCAGTACGACCCGCGCTTCAACGTCCGCTACCGCGACGACAAGTCCTACCCCTACCTCGCGGTCACCCTCGACGAGGAGTACCCGCGCCTGCAGGTGATGCGCGGCGCCAAGCGCAAGGGGGTGCGCTACTTCGGGCCGTACTCGCACGCCTGGGCGATCCGCGAGACGCTGGACCTGCTGCTGCGGGTCTTCCCGGCGCGGACCTGCTCCTCCGGGGTGTTCAAGCGGGCCGGCCAGGTCGGCCGGCCGTGCCTGCTCGGCTACATCGGCAAGTGCTCCGCGCCCTGCGTCGGCACCGTCTCCGCCGAGCGGCACCGGGAGATCGTCGACGACTTCTGCGACTTCATGGCCGGCCGCACCGACACCATGGTCCGCAAGCTGGAACGCGAGATGATCGAGGCCAGCGAGCAGCTGGAGTTCGAGCGGGCGGCCCGGCTGCGCGACGACGTGGCCGCGCTGCGCCGGGCCATGGAGAAGCAGACCGTGGTGCTCGGCGACGGCACCGACGCCGACGTGGTGGCCTTCGCCGACGATCCGCTCGAAGCCGCCGTCCAGGTGTTCCACGTCCGTGACGGCCGGGTGCGCGGCCAGCGCGGCTGGGTGGTGGAGAAGACCGAGGAGCTGACCACCGGCGACCTGGTGCACCACTTCTGCACCCAGGTCTACGGCGGCGAGCAGGGCGAGTCGGACGTCCCCCGGGAGCTGCTCGTGCCCGAGCTGCCGGCCGACGCCGACGCCCTCTCCGACTGGCTCGCCACCCGCCGGGGCAGCCGGGTCGCGCTGCGGGTGCCGCAGCGCGGCGACAAGAAATCGCTGCTGGAGACCGTCGAGCGCAACGCGAGGGACGCCCTGGCCCGGCACAAGCTCAAGCGGGCCGGCGACCTGACCACCCGCAGCAAGGCCCTCGACGAGATCAGCGACGCGCTGGGCATGCGCACCTCGCCGCTGCGCATCGAGTGCTTCGACGTCTCGCAGATCCAGGGCACCGACGTGGTGGCCAGCATGGTCGTCTTCGAGGACGGGTTGCCGCGCAAGGCCGAGTACCGCCGCTTCATCGTCCGGGGCGCCACCGACGACCTCTCCGCCATGTCCGAGGTGCTGCGCCGCCGCTTCGCCCGCTACCTCGACGCCCGGGCCGAGACCGGGGAGATCGGCGAGGAGACCGCCGGCGACCCGGACCGTCCCGGCGGCGAGGACGCCGCCGCGCTCGAGTCCGACGAGCCGCGCGTCGGCGCCCTCGTCGACCCTCTCACCGGTCGGCCGCGCAAGTTCGCGTACCCGCCGCAGCTGGTGGTGGTCGACGGCGGCGCGCCGCAGGTGGCCGCCGCCGCCCAGGCCCTGGCCGAGCTGGGCATCGACGACGTGGCGCTCTGCGGGCTGGCCAAGCGGTTGGAGGAGGTCTGGCTGCCCGACGACGAGTACCCGGTCATCCTGCCGCGCACCTCCGAAGGGCTCTACCTGCTGCAACGCGTCCGCGACGAGGCGCACCGCTTCGCCATCACCTTCCACCGGCAGCGGCGCTCGAAGCGGATGACCGAGTCGGCGCTGGACAACGTCCCCGGCCTCGGTGAGGTGCGCCGCAAGGCGCTGCTGCGGCACTTCGGCTCGCTCAAGCGGCTCTCCGCCGCCACCGTCGAGGAGATCACCGAGGTGCCCGGAGTGGGGCGGCGGACCGCCGAGGCCATCCTCGCCGCCCTCGACGGGGACACCGCGAGGGCCACGGCCGCGGAGTGAGCGTGGTCAGGAGCGCCCGGGACGTGGTGGGCGTGATCGAGTCGGACCCGGGAGCGATGGCGGTCCTTCGGGCCACGGCCGACCTCGGACTACCGGACTGGTGGATCGGTGCCGGCTTCGTCCGCAACCGGGTGTGGGACGCGATCAGCGATCTCCCGTTCGCACCGGAGCGCGACGTGGACGTCGCCTACTTCGACCCGGACGAGCGGGACCCACGCGAGGACGAACGCGCCGAAGCCCGGGCCAGGAAGGCCCTGCCCGGGGTGCCGTGGGAGATCCGTAATCAGGCACGGATGCATCTGCGCAATGGCGACGAGCCCTACACGTCCGCCCTGGACGCGATGTCACGCTGGCCGGAAACGGCGACCTGCGTCGCGGTCACCCTGCGGGGCGACTCTGTTCGCCTGATGTCCTGCCACGGTCTGGCCGACCTGGTGGGAATGGTCGTCCGCCCCTCTCCGGCCTTCGCCGACGCAGCGGGTCGGGCGAAGGTACGGCGCCGCGTGGAGGCCAAGGGGTGGCAGGACCGATGGCCCGGCCTGCGGCTGGAGATCTAGCGCTGACGCCGAGCGGAGGAAGGGTGGCCCCGACGGGACGTCCTCTTTCCGGCGACGAATTGTGGGCGTTGAGCGACCTGCCCGGACGAACGTGAGCGTTGTCCGCGCGGGACGGCGGCCCGGGTCGTCCGCGTTCCGCGCGCTCGGATTCCTGCCAGTGTCCGGGTTTTCGCTCGGGCCCGCCGACGATGCTCGACCCGGTGTCGAATGGCCGGGCTCGACAGGATGTGAATGCCGAAAAAGAAAAGGCAAGGAGATCGAACTCCCTGCCACTCTCAACTTATACCGCACCCGGGGGCTTGCGGCAAGACCGGGGCACTGCCGCAGAATCGGCGGCCGGAAGCAATGACCTGCGGAAACGGGAGTCCCGAAGTGCGAGTGCTGTTGACGACATGGGGATCGCGCGGAGATGTGGAACCGTTGGTGGGACTGGCGGTGGCGCTGCGGGAAATCGGCGTTCAGGCGCGAATCTGCGCGCCGCCGGACGAGGAGTTCGCCGCGCTGCTGGCTCGGGCCGGTGTTCCGCTGGTGCCGCTCGGCCCGACGGTGCGCTCGGTGGTTGCCGGGCCCAGGCGGCCGACGGTGGAGGACGCGTTCCGACTCGCTTCCGAACTGGTGGCCGCCCGATTCGAGACGCTCACCACGGCTGCCGAGGGATGCGACGCGCTGCTGGCAACCGGCCTGATGCCGGCCGGCGCGCGGGACGTCGCGGAGAAACTGGGCATCCCCTACATGTACGCGTGCTTCCACATCTTCGGACTGCCGTCGCGGCGCTTCCCTCCCGGGGCACGACCGGGCCGGCAGTCGTCGCCGGACGAGACGGACAACCGGGTGCTGTGGGAGCAGGACGCCCAGCGGGTCAACGCGTTGTACGGGGAGGCGCTGAACAGCCATCGAGCGGCGATCGGCCTGCCGCCGGTGGACAACGTCCGCGATCACGTCTTCACGGCTCGGCCGTGGCTGGCGGCGGACGCGACGCTGTGTCCGTCGGAGGGCATGACCGACCTCGACATCGTGCAGAGCGGCGGGTGGATCCTGCCCGACGACCGTCCGCTCCCCGACGGGCTGGAGGCCTTCCTCGGCGCGGGCGCGTCACCGGTGTACGTGGGCTTCGGCAGCATGGCCGCGTACGCCCCGGAAGGCATCGCCCGGACCGCCATCGAGGCGTGCCGCGCGCACGGCCGCCGCGTGCTCCTCGCCCGCGGCTGGGCGGACCTGGCCCCGATCGACGGCGCTGACGACTGCTTCGTCGTCGGCGAGGTCAACCAGCAGGCACTGTTCCCGCGGGTGGCCGCCGTCGTGCACCACGGCGGGGCCGGCACCACCACGACGGCGGCCCGGGCCGGCGCGCCGCAGGTGGTGGTTCCCCGGATCGCCGACCAGCCCTACTGGGCAGCCCGAGTGGCCGAGTTGGGCATCGGCTCGGCTCACGAGGACCCGACGCCCACCGTCGACTCCCTGTCCGCCGCACTCGCCACGGCCCTGCGGCCTGACACCGGCGCGCGAGCGCGGGCCGTGGCCGGCACGATCCGCACCGACGGGGCGAGGGTGGCCGCAGAACTGCTCCGTGACGCCGTCACCCGGGAACGGCCGCCCGTCGCCGGCTGAACCGCCGCCGCACCGACCGCGCGTCGGGCCCGGCGTGTCGGGGTGGTCGCACCGGGGTTGCCGCCACCGCCGGCAAGTCCCGCTCGAACAGCAGACGGAGGGCCGGCGCCCGCACGGGGTCGGCCCTCCGTCGTGCGTCACGCCTCGGCGACCACGGCCAGGATCGCCTCCCCGTACTTGGCGAGCTTGTTCTCCCCGACGCCGTTGATCCGGGACAGCTCGACCAGCGAGGCCGGCGCGTCCGTCGCGATCTGCCGCAGCGTCGCGTCGTGGAAGATCACGTACGCCGGCACGCCCTGCTCCTTGGCGGTCGCCGCCCGCCAGCCGCGCAGCCGTTCGAACAGCGACGTGGCCTCGGGGGACAGCTCGGCGACCACGGTGGCGGCCCCGCGCGGCTTCGCCGACCGGCCCGACGCCACCTTCTCCGGCTCCCGGCGCATGGTGACCGCCCGGCGGCGGCCCAGCACCTCCGCGCTGGCCTCGGTCAGCGCCAGCGTGCCGTAGTCGCCCTCGACGGCGAGCAGCCCCTCGGCGAGCAGCTGCCGGACCACCCCGCGCCACTCCGCCTCGCGCAGTTCGGTGCCGATGCCGAAGGTGCTCAACGCGTCGTGGCCGTACTGGGTGATCTTGTCGGTCTGCCGGCCGAGCAGGATGTCGACGCAGTGCCCCGCGCCGAAGCGCTGGTTGCGCTCGCGGTCCAGCCGGTAGACGGTGGAGAGCAGTTTCTGCGCCGCGACCGTGCCGTCCCAGGTCTCCGGCGGGGTGAGGCAGGTGTCGCAGTTGCCGCAGCCGGCCGTCCCGGTCTCGCCGAAGTACTCCAGCAACTGCACCCGGCGGCAGCGGACCGTCTCGCACAGCGCCAGCATCGCGTCGAGGTGGGTGGCGAGGTTGCGCCGGTGGGCCAGGTCCCCGTCGGACGTCTCGATCATCTTGCGTTGCTGCACCACGTCCTGCAGCCCGTAGGCGAGCCAGGCGGTCGACGGCAGCCCGTCCCGGCCGGCCCGGCCGGTCTCCTGGTAGTAGCCCTCGACCGACTTGGGCAGGTCGAGGTGGGCGACGAACCGGACGTCCGGCTTGTCGATGCCCATCCCGAACGCGATCGTCGCCACCATGACCAGGCCGTCCTCGCGCAGGAAGCGCTGCTGGTTGGCGGCGCGGGTGCCGGCGTCCAGGCCGGCGTGGTACGGCAGCGCGGCGACGCCGTTGGCGACCAGGAACTCGGCGGTCTTCTCCACCGAGGCCCGGGACAGGCAGTAGACGATCCCGGCGTCGCCCGGGTGCTCGTCGCGCAGCAGGCCGAGCAACTGCTTGCGCGGCTCCCGCTTCGGCACGATCCGGTACTGGATGTTGGGCCGGTCGAAGCTGGCCACGAAGTGCCGCGCCTCGGTGAGCTTGAGCCGGGTGGCGATCTCCGCCCGGGTGGCGCTGGTCGCGGTGGCGGTCAGCGCGATGCGGGGGACGTCCGGCCAGCGTTCGTGCAGCATCGACAGGGCCAGGTAGTCGGGGCGGAAGTCGTGCCCCCACTGCGAGACGCAGTGCGCCTCGTCGATCGCGAACAGGCTGATCCGGCCCCGGTCCAGCAGCTGCTGCGCGCCCCGGGTGCCCAGCGCCTCGGGAGCGAGGTAGAGCAGGTCCAGTTCGCCGGCGACGAACGCCCGCTCGACCTGGCGGCGGGCGTCGAGATCCTGCGTCGAGTTGAGGAAACCGGCCCGTACGCCGACCGCGGTCAGCGCGTCGACCTGGTCCTGCATCAGCGCGATCAGCGGCGACACCACCACCGCGACACCGTCGCGGACCAGGGCCGGGATCTGGTAGCACAGCGACTTGCCGCCGCCGGTCGGCATCAGCACCAGCGCGTCGCCGCCGGCCACCACGTGGTCGATGACCTCCCGCTGGAAGCCGCGGAAGGCGTCGTAGCCGAAGACCCGGTTGAGCACCCGCAGGGCGTCGGAGGTGCGCGTCTCGGTGGGGGAGGTCACCCGGGGAGTCTACGAGCCGACCCCGACACCGCCGCCCGCGCCGACCCGCCGGGCCCGGACGCGTCGGGCCCGGCGGGCCACCCGGTCAGTCCATCGACCGGTTGGCCAGCGCGCGCGGCGGGGCCTTCATCCCCACCACGATGTCGACGATCTCGATGTACCTGGCCTTGTTGCCCATCCGGAACGCGGTCGCCGCCGCGTTGATCTCCTCCAGGGTGTCGGCCTCGACCATGGTCACCTGGTCGTACCGGCCGTTGACCCCGGTGCAGACGACGTGGGTCAGCTGCTTGGCGAACTTCGCCAGGTCGCGGGCGTGCTCGGCGGACACCTCGTGGATGCCCTCCCGCCCGAGGGCGAAGTACTCGGGGCTGATCCGCATGAACAGGAAGCCGACGTACTTGTTCCTGTCCGCGAGATCGTGCATGGCGTCTCCTCTGCGCTCGGCCTGACCTGCAATGATCGCAGAGAGTGTATTAACGATCACTGATCGTTATCAAGGGGGCGGGTGGTGTCGGGGAGACGACGCGCCGCCGTCCCGACGGGCGAGCGACGATCGACCCCACCCGCCGGGATAGAGTCGTGGGTCGACCATGCGCGGCCGGGGGACCAGGCCCGGCGCCACGGACACCGGGGGTTGCGGGAGTGAGCGAGGCGCGGACTGCCGACGGGTACGCCCCGGGCGACGGCACGGCGACGGCGGAGTCGGACACCTCGCTGGTGGTGGTCACCGGCCTGTCCGGCGGCGGCCGCAGCACCGTGGCCCGGGCGCTGGAGAACGTCGGGTACTACGTGGTGGACAACCTGCCCCAGGCGCTGCTGCTGGACATGGCCGAGCTGGCGGTCAAGGCCGGCGGGGCCGCCCGGCGCACCGCGATGGTGCTCGACGTGCGCTCGCGGGCCTTCTCCACCGACCTGGCCGGGGCGATCCGGGAGCTGAAGGAGCGCGGCTTCTCGCCCCGGGTGATCTTCGTCGACGCCGACGACGAGGTGCTGATCCGCCGGTTCGAGAGCGTGCGGCGCTCGCACCCGTTGCAGGGGGAGGGGCGGCTGGCCGACGGCATCGCCGTGGAGCGTGGCCTGCTGGAGGAGGCCCGCGACCAGGCCGACGTGATCATCGACACCAGCCACCTCAACGTCAACCAGCTCCGCCGCCGCGTCGAGGAGCTGTTCGGCGGCGAGGACGCCCGCCGGCTGCGGGTCACCGTGATCTCCTTCGGCTTCAAGTACGGGCTGCCGCCGGACGCCGACTTCGTGCTCGACGCCCGGTTCCTGCCCAACCCGTACTGGGTGCCCGAGCTGCGCGAGCACACCGGGCGGGAGGAGGCGGTCAGCGCGTACGTGCTCGGCCAGGAGGGGGCGGACGCCTTCGTGTCGTCGTACGCCGACCTGGTCAACGCCACCACCGCCGGGTTCGAGCGGGAGGGGAAGCGCTACCTGACGGTGGCGGTCGGCTGCACCGGCGGCAAGCACCGCAGTGTCGCCATCGCCGAGGAACTCGCCGGCCGGCTGCGCCAGTCCGGGCTCGCCGCCAACGCGCAGCACCGGGACCTGGGGCGGGAGTAGTGGCGGCGACGAAGGTGGTCGCCTTCGGCGGAGGACACGGTCTCTCCGCCTCGCTGCGTGCCCTGCGGCACTGCACGGGAGAACTCGACCTGGACATCACCGCCGTGGTCACCGTCGGCGACGACGGCGGCTCCAGCGGCCGGCTGCGCGCCGAGCGCGGCGGCCTGCCCCCCGGCGACCTGCGGCAGGCCCTCGTCGCGCTGGCCGGCGACCACCCGGCCACCCGGCGCAGCGCCGGGCTGTTCCAGCACCGCTTCGCCGGTGACGGCGGCGACGGCCTGGCCGGGCACGCGGTGGGCAACCTGGTGCTCTGCGGCCTGATGGAGCAGCTCGGCGACCCGGTGGCCGCGCTGGAGCACGCCGGGGCGATGCTCGACGCGGTCGGCCGGGTGCTGCCGATGTCGCCGCAGCCGGTCGGCATCGAGGCCCGGGTACGCGGCGCCGATCCGGAGCGCCCCGGCGAGGTGCGCACCGTACGCGGGCAGCACCAGGTCGCGGTGACCACCGGCCGGGTGGAGTCGCTGCGGCTCACCCCGGACGCCCCGGTCGCCTGCGCCGAGGCGGTCGACGCCGTCGGCGGGGCGGACTGGCTGATCTTCGGCCCGGGCAGCTGGTACACCAGCGTGCTGCCGCACCTGCTGGTGCCCGGGCTGGCCGCCGCCATCGTCGCCAGCCCGGCCCGACGGCTGGTCACCCTCAACCTGGCGGCGGAGAAGGAGACCCTCGGGCTCTCCGTCGCCGACCACCTGGCCGCCCTGCACTGGTACCTTCCGCAGCTCACGGTCGACTTCGTGCTGGCCGATTCGAAGGCGGTGGGTGATCCCGAACCGGTCGCCCGTGCGGCAGAATCGCTGGGTGCCCGGCTGGTGCTCGCCCCCGTCGCCGTCGACGACGGCTCTGCCCGGCACGACCCTGCCGCCCTGGGCGCCGCGCTGGTGCCTGTCCTGGGCGCCGATCGTTAAGCACGTACGTAATCACCGGCGACACGCCGGTACCGGTCCGTGGAGGGGCGCACAATGGCGATGACGGCTGCGGTCAAGGACGAGCTGAGTCGGGTCGACGTGCCCAAGCCCTGCTGCCGACGGGCGGAGATGGCCGCGCTGCTCCGCTTCGCCGGCGGGCTGCACATCGTCTCCGGTCGGGTGGTGGTGGAGGCCGAGTTGGACACCGGGGCGGTGGCCCGGCGGCTGCGCCGGGAGATCGCCGAGGTGTACGGCTATCCCAGCGAGATCCACGTGCTCGCCTCGGGCGGGCTGCGCAAGGGCAGCCACTTCATCGTCCGGGTGGTCAAGGACGGCGAGGCGCTGGCCCGGCAGACCGGCCTGCTGGACGTGCGTGGCCGTCCGGTGCGGGGCCTGCCGCCGCACGTGGTGGCGGCGAACGTCTGCTGCGCGGTCTCGGCGTGGCGTGGCGCGTTCATGGCGCACGGCTCGCTGACCGAGCCGGGCCGCTCCAGCGCCCTGGAGATCACCTGCCCCGGCCCGGAGTCGGCGCTGGCCCTGGTCGGCGCGGCCCGCCGGATCGGCATCACCGCCAAGAACCGCGAGGTGCGCGGGGTGGACCGGGTGGTGGTCAAGGACGGCGACGCGATCGCCGCGCTGCTCACCCGCATCGGCGCGCACTCCAGTGTGCTGGCCTGGGAGGAGCGGCGGGTGCGCCGCGAGGTGCGGGCGACGGCCAACCGGCTGGCCAACTTCGACGACGCCAACCTGCGCCGGTCGGCGCGCGCGGCGGTGGCCGCCGCCGCCCGGGTGACCCGGGCGCTGGAGATCCTCGCCGACGACGCGCCGAACCACCTCACCTCGGCCGGGCGGCTGCGTCTGGAGCACCGGCAGGCCTCGCTGGAGGAGCTGGGCGCGCTGGCCGACCCGCCGCTGACCAAGGACGCCATCGCGGGCCGGATCCGCCGGTTGCTGGCGCTGGCCGACAAGCGCGCCCGTGACCTGGGCATCCCGGATACGGAAGCGGCCGTCACGCCGGACATGCTCGTGGTCTGATAGGACGGTGAGGGCCGGTGGCGCGAGTGGGGTCACCACCCGACGCTGCACGGCGCGGCACGCTCGGATAGGGTCGCTGCGTACGGCAAGGGGGCCGGCACAGGCACCCCTCGCCGTGCTCACCGCCTCGGGCGGTCAGGTCCTCCAGGACCGCGGCGGGGTGGCCGAGATGAACCGTCAACGGCCGGCTCCAACGGTCGGCGCACACACCTCCGCCGGCCCGGGTCTGACGCCGGCGGACCAGAACGCGAGGAGATGGGACCTGTGACCATCCGGGTTGGCATCAACGGCTTCGGCCGGATCGGCCGTAACTTCTTCCGGGCAGTGCTGGCGTCCGGCGCTGACATCGAGGTCGTCGCGGTCAACGACCTGACCGACAACGCGACGCTCGCCCACCTGCTCAAGTACGACAGCATCCTGGGTCGCCTGCCGCACGAGGTCAAGGCCACCGCCGACGAGATCACCGTGGGCGGCAAGACCATCAAGGCGTACGCGGAGAAGGACCCGTCGAAGCTGCCGTGGGGCGAGGTCGGCGCGGACGTCGTCATCGAGTCCACCGGCTTCTTCACCGACGCCACCAAGGCGAAGGCGCACGTCGACGGCGGGGCCAAGAAGGTCATCATCTCCGCCCCGGCGAAGAACGAGGACGTCACGGTGGTGATGGGCGTCAACCACGAGCAGTACGACGCCGCCAAGCACACCATCATCTCGAACGCCTCCTGCACCACCAACTGCCTCGCCCCGATGGCGAAGGTCCTGCACGACACGTTCGGCATCCAGCACGGCCTGATGACGACGATCCACGCGTACACCCAGGACCAGAACCTGCAGGACGCGCCGCACAAGGACCTGCGTCGCGCCCGGGCCGCCGCGCTGAACATCGTCCCGACCTCGACCGGCGCCGCGAAGGCGATCGGCCTGGTGCTGCCGGAGCTCAAGGGCAAGCTGGACGGCTACGCGCTGCGCGTGCCGATCCCGACCGGCTCGGCCACCGACCTCACGGTGAACCTCAACCGGGAGACCACCGTGGACGAGGTCAACGCCGCGATGAAGGCCGCCGCCGAGGGCCCGCTCAAGGGCTTCCTGAGCTACAACGACGACCCGATCGTCTCGGCCGACATCGTCACCGACCCGGCGTCCTGCATCTTCGACGCGCCGCTGACCAAGGTCGTCGGCAACCAGGTCAAGGTCGTCGGCTGGTACGACAACGAGTGGGGCTACTCCAACCGCCTGGTCGACCTCGTCAAGCTGGTGGGCAGCTCCCTGTGAGTGCGAGGAGTGAGCTGGCGAGCCCCGCAGTCCCGAACGGAGGCCTAGCTCGGTGAGCATCCGCAACCTCGACGACCTGCTCGCCGAGGGGGTGTCGGGTCGGCGCGTGCTCGTGCGCGCCGACCTGAACGTCCCACTCGACAAGCAGACCGGTGAGATCACCGACGACGGCCGGATCCGGGCCGTCCTGCCGACCCTGGGCGCGCTGGTCCAGGCCGGCGCCAAGGTGGTCGTCTGCTCGCACCTGGGCCGCCCGAAGGGCGAGCCGGCCCCGCAGTTCAGCCTCCGCCCGGTCGCCGGGCGGCTCGGTGAGCTGCTCGGCGCGCCGGTGCACTTCGCCACCGACACCGTCGGCGACTCGGCGCGCTCCACGGTGGAGGGCCTGGCCGACGGCCAGGTCGCCCTGCTGGAGAACCTCCGCTTCAACAAGGGGGAGACCAGTAAGGACGAGGCCGAGCGGGGCGCCTTCGCCGACCAGCTCGCCGCCTTCGGCGAGGCGTACGTCGACGACGCGTTCGGCGCGGTGCACCGCAAGCACGCCAGCGTCTACGACGTGCCGGCGCGGCTGCCGCACGCGGCCGGCCGCCTGGTGCTGCGCGAGGTGGAGGTGCTCTCCAAGCTGACCGGCGAGCCGGAGCGCCCGTACGTGGTGGTGCTCGGCGGGTCGAAGGTCTCCGACAAGCTGGCGGTGATCGAGGCCCTGCTGCCGAAGGTCGACCGGCTGCTCATCGGCGGCGGGATGTGCTTCACCTTCCTCAAGGCCCAGGGCCACGAGGTGGGCACCTCGCTGCTGGAGGAGGAGATGGTCGAGACCTGCGGCAACCTCCTGGAGCGCTCCGCGGGCAAGATCATGCTCCCGGTCGACGTGGTGGCCGCGGACGCCTTCGCCCCGGACGCCGCGCACGACACGGTGCGCGCCGACGGCATCCCGAGCCACCGGCTCGGCCTGGACATCGGCCCGGAGACGGTGGCCGGCTTCGCCGCCGCGCTCTCGCAGGCGAAGACCATCTTCTGGAACGGCCCGATGGGCGTGTTCGAGATGGCCGCGTTCGCCAACGGCACCCGCGGGGTCGCCGAGGCGATCACCAAGGCCGACGCGTTCAGCGTGGTCGGCGGCGGTGACTCCGCCGCGGCGGTCCGTGCGCTGGGGTTGGACGAGTCCTCCTTCGGGCACATCTCGACCGGCGGCGGCGCGTCCCTGGAGTACCTGGAGGGCAAGACCCTCCCCGGCATCGCGGCCCTGGAGAACTGATGGCGAGCGTCACCCGCCGGCCGCTGATGGCCGGCAACTGGAAGATGAACCTCAACCACCTCGAGGCCAACCTGCTGGTGCAGAAGCTGGCCGCGAGCCTCACCGAGAAGCAGCTCACCGACGTCGAGACGGTGGTCCTGCCGCCCTTCACCGACCTGCGCACCGTGCAGACCGCGGTGGACGGCGACAAGCTGCTCATCGGCTACGGCGCGCAGGACCTGTCGCCGTACCAGTCGGGCGCGTACACCGGGGACATCTCCGGGGCGATG
This sequence comes from Micromonospora coxensis, assembly GCF_900090295.1. Taxonomy (NCBI): domain Bacteria; kingdom Bacillati; phylum Actinomycetota; class Actinomycetes; order Micromonosporales; family Micromonosporaceae; genus Micromonospora; species Micromonospora coxensis. The sequence continues at coordinate 1,520,528 of NZ_LT607753.1, read as the reverse complement.
CTGGCCAAGCTGGGCTGCACGTACGTGGTGGTCGGGCACTCGGAGCGGCGCGCGTACCACTACGAGGACGACGCGGTCGTCAACGCCAAGGTGGCCGCCGCGCTGGCCAACGGGCTCACCCCGATCCTCTGCATCGGCGAGGGCCTGGAGATCCGGGAGCAGCTGCGGCACGTGCCGCACTGCTGCGACCAGCTCGACGGCGCCCTCAAGGGGCTCACCGCCGAGCAGGTCACCCAGGTCGTCGTGGCGTACGAGCCGGTCTGGGCGATCGGCACCGGCAAGACCGCCACGCCGGAGGACGCCCAGGAGGTCTGCGGCGAGGTCCGCAAGCGGCTGGTCGAGACCTACGACCAGGGCACCGCGGACCAGGTCCGGATCCTCTACGGCGGCTCGGTCAAGTCCTCGAACGTCGCGGCGATCATGGCCCAGCCGGACGTCGACGGGGCCCTGGTCGGCGGCGCCAGCCTGGATGCCGAGGAGTTCGCGAAGATCTGCCGGTTCCCGGAGCACACGGCCCGCTGATCGCTCGCTATCCTTGACTCCGCCCGTCCACCGGTCGGTGCCGCCGTGCCCGATCTGTCCGGGCGAGGATCGTAACGAGAGGACTGACCCCAGCCATGCCGATCTGGTTCGCATACACGTTGATCGTGTTGCTGGTCATCACGAGCGTTCTGCTCACCATGCTGATCCTGCTGCACCGCGGTAAGGGCGGCGGGCTGTCGAGCATGTTCGGCGGTGGGGTCAGCTCCAGCCTGGCCGGCTCGTCGGTGGCCGAGAAGAACCTGGACCGCTACACCGTCCTGGTGAGCATCATCTGGTTCGCCTGCATCGTCGGGCTGGGCCTCTGGCTCCGGCTCCAGCTCAGCAGCGGGGCCTGATCCCGTCGGAGTCTCGGCGTACAATCTGCGCGCGGTCCGTTACGGACCGCGCGCAGATTCTTTTGTGCACCGCGTCGCCGCCGCCCTCCCCCTCCGGGCGGTGGTCCCCTCCGACGGACAGGAGCGAGCAGCCGTGCCGAGTGTCAACATCATCCGGGGCGCACGGGTCGGTTCGACCCCGGAGCGCCCCGCCGAGCGTTACCAGTTGGCGCCCCGCCGGGCGGTGACCTACTGGTGCCGCAACGGGCACGCCACCCAGATCCGGATGGCGTCCGACGCCGACGTCCCCGCCCTCTGGGACTGCCCCCGCTGCGGCCTGCCCGCCGGCCGGGACGCCGACAACCCGCCCGGCCGGGCCCGCCCCGAGCCCTACAAGACCCACCTGGCGTACGTGAAGGAGCGGCGCAGCGACGCCGAGGGGGAGGCCATCCTCGCCGAGGCCCTCGCGGCGCTGCGCCGGCGTCGCGGCCGCGACTGACGCGCCGGAGCCCCGGTCCTCCCGCAGGGGGCCGGGGCTCCTCGCTGTCGTCTCAGCGCAGGCTGCGTGAGCGCGGCGGCACGTCGGCCGCCGCCGCCCGGTCCAGCAGCCAGAGGGTCCGCGCGACCCCCCGCACGCCCGCCGCCGGCAGCTGCACCGGCCCCGCCCCGGCCAGCGCCATGCCCACCGCCCGGGCCTTGTCCGCGCCGCTGGCCACCAGCCAGACCTCCTCGGCGGTGTTGATCGTCGGCAGGGTCAGCGTGGTGCGAAGCGGCGGCGGCTTCGGGCTGCCCCGCACGGCGCTGACCGGCCGGTTGTCGTGGTGCACCGGGTGCTCCGGGAAGACCGACGCCACGTGCCCGTCCTCGCCGACGCCGAGCATCAGCACGTCGAAGTGGGGCAGCGCGGCGTGCCCGGGGCGCGCCGCCCGGGCCAGCTCCTCGGCGTACGCGGCGGCCCCCGCCTCCGGGTCCGCCCCGGCCGGGCCGTCCGAGGCCGGCATCGGGTGCACCCGGGCCGGGTCCAGCGGCACGGCGTCCAGCAGCGCGGCCCGCGCCTGCGTCTCGTTGCGCTCCGGGTCCCCGGCGGGCAGGAAACGCTCGTCGCCCCACCAGACGTCCACCCGGGACCAGTCGACCGCGTCGTGGGCCGGCAGCGCGGCCACCGCCCGGTAGACCGCCGCGGCGATCCGCCCGCCGGTCAGCACCACCGACGCCTGACCCCGTTCGGCCTGCGCGTCGAGCAGCTTCACCACCAGCCGGGCCGCCACCGCCTGCGCCAGCAGATCGGCATCGGCGTGGACGGCGACACTCGCCTCACTCATGTGTTGTGCCTTCGTCTCGCGACCGCGTCCACGCGGTCCCTGTCTCGTCGTGCCCGGGGCCGGTCGGCCCGTGGGTCGCGGGCCCTCGCCCGCGCCCGTCGGCGCGGACGGCAGCCGGACGGCTCCCACCCGCGCCCACGGCGGTCAACTGCCGGCGCTGGTGCCCGCGTGGGCGGTCACCCCGGCCTCGGCGCGCCGCGCGGTCGCCGGGTCCTTCCAGACGTGCACCCGCTGGGCGGGGCGCTGGTCGAGGCCGGACAGCCCGGCCGCGGCGCCCAGCGCCTCGGCGTACACCTGGTCGGCGTCGAGCCGGCGCAGCTCCTCGGCCAGCTCGTCGCCGAGCGGACGGCGCACCAGCGGCAGCGTGCGGTCCTCCTGACCGGTACGCCGGAAGACCGCCAGGCTGTCGGTGCGGGTCAGGGTCAGCTCGTCGCCGTTGGCGCAGCGCAGTTGCACCTCGCGCATCCGGGGGTGCTCGTCGGTGTGCTGCCACTGCGGGTCGATGCCGAGCCGGGCGGCCAGCCAGCCGCGCATCAGCGCCGCCGTCGGGTCGGTGCGCGGCGCGACCACCGTCGCGTCGGTGACCCGCGCCTCGGTGGTGTCGAACGCCCCGGCGACCAGGGTGCGCCACGGGGTGATCCGGGTCCAGGCCAGGTCGGTGTCGCCCGGGGCGTAGTCCCGGGCCCGCTGCCGCAGCGCCTCGATCGGGTCGGCGGCCTGCGCGGAGTCGGTGATCCGCCGGTCGGCCACCACCCCGAGGAAGTCGGTGGCGATCTCCTGCGGCGGCTCGCCGTGCCACCAGGTGACCACGGGGACGTCCGGCACCAGCAGCGGCATCACCACCGACTCGGCGTGCAGGGCCAGCCGCCCGTACATCCGGGTCACCACCGCTTCGCACGGGCCGAGCCGGCCGCCGACGACGATCTCCGCGTCCAGCCGGTTGCGCTCCCGCTCGACGTCCGCGCGGACGACGACCAGCAGCCGGCACGGGTGGGCCGCCGCGGCGATGGTCGCGGCGGCCTCCGCCTCGCGGACCCGCTTCTCGTCCACCACCACGATCAGGGTGAGGGCCATGCCGCTGGCCACCCCACCCGCGCTGCGCCGTTCCGCGGCGAGCGCCTTGACCACCTCGTTGCCGGTCGTGTCCCACAGGCCGATCACTGGCACCTCCCGGTCCGCTCGCTTCGACTCTCCACGCCCGCCGTCCGGCGGTGGGCGCTCACGCCCGCCGCCAGGCGCGGCCCTCGCGGGCCAGCATCTCGTCGGCCGCCCGCGGCCCCCACTCGCCGGCCCGGTACGGCTCCGGCTTCGTGCCCGCCCAGGCGTGCTCCAGCGGGTCCACCACCGCCCAGCTCTGCTCGACCTCGGCGGCGTCCGGGAAGAGGGTCCGGTCGCCGATCAGCACGTCCAGCACCAGCCGCTCGTACGCCTCGGGGCTGCTCTCGGTGAACGCCTCGCCGTACTGGAAGTCCATCGCGATGTCGCGGACCTCCATCGTGGTGCCCGGCACCTTGGAGCCGAACTTCAGCACCACGCCCTCGTCCGGCTGCACCCGGATGACCAGCTGGTTGGGGCCCAGCGACTCCATGTCGGCCGGGTTGAAGGGCAGGTGGGGCGCCTTCTTGAACATGACGGCCACCTCGGTCACCCGGCGCGGCAGCCGCTTGCCGGCGCGGATGTAGAACGGCACCCCCGCCCAGCGGCGGTTCTGGATGCCCAGCTCGACGGCGACGTACGTCTCGGTGGTGGAGTCCGCCGGCACCCCCTCCTCGTCCAGGTAGCCGACGGCCCGCTCACCACCGACCCAGCCGGGCAGGTACTGCCCGCGCACGGTGCCCCGGGAGATGTCCTTCGGCAGGGTGATGGCCTTGAGCACCTTCAGCTTCTCGGCCCGGATCTCGTCGGCGTCGAAGCTGGTCGGCTCCTCCATCGCCACCAGGGCGAGCAGCTGGAGCAGGTGGTTCTGGAGCACGTCACGGGCGGTGCCGACCGAGTCGTAGAACCCGGCCCGGGTGCCGATGCCGACGTCCTCGGCCATGGTGATCTGCACCGAGTCGACGTACTTGGAGTTCCACAGCGGCTCGAAGAGGTTGTTGGCGAACCGCAGGGCGAGGATGTTCTGGACCGTCTCCTTGCCGAGGTAGTGGTCGATGCGGAAGACGTCCTGGCGGGTGAAGACGTCGTCGACCAGGTCGTTGAGCTCCTTGGCCGAGGGCAGGTCGTGCCCGAACGGCTTCTCCACCACCACCCGGCGCCAGCCGCCGCACTTCTCGTTGTCCGCCATGCCGGTGCGGGCGAGCTGCTTGAGCACCACCGGGAAGGCCGCCGGGGGGATGGAGAAGTAGAAGGCGGCGTTGCCGTGGATGCCGTGGCTGCCGCGCAGGTCGTCCAAGGTCCGGGCGAGCTGGTCGAAGGCCGCGTCGTCGTCGAACGAGCCGCCGACGAACTTGATGTTGCCGGCCAGCCGCGACCACACCTCCTCCCGCCACGGCGTGCGGGCGTGCTTCTTCGCCGCCTCGTGGGCCAGCGACTCGAAGTCGCCGTCACCCCAGTCCCGCCGGGCGAAGCCCAGGACCACGAACCCGGGGGGCAGCAGTCCCCGGTTGGCCAGGTCGTAGACCGCCGGCAGCAACTTCTTGCGCGCCAGGTCGCCGGTCACCCCGAAGATCACCAGAGCGCACGGCTCCGGGATCCGGGGCAGTCGTCGGTCCTGCGCGTCGCGCAGCGGATTCACGCCGCCTCCTTGCTCGGTCTGGTCCATGTCGTCCATCGTCACGCCCGCCATCGTCCGATCGCATCCCGCAGCTGGGCCAGCCCGGCCGCCCTGTCGGTCAGGTGCAGCCGCAGCACCGGCCGGCCCCGGTCGGCCTGCGCCTGCCGGTCCCCGGCGGCCTGCGCCGCCTGGAGCTGTCCGAAGGAGTACGGCCGACCGGGCACCGGCAGATCACCGTCCACCGCTCCGGTGAGCTGAAGATAGCTGCCGGCGGGCCGGCCGGCTCGGTGGTGCTCTCCGGCGGCGCCCCAGCCGAAGGTGACCGGGCGGCGCAGCGCCTCGGCCAGCAGCGGTCGCAGTCGCGCCGTGTCGGCGTCGGCGACCCGGTCCAGGTACGCCGTCACCGCGAGGTGACCCGCGTCGTCCACCCCGTCGAGCAGGTGCCGCAGCGCGCCGTCGAGGTCGGCGGGGGAGCCCGGCGGGGCGTACACCTCGATGGCGCCCTCGGTGTGCGACGGCGCCTGTGCCGGCGGGCCGGACTCCAGGAACCGCCGGGTGTGCGCCGTGCTCGCGGCGTCGTCCGGCCGGTCGAGCGGGTCGACGCCGAGCACCGTCGCGGCGACCGCGGTGGCGTACTCCCAGGCGAGGAAGTGCGCGCCCAGCGGGCCGTTCACCGCCACGTGCGGCGCGCACCCGCCGCCGGGCACGTCACCGGCGGCCAGGGCGCCGCCGTAGCTGACGGTCAGCACGTCCGGCCCGGTGACACCGGGCGCCGTGGGCGTCTCCACGACCACCGGCAGGACGGCCCCGCCGGTCGAGACGGCCAGCAACCGGGCGACCCAGTCGCCCAGGCCGTCGAGGCCGGTGCCGTCGCCGACCAGGGCGACGGCGCCCCGGCCGCCGGTGGCCGCCGCGCCGAGCGCCGCGCCCAGCGCCAGGGCCGGATCGTCCGCGTCGCGGCCCAGCGACGCCGAGAACGCCTCGGCGTCGTCGAGCAGGGCGGTCACCTCGGCCCCGGCCAGCGCGGCCGGGACCAGGCCGAAGGCGGTCAGCGCCGGGACCCGGCCGGCCACCTGCGGGTCGGCGGGCAGCACCACCACGCCCATCTCGTCGGCGACCGCCTCCAGCGGCGAGCCGGGGGCGGTCACCACCACGAAGTGCCGGGCCGCCTCGGCCTCGCCCATCCCGGCGTCCAGGAACGCCTGCCAGTACGCCCGCCGGTGGCTGTCGGTCTCCACGGTGGCGTCGGAGGTGCCGGCGAGCACCACCACGGTGCGCTCCAGCCGGTCGGCCAGCACCGCCCGGACCCGTCCCGGGTCGGTGCTGTCGAGCACGGTCAACGGCCGGCCCAGGGTGCGGGCGATGGTCTCGGCGGCCGCCGTCACGCCGTCCGCGCCGGCGAGCACCACGTGGTCCAGGTCCTCCAGTTCCGCCGCCAGCTCGGCGAGCTGGGGGAGCAGCTCCCGGCTGCGCCGGTGGGCGTCCCGTCGGCCCGGGCGTGCCGCCGGCTCGGCGTCCGGCCCCCACCGCGAGGGAGCTTCGGCGGCCAGCCGCGCCGGCAGGCCCCGGCCGACCAGTTCCTCCCGCAGGCGGGTGGCGCCGTCGACCGCGTCCGCGCCGTGCACGGCCAGCCCGCCGGCCACGACGGCCGGGTCGGCCGTCAGGTCACTCATCTGGCCACCGGGCCGGGCGGACGACGGCGAGGCGCGCCGCGGGGCGGAACCCCGCGGCGCGTCCGACGCCCAACGTCACGCGTTGCCCCCGGCCTGCTCGGCGGCCTGCGCGTTGCCCTTGGCGGCCCGGTTCGGCCGCCCGGCGCCCTTCGCCGCCTCGGCCAGCGACTTCGTCACCCCGTCGAGCAGTTCCAGCCAGCTGGCCTCGAACTTCTCCACACCCTCGCGCTCCAGGGTGGCGATCACGTCGGACATGTCCACCCCGACCGACTCCAGGTCGGTGAAGACGGTGCGCGCCGCGTCGTACGAGCCGGTGATGGTGTCGCCCCGGGTCTCGCCGTGGTCGGCGTACGCGTGCACGACCGGCTCCGGCATGGTGTTGACCGTGCCGGGGGCGATCAGCTCCTCGACGTAGATCACGTCCCGGTAGTCCGGGTTCTTCGTCGAGGTCGACGCCCACAGCGGCCGTTGCGGGTGGGCCCCCGCGTCGGCCAGGGCCTGCCAGCGGTCGGAGGAGAAGACCTGGCCGTAGCGCTCGTAGGCGAGCTGGGCGTTGGCGATGGCGGCCTTGCCGCGCAGCGCCTTGGCCTCGTCCGAGCCGATCTTCTCCAGCCGCTTGTCGACCTCGCTGTCGACCCGGGAGACGAAGAAGGACGCCACCGAGCCGATCTTCGACAGGTCGTGGCCGTTCGCCTTCGCCTGCTCCAGGCCGGCGAGGAACGCCTCCATCACCTGCGAGTAGCGGTCCAGGCCGAAGATCAGCGTCACGTTCACGCTGATCCCCTCGGCCAGGGTCGCGGTGATCGCCGGCAGGCCGGCCTCGGTCGCCGGGATCTTGATGAACAGGTTCGGCCGGTCGACCAGCCACCACAGCGCCTTGGCCTCGGCGACGGTCCGCTCCGTCTCGTGTGCCAGCCGGGGGTCCACCTCGATGGAGACCCGGCCGTCGACGCCGTGGCTGGCGTCGTACGACGGGCGCATCACGTCGCACGCCCAGCGCACGTCGTACGTGGTGAGCATGCGGACGGCCTCTTCGACCTCCACACCACGGGTGGCCAGGTCCCGCAGCTGCCAGTTGTACTCGTCGGCGTCGCTCAGCGCCTTGGCGAAGATGGTCGGGTTCGTGGTCACCCCGGCCACGTGCTTCTCGCGGCGCAGCTGGTCCAGCCCGCCGGAGCTCAGTCGTACCCGGGAGAGATCATCGAGCCAGACCGCCACGCCCGCGGCGGTGAGTTCGCCCAGCCTGTCCGTCGTCATGCCGTCCACGCTCCCCTCAGTTGCCGGTCGTGAAACCGGTGATGTCGCCCACCCGGGCCAGCGACGCGTGAGCCGCCGCCACGATCCGGTCCGGGGTGAACCCGAACTGCTCGAAGAGCACGGTGTGCGGCGCGCTCGCCCCGTAGTGCTCCAGGCTCACGCTCTCGCCGAGGTCGCCGACGACACCGCGCCACGACATCGAGATGCCCGCCTCCACGCTCACCCGAGCCTTTACCCCGCGCGGCAGCACCGACTCCCGGTACGCCTCGTCCTGCGCGTAGAACCACTCCTGGCAGGGCATCGAGACCACCCGGGTGGGGGTGCCGTCGGCCTCCAGCCGCTCCCGGGCGGTGAGGCAGAGCTGCACCTCGGAGCCGGTGCCGATGATGATCACCTGCGGCTTGCCGTTGGACGCCTCGGCCAGCACGTAGCCGCCCTTGGCGACCCCCTCGGCGCCGCCGAGCTGCGTACGGTCCAACGTCGGCAGCGCCTGCCGGCTCAGCGCCAGGGCGGTCGGCCGGTCGGTGTGCTCCAGCGCCTGCCGCCAGGCCCAGGCGGTCTCGTTGGCGTCGGCGGGGCGGACCACGTCCAGGCCGGGGATGGCGCGCAGCGCGGTCAGGTGCTCCACCGGCTGGTGGGTCGGGCCGTCCTCGCCGAGGCCGATCGAGTCGTGCGTCCAGACGTAGACCACCGGCAGCTTCATCAGCGCGGCGAGCCGCACCGAGGGGCGCATGTAGTCGCTGAACACCAGGAAGGTGCCGCCGTACGGGCGGGTGCCGCCGTGCAGGGCGATGCCGTTGAGGATCGCGCCCATGGCGTGCTCGCGGATGCCGAAGTGCAGGGTGCGGCCGTACTCGTGGCCGGGGAAGTCCTTGGTGGCGTGGGCGGCCGGGATGAACGACGGCTCACCCTTCATGGTGGTGTTGTTGCTCTCCGCCAGGTCGGCCGAGCCGCCCCACAGCTCCGGCAGCACCGGGGCGAGCGCCTCCAGCACCTTGCCGGAGGCGGCCCGGGTGGCCACGCCCTTGGCGTCGGCCGGGAAGGTCGGCAGGGCCTCGGTCCAGCCGTCGGGCAGCACCCGGCCGGCCATCCGGTCGTAGAGCGCCTTGCGCTCGGCGTTGGCGCCGGCCCAGGCGTCGAAGGCCTGCTGCCACTCCCGCTGGGCGGCGTCGCCCCGGCCCATCACCTGGCGGGCGTGCCCGAGGACCTCCTCGTCGACCTGGAAGCTCTGCTGCGGGTCGAAGCCGAGGATCTGCTTGGTGGCGGCCACCTCGTCGGCGCCGAGCGCCGAACCGTGGATCTTGCCGGTGTTCTTCTTGTTCGGCGCGGGCCAGCCGATGATGGTGCGCAGCGCGACGAAGGAGGGACGGTCGGTCTCCGCCTTGGCGGCCAGCAGCGCCTGGTACAGCGCCTCGACGTCCTCGTGGTAGTCGCCCTGGTCGGCGTCGCCGACGCGCCAGTCGACGGTCTGCACGTGCCAGCCGTACGCCTCGTAGCGGGCCGCGACGTCCTCGCTCTTGGCGATGCGGGTGTCGTCCTCGATCGAGATCTCGTTGTCGTCGTAGATCACGCAGAGGTTGCCCAGCTGCTGGTGGCCGGCGAGGGCGCTGGCCTCGTGGCTGATGCCCTCCTCGATGTCGCCGTCGGAGGCGATGCACCAGATGTCGTGGTCGAAGACCGACGCGCCGGGCTCGGTCTCCGGGTCGAAGAGGCCGCGCTCGCGGCGGGCCGCCATCGCCATGCCCACCGCGTTGCCCATGCCCTGGCCCAGCGGGCCGGTGGTGGTCTCGACGCCGGGGGTGTGCCCGTGCTCGGGGTGGCCCGGGGTCAGCGAGCCCCACTGCCGCAGCGACTTGAGGTCGTCCAGGCTCAGCGGGTAGCCGGAGAGGAAGAGCTGGATGTAGAGCGTCAGGCTGGAGTGCCCGGCGGAGAGGACGAACCGGTCCCGGCCGGGCCAGTTCGGGTCGGCCGGGTTGTGCCGCATCACCCGGTTGAAGAGCAGGTACGCCGCGGGCGCGAGGCTCATCGCGGTGCCCGGGTGACCGTTGCCGGATTTCTCCACGGCGTCCATGGCCAGCACGCGGACGGTGTCGACGGCCCTGCGGTCGAGGTCGGACCAGTTCAGTGCGGGGTGCTCGGGACGGTTGGCAGCCACGATGGTTGTGCTCCTCGGCAGATGGGCGGAACCCTCACCAGTGACCCTATCGAGCGGCCCTAAACGTCCGCCCGGGGATCACTGCACGCCCACGGGTACGTGTCGGGCGTCGGGACCGTTCAGTCGGAGGTGTGACGGCTGGCACCGTTGTCGGGTCGCCCGGGCAGCCAAAACGACGACGCGTAGTCTGTGGGGCGGTGTGTGGGCCCAGTCGGGTCCGGCCGACCCGATCCCCCCTGCCGAAGCCGGAAGGTGGCAATCCGTGAGCATGATCACCGAGCGCCCCGTCAGCAACTCTGCCGGGCAGCCGCCGGTGCGCACGGTGGCCGAGGAGTCGGCGACACCGCGCCGCGACGTCCGGGCGGTCGTCGCCGCGTACGTGGCCCTGACCAAGCCGCGGATCGTCGAGCTGCTGCTGGTGACGACGGTGCCGGCGATGATGCTCGCCGACGGCGGCATGCCGTCGCTCTGGCTGGTGGCGGTGGTGCTGGTCGGCGGCTCGCTCGCCGCCGGCGCGGCGAGCGTGCTCAACTGCTACATCGACCGGGACATCGACCAGTTGATGCGGCGCACCAAGCGCCGTCCGCTGCCGGCGCACACCGTGTCGCCGCGCAACGCGCTGATCTTCGGCCTGGTGCTGGCGATGGTGTCGACGGCGCTGATGCTGGCGTTCACCAACCTGCTGGCGGCCGCGCTGACCGTGGCCGCGATCGCCTACTACGACCTCGTCTACACGCTCTGGCTCAAGCGCACCACGACGGCGAACACGTTCTGGGGCGGGGCCTGCGGGGCGGCGCCGGTGCTGATCGGCTGGGCGGCGGTCACCGGCTCGCTCGCGCCGCAGGCGTGGGCGCTCTTCGCGGTGGTCTTCTTCTGGCAGATGCCGCACTTCTACCCGCTGGCCATGAAGTACAAGGACGACTACGCCCGGGCCGGCATCCCGATGCTGCCGGTGGTGGCCTCGGCCCGCCGGGTCAACGCCGAGATCCTGATCTTCGCCTGGCTCACCGTGCTGACCTCGCTGGCGCTCTGGCCGATGGGGATGAGCCCGATCTACGGGGTGCCGACGCTCGTCGTGGGCGGCATCTTCCTGGTCGAGTCGCACAAGCTGTGCCGCCGGGTGCGGCGGGGCGAGGCGGTCAAGCCGATGCGGCTGTTCCACTGGTCGACCACCTACCTGACGATCCTCTTCGCCGCCGTCGCGCTCGACGCGCTGATCTGACGACCGCACGCCATCGGCGGCGTACGGGTGTCACATCCCGGCCGCCCGGCGTGCCGTGCGTCACGCCGGCGACCTCGCTCGACGTCAATTTCGGAATCTTTTTCCGGGCTGAGTCAGGCCGACTCAAGTTGGACGCAATGGGGCGATCCGGGCCGCCTGGTTTGTCCTACTCTTTCCGACATGTACGGGCGAATTACCTGTGGTCTTCCTTAAACCCGTAGGTAATTGGCATCACAAAAGGTTCATCGTTCTCGCACCAACGGGTGGATGTCTGCTTAGGCTTCGCGTCATGGCAGATGGTTCCGATACGACGCTGACGGCTGAGCAGACCGCGGAGCAGGCCCCCAACGGCCTGGTCTCCGGCATCAAGTCGTTCGCCGCCGGGCACGGCGGCGCGAAGGCGGTCATCGAGTACGTCGGCAAGCGTGGCGCGCGGATCGTCCTCGTCGGCGAGGACGGCGCGTGGGCCGACCAGTTCGCGGACGACACCGTCGTCGCACGCCAGGCGTGCGCGAAGGCGGGAGTCACCGTCGAGAACGCCTGGGAGCGCGAGCTCATGGACCAGATGCGCCCGAGCAACGACCTCTGGCGGTCGATGGCCCGGCGCACGATGGCCCGTTGACGGACAACTTGACCCACCACCACCAGTCGACCCGGGGGGAACCCCGGGTCGCTCTCGTCACCTGCGACCGGCTCGCCGACCTCGACCCCGACGACCGGCTCGTGCTCGCCCCGCTGGCCGCCCACGGCGTCACCGCCGAGGCCGCCGTCTGGGACGACCCGGACGTCGACTGGGCCACCTACGACCTGGCCGTGCTCCGCTCGCCCTGGGACTACGCGCTGCGCCGCGACGAGTTCGTGGCCTGGGCCGAGAGCGTGCCCCAGCTGGCCAACCCGGCCGACGTGGTGCGCTGGAACACCGACAAGCGCTACCTCGGCGAGCTGGCCGCCGCCGGGGTGCCGACCGTGCCGACCGGCTGGGTCGAGCCCGGGCAGGAGTGGACGCCGCCCGCCGACTCCGGCGAGTACGTGATCAAGCCCGCGGTCAGCGCCGGCAGTCAGGACACCGGCCGCTACGACCTGGCCGACCCGGAGCACCGGGAGCTGGCCGTGGCCCACGTGCGGCGGCTCTCCGCCGCCGGCCGGGTCACCATGGTCCAGCCGTACCTGAGCGCGGTGGACACGGCGGGGGAGACGGCGCTGCTCTTCCTGGCCGGCCCGCACGGGCCGGCGTACAGCCACGCGATCCGCAAGGGTCCGATGCTGGACGGCCCGGACCTCGGCGTGGAGGGGCTCTACAAGCCCGAGGAGATCACCGCCCGGACCGCGACGCCGGAGCAGCTGGCCGTCGCCGAGCGGGTCCTGGCGGCGGTCCCCGGCGGGGCGCAGCGGCTGCTCTACGCCCGGGTGGACCTCATCCCCGGCGCGGACGGCTCACCCGTCCTGGTGGAGCTGGAGCTGACCGAGCCGTCCCTGTTCCTCGGGTACGCCGACGGCGCCCCCGAGCGCCTCGCCGACGCGATCCGGACCCACCTGCCCCACCGGGCACCCTGACCCCACCACCGCACCCGACGGCGGACGCGCCCGCCCTGTCGTGGCGACCGACGCCGTTCGCGGCGTGTCGCGGTATCCCGGACTCCGGACACCGCGACACACCGCAAACGGCGCGCGCAGCCGGCCGTCAGGCGGCGGCGGTGACGCGGTCGGGGGTGGGGGTGGGGATGGAGGTGATCGGGCGGCGCTCGCGGGTCGACCAGAGCACCGACAGGGTGGCCAGCAGCACCAGGCAGGAGCCGAGCATGTGCGCGCCGACCAGCAGCGCGGGCAGGTCGGTGAAGTACTGCACGAAGCCGATCACGCCCTGACCCAGCTCCACCGCCACCAGCACGCCGGCCGCCCGGGCGGCGTCGGTCGCGCCGACCGCCCGGAACGCGAAGATCAGCGCCACCGAGAGCCCGATCAGCAGGAACACCCCGTCGGCGTGCACCTGGGAGATCTGCTCCGGGTCCAGGCCGTTGCGGGCCGCGCCGCCGTCGCCGGCGTGCGGGCCGCTGCCGGTCACCCACGTCCCGACCACCAGCACGGAGGCGCTGACCACGGTGGTGACCAGCGCGAGGGTACGCAGCGGGCCGGGCACCACGGCCACCGTCGGGCCGTCCGGCTCCTTGATCCGCCGCCACAGCGCGTACGCGGCCGCGATCACCACCATCGAGGCGAGGAAGTGCAGCCCGACCACCCACGGGTTCAGGTTGGTCAGCACGGTGATCCCGCCGATGACCGCCTGCGCCGGGATGCCGAACAGCACCGCCACGGCGAGTGGCAGCAGGCCCCGCCGGCGCGGGCGGTGCAGCAGCACGGCCACCACCACGGCGAGGGCGATGATCCCGACGGCGAAGGTGAGCAGCCGGTTGCCGAACTCGATCATCCCGTGCACGCCCATCTCGGGCGTGGTGGTGTACGAGGCGTCGGTGCACCGGGGCCAGGTCGGGCAACCCAGGCCGGAGGCGGTGAGCCGGACGGCCCCACCGGTCACGACGATGGCCACGTTCGCCACGATCGAGGCGTACGCGAGGCGGCGCAGCAGGGTGGTGGAGACCGGGAACCGGTCGGATGCTGTCACGCAGCGAATCCTACGGCGTGTAGTGGAGCCCGATCGGGCGACTCCGCCGGCCCGGTGTCCGGGATCACCGGCACCCGGGTTTGCGGGCCTTCGGCGAATTACGTAACGTTGGCGTTGTGAAAAACGCGGCGGCGCTCTCCGAGCACCTGTCGGCGACCGCTCCGGTCGCCGGCGGCTCCCGGTCGCGCCGCGTCGGACGCGCCGAGCCGGAGGTGTCGCCGGCCGCGTCCGCCGACCTCTCCACCCGGGACCGCGTCACCCAGCTGCTGCTGGAGCGGGGGGCGACCACCGCCGCGCAGCTCGGCTCGGCACTCGGGCTCAGCCCCGCCGCGATCCGTCGGCACCTGGACGCGATGCTCGCCGACGGCGACGTCGTCGCCCGGGAGCAGGCGGTGCGGGGCAGCCGGGGCCGGGGCCGTCCGGCCAAGGTGTTCCTGCTGACCGACGCCGCCCGGGTCCGCTGCGGCACGCACCACTACGACAACATGGCCACCGCCGCGCTGCGCTGGATCGCCCGCAACGGCGGTTCCGACGCGGTGGAGGCGTTCGCGGCCGAGCAGGTGGCCGCGTTGGAGGCCCGCTGCCGAGCCGCGATGGAGGACGCCGGCGACGAGCCGCTCGCGCGGGCGGAGGCACTCGCGGGGGCGCTCACCGCCGAGGGCTACGCTGCCAACGCGTCCACGATCGCCTCCGGCGGCCAGCTCTGTCAGCACCACTGCCCGGTGGCGCACGTGGCCGCCGAGTTCCCCCAGCTGTGCGAGGCCGAGACCGCGGTCATCTCCCGCCTGGTCGGCACTCACGTGCAGCGCCTGGCCACCATCGCGCACGGCGACGGGGTGTGCACCACGCACATCCCGGCCCAGCCGCGTGCCCAGTCCGGTATCACCGTCACCACTGTGAGGACAGATAGATGACCGAGCAGATCGTCCAGCCCCTGACCCAGGAAGAGCAGCTCGCCGCCCTCGGTCGCTACGAGTACGGCTGGGCCGACCCCGACGTCGCCGGGGCCGCCGCCCAGCGTGGCCTCAGCGAGGCGGTGGTGCGGGACATCTCGGCGAAGAAGAACGAGCCGGCCTGGATGCTCGACCTGCGCCTGAAGGGCCTGCGGCTGTTCGACCGCAAGCCGATGCCGGCCTGGGGCGCCGACCTCACCGGGATCGACTTCGACAACATCAAGTACTTCGTGCGGTCCACCGAGAAGCAGGCCACCAGCTGGGAGGACCTGCCGGAGGACATCAAGAACACCTACGACCGGCTGGGCATCCCCGAGGCGGAGAAGCAGCGCCTGGTCGCCGGTGTCGCGGCGCAGTACGAGTCCGAGGTGGTCTACCACAAGATCCGTGAGGACCTCGAGGAGCAGGGCGTCGTCTTCCTGGACACCGACACCGCGCTCAAGGAGCACGAGGAGCTGTTCCGGGAGTACTTCGGCACGGTCATCCCGGTCGGCGACAACAAGTTCGCGGCGCTGAACACGTCCGTGTGGTCCGGTGGCTCGTTCATCTACGTGCCGAAGGGCGTGCACGTGGAGATCCCGCTGCAGGCCTACTTCCGGATCAACACGGAGAACATGGGCCAGTTCGAGCGGACGCTGATCATCGTCGACGAGGGCGCGTACGTGCACTACGTCGAGGGCTGCACCGCGCCGCTGTACTCCTCCGACTCGCTGCACAGCGCGGTGGTGGAGATCGTCGTCAAGAAGAACGCCCGCTGCCGTTACACGACCATCCAGAACTGGTCGAACAACGTCTACAACCTGGTCACCAAGCGCGCCGTCTGCCACGAGGGCGCGACCATGGAGTGGGTCGACGGCAACATCGGCTCCAAGGTCACCATGAAGTACCCGGCGGTCTACATGACCGGCGAGCACGCCAAGGGCGAGGTGCTCTCGGTGGCCATGGCCGGCGAGGGTCAGCACCAGGACGCCGGCGCGAAGATGGTCCACGCGGCCCCGCACACCTCCTCGACCATCGTGTCGAAGTCGATCGCCCGGGGCGGCGGCCGTACCTCGTACCGGGGTCTGGTGCAGGTGCTGGAGGGCTCGCACCACAGCCGCAGCACGGTCAAGTGCGACGCGCTGCTGGTGGACACCATCTCCCGCTCGGACACCTACCCGTACGTCGACATCCGCGAGGACGACGTGGCGATGGGGCACGAGGCGACCGTCTCCAAGATCAGCGACGACCAGCTCTTCTACCTGATGAGCCGTGGTCTGAGCGAGGACGAGGCGATGGCGATGATCGTGCGCGGCTTCATCGAGCCGATCGCCAAGGAGCTCCCGATGGAGTACGCCCTGGAGCTCAACCGCCTGATCGAGCTCCAGATGGAGGGCGCGGTCGGCTGACGCCACCGCCACCGCCCCCGCGTGGCGGGCCGGCAGCCCCGGCCCGCCGCACCCGGCCCCGACCTCGTCGTCACGGAACAGACAGACCAAGGAAGAGATGACTACCCAGGCTTCCGCGCCGCCCAGCACCAAGACGCAGGCGCTCCGCTCGTACGACGTCGCCGACTTCCCGGCCCTCACCGGCCTGGAGGAGGAGTGGCGCTTCACCCCGCTCAAGCGGCTGCGCGGGCTGGTCGGCGGCGACCCGCAGGCCGCCTCCGCCACGGTCCGCCACGAGTACGGTGACCTGCCCTCCGGCGTCACCGTCGAGCGGATCACCAGGGACGACCGGCGGGTGGGCAGCGTGCTCACCCCGGTCGACCGGGTCAGCGCGCTGGCGTACGGCGGGGCCGAGCAGGCGCTGCTGGTGTCGGTCGCGCCGGACGCCGTGGTCGACCGGCCGGTGACCCTGCGGGTGGTCGGCGACGGCGCGGAGGGCCTGGCCTTCGGGCACACCTTCGTCGAGGTGGGCCGCTTCGCCGAGGTGGTCCTGGTGCTGGAGCACCTCGGCTCGGCCACCCTGGCCGACAACGTCGAGGTCTCGGTGGCCGACGGCGCGAAGCTGACCCTGGTCACCGTGGCCGACTGGGCCGCCGACGCGGTGCAGGCCCAGCACCTGAAGATCAAGCTCGGGCGGGACGCGAAGGCGACGCACGTGCAGGTCAGCCTCGGCGGCGACCTGGTCCGGCAGTACACCTCGGTGGAGTACACCGGCCGGGGCGGCGAGGCCGAGCTGTACGGCGTCTACTTCGCCGACGGTGGCCAGCACCTGGAGCACCGGCAGCTGGTCGACCACAACACCCCGGACTGCCGCAGCTACGTCGGCTACCGGGGCGCGCTGCAGGGCGACGACGCCCGTACCGTCTGGGTCGGCGACGTGCTGATCCGGGCCGAGGCGACCGGCACCGACACGTACGAGATCAACCGGAACCTGCTGCTCTCCGACGGCGCCCGGGCCGACTCGGTGCCGAACCTGGAGATCGAGACCGGCGAGATCGCCGGCGCCGGGCACGCCAGCGCGACCGGCCGTTTCGACGACGAGCAGCTCTTCTACCTGATGGCCCGGGGCATCCCGGAGGGCGAGGCCCGCCGCCTGGTGGTGCGCGGCTTCTTCGCCGAGCTGATCAACAAGATCCCGGTCGAGGAGCTGCGCGAGCGGCTCGGCGACGCGATCGAGGCCCGGCTCACCAAGGCCGGCGCGTGATGATCAGGATCTGCTCGACCGAGGACGTGCCGAAGGGCACCGTGATCAGCGCCGACGTGGACGGCACGCAGATCGCCCTCGTGCACGGCGAGGACGGCCAGTTCTACGCCGTGTACGACGAGTGCTCGCACGCCGCGGTCGCCCTCTCCGAGGGGGAGGTCGAGGGGTGCACGCTGGAATGCTGGCTGCATGGTTCCCGTTTCGACCTGCGTACGGGTGAGCCCACCGGGCTGCCCGCCACCGAACCCGTTCCCGTCTACCCCGTCGAAGTCCGCGACGGCGACATCTACGTCAGCCTGACGCCGAGCAATGGAGTGACCCGATAATGAGCACCCTGGAGATCCGCGACCTGAAGGTGTCGGTCAAGCTGCCCGAGGGTGAGCTCAAGCCGATCCTGTCCGGCGTCGACCTGACCGTGAAGTCGGGCGAGACCCACGCGATCATGGGTCCGAACGGCTCCGGCAAGTCGACCCTGGCGTACTCGATCGCCGGCCACCCCAAGTACGAGATCACCGGCGGCTCGGTGACCCTCGACGGCGCCGACGTGCTGGCCATGTCCGTCGACGAGCGGGCCCGCGCCGGCCTCTTCCTGGCCATGCAGTACCCGGTCGAGGTCCCCGGCGTCTCGGTGGCGAACTTCCTGCGCACGGCCAAGACCGCCATCGACGGCGAGGCCCCGAAGCTGCGCACCTGGGGCGGCGAGCTGCGCGGCGCCATGGAGCGCCTCCAGATGGACCCGGCGTTCGCCCAGCGCAACGTCAACGAGGGCTTCTCCGGCGGTGAGAAGAAGCGGCACGAGATCGTGCAGCTGGAGCTGCTCAAGCCGAAGATCGCCATCCTCGACGAGACCGACTCCGGCCTCGACGTGGACGCGCTGCGCGTGGTCAGCGAGGGCGTCAACCGGGTCCGCGACACCGGCGACACCGGCGTGCTGCTGATCACCCACTACACCCGGATCCTGCGCTACATCAAGCCGGACTTCGTGCACGTCTTCGTCGCCGGCCGGATCGTCGAGCAGGGCGGCCCGGAGCTGGCCGACAAGCTCGAGGCCGAGGGCTACGAGCGGTACGTCGCCGGGGCCGGTTCGGCGCGGGCCTGACAACCGGAAGGGTCGCGGATATGACCACCATCGCCATCCCCGAGGGCATGCCGCAGTACGACGACGTGCCCCGCTTCGACGTGGCCACGGTGCGCGCCGACTTCCCGATCCTGGACCGGGAGGTCAACGGGCACCGGCTGGTCTATCTCGACAGCGCGAACACCTCGCACAAGCCGCGGCAGGTGCTCGACGTGCTCGCCGAGCACTACGCGATGCACAACGCCAACGTGTCGCGCTCGGTGCACACCCTGGGCACCGAGGCGACCGAGGCGTACGAGGGGGCCCGGGCGAAGGTCGCCGCGTTCATCAACGCCCCGAGCGTCGACGAGGTGGTGTTCACCAAGAACTCCACCGAGGCGATCAACATCGTGGCGTACGCGTTCTCCAACGCCTCGCTGCGGCCCGACGCCGACGAACGGTTCCGGCTGGGCCCGGGCGACGAGATCGTGATCTCCGAGATGGAGCACCACTCGAACATCGTCCCGTGGCAGCTGCTCGCCGAGCGGACCGGCGCGACCCTGCGCTGGTTCCCGGTCACCGACCAGGGACGCCTGGACGAGTCCGGGCTGGAGGATCTGGTCACCGAGCGGACGAAGATCGTCTCGCTGGTGCACACCTCCAACATCCTCGGCACGGTGAACGCCACCGCGCGGATCACCGAGCGGGTCCGCCAGGTGGGCGCGCTGCTGCTGCTCGACTGCTCGCAGTCGGTGCCGCACATGCCGATGGACGTGGTCGACTACGACGCCGACTTCATCGTCTTCACCGGGCACAAGATGTGCGGCCCGACCGGCATCGGCGTGCTGTGGGGCAGGGGCGAGCTGCTCGCCGCGATGCCCCCGGTGCTCGGCGGCGGCTCGATGATCGAGACGGTGTCGATGGCGCGCTCGACGTTCGCCGCGCCGCCGGCCCGGTTCGAGGCCGGCACCCCGCCGATCGCCGAGGCGGTCGCGCTCGGGGCGGCGGTGGACTACCTGAGCGGGATCGGGATGCGGGCCGTCCAGTGGCACGAGAAGGAGCTGACGGCGTACGCGCTGGACGCCCTCGCCACGGTGCCCGGGCTGCGGATCTTCGGCCCCACGGTGCCGGTGGGCCGGGGCGGGACGATCTCGTTCGCGCTCGGCGACGTGCACCCGCACGACGTGGGGCAGGTCCTCGACTCGCTCGGCGTGCAGGTCCGGGTGGGGCACCACTGCGCGAAGCCGGTGTGCACCCGCTTCGGCGTCCCGGCGATGACCCGGGCGTCGTTCTACCTGTACACCACCACGGAGGAGATCGACGCCCTGGTCGCCGGTCTCGAGCAGGTGCGGAAGGTGTTCCGATGAGCCGGGCGACGCAGGAGTCCGCCGAATCGACGGGAGTCCAGCCTGATGCAGCTTGAGTCTCTTTACCAGGAGATCATCCTGGACCACTACAAGCACCCGCACGGGCGTGGGCTGCGCGACGCCGAGGACCCGGGGGCCCGGGTGGCCGAGGTGCACCACGTCAACCCGACCTGCGGTGACGAGATCACCGTCCGGGTGGCCACCGACGGCGACGTGCTCGACGACATCTCGTACGACGGGATGGGCTGCTCGATCAGCCAGGCGTCGGCGAGCGTGCTGCACGAGCTGCTGCGCGGCCGGGGCGCGGGTGAGGCGTTCGCCGTGCACGAGGCGTTCGTCGAGTTGATGTCCGGGCGTGGCCAGGTCACGCCGGACGAGGACGTGCTCGGTGACGGGGTGGCGTTCGCGGGTGTCGCGCGCTACCCGGCCCGGGTCAAGTGCGCGCTGCTGCCGTGGATGGCGTTCAAGGACGCCGCGGCACGCGCCGGTGTGGGCGCGAGCCCGGAGGTGAAGGCATGAGTAGCGAGGACACCGCGACCGCGGCGACGCCGGAGACGGGCGGGACCCCGGCCGAGGGCGCCGTGGCGACCGAGGGCACGGCGTCGGCGTCCGGCGGCAAGGCCGCCGTCGCCGACATCGAGGAGGCGATGAAGGACGTCGTCGACCCCGAGCTGGGCATCAACGTGGTCGACCTCGGCCTGGTGTACGGGGTGCACGTCGGCGACGACAACGTCGCGACGCTGGACATGACGCTCACCTCGGCGGCCTGCCCGCTCACCGACGTGATCGAGGACCAGGCCCGGCAGGCGCTCACCACCGGCCCGGGCGGCGGCCTGGTCGACGACATCCGGATCAACTGGGTCTGGCTGCCGCCGTGGGGCCCCGACAAGATCACCGACGAGGGGCGCGACCAGCTCCGCTCGCTCGGCTTCAACGTCTGAGCGGCACGCCTCGAGCGCGGCACCCGGAACCCGGGTGCCGCGCTCGACGCGTTCACGCGTCCGTCGCGGGCAACCAGGGCGCGAGCACGGCCGGGTCGGCGACGTCGCGCATCACCTGTGCCCGCTCCGCGGCGGTCAGCGGGAGCGCCCGCAGTCGGGCGCCCCACTCGGGCACCCGCTCCGGCTCCGGCAGCGAGACGGACAGTTCGATCAACGCGGCCAGCGCCTGCGCCTGTTCGACGGCCGGCGCCGTCTCGCCGTGTCGGCGCAGTCCGGAGTTGAGCGCCCGGTACGCGGCCCGGTCGTCCTCCTTGAACTCGCGCAGGATCCGGGCGTTGTCGAGCACCCGGGCGAGCCCCTGCAACTGCTTCGACCCGCCGTACTCCAGCTCCATCGGCTCGTCCCGCTGGATGAAGACGATCGAGTTTCCCGACGGGTCGATCAGCGTGAACCGGGAGGCGCCGGGGCGGTAGCGGGTGATCCGGGGCTGTCCCTTGGCGAGCACCCGGCCGTACGCGCGGCGCATCGCCTCGCTGAACGTCGCGTGGTACGGGGCCACCGCGTCGACCATCACCAGGCAGCCGCCGGTGGTCTCGGCCGCCGGGTCCACGCCGCTCGGGGCGCCCTTGTAGCGCAGGTCGAGTCCGCTCCACCCGAACGCCAGGAACAGGTACGGCCTGCGCTGCTCGTAGGTCACCGCGAAGCCGAGGGCCCGCCAGAACGTCAGGGTCTCCTCGGCCGACACGCAGTGCAGCAGCGGCACGACGGTCTCGTTGGGCTGGACGCGATCGGTGGTCATCGGCACCTCACTCGGGGTAGCGGTCGACGGCCCGGCCATTGTGTCCGCGTTCCACGCCGGGCCGCCCTTGCCGAACGCGACAGACTTCCGGGGGCGGGCGTGGAGGGCGCGAGAGTTCTGCTCGCGAGCGGAACCTGATCTGCGCGCCGTCGTCGGGGCCCACCCCGCACGGGTCCCGCCGGTGCTCGGCCTGCCCTGTCGCCTGCGGAAATCGGAGGCGCGCCCGGCCGGACCCGGACCAGAATGACGCCATGATCGAGGCGTACCCGATGCCCGTCCCTGTCCGCGCGGCCACCGTCGCGCGCCGACAGCGGACCGGGCCGGTGTGCGCCCCGACGTCTCGCCCGCCGTCGTGACGGCGGCCTTCCTGGCCGGGTTGATCGCCGGGTACGGCGTCGCGATCCCGGTCGGGGCCATCGCCGTGCTGGTCATGGGGCTGGCCGCGCGGACCTCGTTCCGGGTGGGCGCCGCCGCCGCGCTCGGTGTCGGCACGGCCGACGGCCTGTACGCCGCAGCCGCCGCGTTCGGCGGGACGGCCCTCGCCGCCGTGATCGCCCCGGTCGCCGGCCCGCTGCGCGTGGTCGCCGCCCTGGTGCTGCTCGGCCTCGCGACCCGTACCGCCTGGCGCGCGCTGCGCCCGGCGGGCCCGGTCGCGGCCGACGTCCCGCGCCGGGGCCTGGACAGCCCGTCCCGGGCCTTCGCCGGGGTGCTCGCGTTGACCCTGCTGAACCCGGCCACCGTGGTCTACTTCGCGGCGCTCGTCATCGGCCGGCGGGACTCCGCCGATCCGGACCTGCCGGCCGCGTCCGCGTTCGTGCTCGGGGCGTTCCTCGCCTCGGTGAGCTGGCAGCTGCTGATCGCCGGGGGCGGCTCGCTGGTCGGCCGGGTGCTGGCGGGACCACGTGGCCGCCTGGTCACCGCCCTGGTGTCCAGCGCGATCATCGCCGCCCTCGCCGTCACCGTGCTGCTCGGCGGGTGACCGCCGCCCCGTCGGCGCGGACCGTGCCGTACGGTCGGATCATGAGCAGCCGACCCGCAGCCGGGGGCGGCCGGTGGGTCGAGGTCGAGCCGGCCCGGGTGGCCCGCTGGACCGAGGGCTTCGCCGACCGGCACGGCCCGCCCACCACCACCGTCCTCGGGTACGGCCTGCTGCTCACCGCCCCGGACGGCGCCACCGCCGAGCTGCACACCCCGCCCGGCGCCCGCCCGGCGCGGGACCTGCCCGGATTCGTGGGGGCGGCCGCCGCTCCCCGCCGGCTCGGTCTGCTGCTCGCCCGCAAGGGCGCGGTCGCCGTCGGCGTGGCCGAGGGCACCGACCTGGTCGTCTCCAAGGTGGACACCCGGTACGTGCAGGGGCGCACCGCCGCCGGTGGGTGGTCCCAGCAGCGGTTCGCCCGGCGGCGCGACAACCAGGCGAAGGCGGCCCTGGGTGACGCGGCGGAGCTGGCGGTACGCCTGCTGCTGCCCGAGGCGTCGACCCTGGCGGCCCTGGTCTGCGGCGGTGACCGGCGGGCGGTGGAGACCGTGCTGGCCGATCGCCGGCTGGCTCCGCTCGCCGCGTTGCGCGCCGACCGTCTCCTGGACGTGCCGGAACCCCGGCACGCAGTCCTGGTCGCCGCCGTCTCCGCCGCCCGAGCGGTCCACATTCTGGTCCGCTGAACGGGAAAGATCTCATCAAGACGGGTCAATCCCAACCCGTCGACTGTGCATCGAATCCCGCCGATGCATATCGTCGGTGCGACGAAGCGGTGGGTCTCCGGGCGACCCGCCGGGGCAGCTCCGTCGTCCAGGCACCGACATCGTTGGGAGAGAACAGTACATGAACGGACATCAGGACGGTCGGCTGCGGGCCCGGTGGCGCCGCGCGACGAGACTCCTCGCCGCCGCAGCGGCGATGTCCATCGGAAGCGCCGTGCTCACCGTGGCACTGACGGCCGGCGCGGCGGCGGCGGGCGTCACCCAGGCGGAGCGCGGCGCGCTGGCCGCCCCCGCGGTCACCAGCGTCACCGCCGGCGCGGCGCACACCTGTGCGATCGGCGCCGACGGGGGACTGTGGTGCTGGGGCTCGAACTACGGCGGCCAGCTCGGTGACGGGACCACCACGAACCGGAGCGCCCCGGCGCGGGTCGGCACCGCCACCTGGACCGGGGTCGACGCCGGCTCCGGGCACACCTGCGGGGTGCAGGCGGACGGATCGTTGTGGTGCTGGGGCAGCAACTTCCGGGGCCAGGTCGGTGACGGGACCACCACGACGCGGAGCACCCCGGTGCGGATCGGCACCGCCACCTGGGCCAGCGTCGACGCCGGCCCCGCCCACACCTGCGCCGTGCGGACCGACGGCACCCTGTGGTGCTGGGGCTTCAACCGGACCCAGCAGCTGGGCGTCGGCGTCTCGCCCTATGTGGCGACCACCCCGCTGCAGGTCGGCACGGCGACCAACTGGGCGAGCGTCTCGACCGGCTTCGCGCACACCTGCGGTGTCCGCACCGACGGGACGCTGTGGTGCTGGGGTCTCAGCTCGGACGGTCAGCTCGGTCTCGGCACCCTGGGCTCCCAGACGACGCCCGCCCAGGTCGGCACCGCGACCACCTGGACCGGCGTGACGGCCGGGTACGCGCACACCTGCGGGGTCCGGTCCGGCGCCCTCTGGTGCTGGGGTGAGAACGGTTACGGGCAGCTGGGCGTGAGCGGCAACTACCAGACCGCACCGGTCCAGGTCGGCACGGCCACCACCTGGCGCAGGGTCGGCGCGAGCGGCGACACGTCGTGTGCGGCCCGCACCGACGGCAGCCTGTGGTGCTGGGGCAAGAACGCGGAGGGGCAGGTGGGCGACGGCACCACCGTGCACCGCAACGCGCCCACCCGGGTCGGTGACGCCAGCACCTGGACCGGCGGCCTGGCCGCCAGCAGCCACAGCTGCGCGATCCGCACCGACGGTGGCCTGTGGTGCTGGGGCGACAACAGCGGTGGGCAGTTGGGCGACGGCACCACCGTCGGGCGGTCCACCCCGGCCCAGGTGACTCTGCCGAGCTGACCCGCCGCCGCCGGAACACGATGCCGGGTCGTCGGCCCGACCGCTGGCTGCGCGTCAGCGGTGCGGGCCGGCGACCCGGTGCTCCGGCCGGCGCCGGACGCTCAGAGGCTGCCGCCGAAGGTGTCGCAGGACTTCGGGTCACCGGTCTCGTAGCCCCGGGTGAACCACTCCTTGCGCTGCGCGGACGAGCCGTGGGTGAACTCCTCCGGGTTGACCGGACGGTTGGCCCGCTCGGAGATGGCGTCGTCGCCGATCTTCTCGGCGGTGTCGATCGCCTGCGCGATGTCCTGCTCCGAGATGCTCTTGAAGATCTTCTGACCCGACTCGTCGGCGGTGCCGGTGGCGTTCTTCGCCCAGGCCCCGGCGTAGCAGTCGGCCTGCAGCTCCAGCTTCACCGACAGCGCGTTGGCGTTGTCCGGGTCGCGTTGCTGCTGCCGGCGCATCTGCTCGTTGGTGCCGAGCAGGTTCTGCACGTGGTGGCCGTACTCGTGGGCCAGCACGTAGGGCTGGGCGAACTCGCCCTCGGCGCCGAGCTGGTCGGCCAGCACCCGGTAGAAGGTGAGGTCGATGTAGACGAGCGAGTCGGCCGGGCAGTAGAACGGGCCGACGCCGGAGTCGGCCTGGCCGCAGGCGGTGTTCACGCCCTGGCTGAAGAAGACCGTCTTCGACGGGCGGTACTGCTCGCCGAACGCCTCCGGCAGCGCGGTGCGCCAGTACGCCTGGATGGAGTTCACGTAGAGGGTGTTGCGGCAGTCGAGCTGCTGCAGCGCGTCGTCGGCGGAGCACTTCTGCTCCAGGGAGGTGTTGTCCCCCTGCTCCGCCCCGCCGCCGCCGTTCATCGCGTTCAGTCCGAAGCCGCCGCCGACCAGGGCCACCAGCACGGCGATGATGATGCCGACGATGCCCCCGCGACCGCCGCCGATCGGGATGGGGATGCCCATCCCGCCGCCTCCGCCGGACCCTCGCCGGTCGTCCACCTGGCTGGTGTCGATCCGCGCGTTCTCGTTCAGCTCCATGTTGACCCCGATCACCGATTCGTCACGTCTGGTGGTTGCGGTGCCGGACCGGGTCCGGACGGCGAATCGGTACCCGATGATCTTGCCGGGTAATCCGGACGGCCCGCCACGGGCCGCCCGGTACACTTGCCCCCGTGCTGCTCTGCGAAGGCTGAACCGCCCCGCGCCGACGGTCCCTGAGGCCCGCCGGCCGTTTCGCGTGCCCTGAGTCAGCCCTTCCAGACCCCGAGAGCGAGTACCGGAAATGATCACTGCCACCGGCCTGGAGTTGCGCGCCGGCGCCCGGATCCTGCTGTCCGACACCACGCTGCGGGTGCAGCCCGGCGACCGGATCGGCCTGGTCGGCCGCAACGGCGCCGGCAAGACCACCACGCTGAAGGTGCTGGCCGGGGAGGGGCAGCCGTACGCCGGCCAGATCGACCGGCGCAGCGCGATCGGCTACCTCCCGCAGGACCCGCGTACCGGTGACCTGGACGTCACCGGGCGGGACCGGGTGCTCTCCGCCCGCGGGCTGGACGTGCTGATGGCCCAGATGAAGGAGTTGGAGGCCCGGCTCGCCGTCGACGCCGACGAGAAGCTGGTCCGGCGCTACGGCGCGCTGGAGGACCAGTTCGCCGCCCTCGGCGGGTACGCGGCCGAGGCCGAGGCCGCCCGGATCTGCGCCAACCTCGGGCTGCCCGACCGCGCCCTGGCGCAGACCATCGGCACCCTCTCCGGCGGTCAGCGCCGCCGCATCGAGCTGGCCCGGATCCTGTTCCGCGACGCCGGCGAGAACGGCGGCGGCATCCTGCTGCTCGACGAGCCGACCAACCACCTCGACGCCGACTCGATCACCTGGCTGCGCGGCTTCCTCGCCAACCACAAGGGCGGGCTGATCGTGATCTCCCACGACGGCGCGCTGCTGGAGTCGGTGGTCAACAAGGTCTGGTTCCTCGACGCCACCCGCTCGGTGGTCGACGTCTACAACCTGGGCTGGAAGGCGTACCTGGAGGCCCGGGAGGTCGACGAGCGGCGTCGCCGCCGGGAGCGGGCCAACGCCGAGAAGAAGGCCGGCGCGCTGATGGCGCAGGCCGACAAGATGCGGGCCAAGGCCACCAAGACCGTCGCCGCGCAGAACATGGCCCGCCGGGCCGAGAAGCTGATGGCCGGGCTGGACGAGGTCCGGGTCGCCGACAAGGTGGCCAAGGTGCGGTTCCCGAACCCGGCGCCCTGCGGCAAGACCCCGCTGACCGCGTCCGGCCTGTCGAAGTCGTACGGCTCGTTGGAGATCTTCACCGACGTGGACGTCGCGGTGGACCGCGGCTCCCGGGTGGCCATCCTCGGCCTCAACGGCGCCGGCAAGACCACCCTGCTGCGGATGCTCGGCGGCCTGCTGGAGCCGGACACCGGGTCGGTGAACCCGGGCCACGGGCTGCGGCTGGGTTACTACGCCCAGGAGCACGAGACGCTGGACGTGCAGCGGACCATCCTGGAGCACATGCGCAGCGCAGCGCCGGACCAGACCGACACCGACCTGCGCAAGATCCTCGGCGCGTTCCTCTTCTCCGGTGAGGACGTGGACAAGCCCGCCGGGGTGCTCTCCGGCGGCGAGAAGACCCGGCTGGCGCTGGCCACCCTGGTCTGCTCCGGCGCGAACGTGCTGCTGCTCGACGAGCCGACGAACAACCTCGACCCGGTCAGCCGCGAGCAGGTGCTCGACGCGATCGCCCGCTACCCGGGGGCGATCGTGCTGGTCACCCACGACCCGGGCGCCGTGCTGGCCCTCAAGCCCGACCGCGCGATCCTGCTGCCCGACGGCGACGAGGACGCCTGGTCCGACGACCTCCTCGAACTCGTCGAACTGGCCTGACCCCACCCCCCACCCACCCCCCCACCGGTCCCCCCGGCCCGGCCCGGCCCCGCCTGGCCGGTTGATCAAGAAGTTTCGGTACTGACACGCCGGGCGCGAGTGCGCAAACCTCTTGATCAACGGGGTGAAGGGGGTGCGGGGCGGGGGAGGGGTGGGTCAGGGGAGGAGGCCGGAGGTGGCCAGGATGGTGGCGCCGATGGCGATGAAGATCGCCGGGACCAGTCGGTGGCCGGCCCGACCGACCAGCGCGACCACCCGGGGGTGGCTGCCGAGCAGGGCCGCCGCCGCGCACCAGGCGGCCACCAGGGTGGCGAAGACCAGCAGCCACACCAGCCCGGCGGCCGGGTCGAGGGACCGGAACACCGGGACGTAGACGGCGATGTTGTCGGCGCCGTTCGCGATCGTCACGCCGGCCACCCCGAGCAGGCTGCCGACGACCGCCGGTGGCGCGTCGTCGTCGGAGCGGGCGAGCAGGGCGCGGACGCCGAGCGCGATCGGCAGCAGGCCGAGCAGCCCGGTCCACGGGTCGGGGACGACCAGCAGGCCGGCGGCGGCCACCACGCTCGCGGTGACCAGCGCGCCGATGCCCAGGTACTGCCCGGCGACGATGTGCCACGGCCGGGGTCGCCCGGTGCCGCGCGCCGCCACGAAGAGCACGGTCAGCACCACGATGTCGTCGACGTTGGTGGCCGCGAACACCAGCGCCGCGGCGGCCGCGGCGGCGAGCAGGTCCGTCACGCCCGGCACGGTACGGGCAGCCGCCCGGCCCCGCGAACCGGACGCCCACCACAGATCGGCGTCGGGAGGATCACTCTATCGGGAAGCTGACATCGCATAGCGTGTCGGTTGGCGAAGAGTTGATATCTGGCGCATGATCGTTCGAGGCGGTCTAATAGGTGGGACCGTATCCGAACCGCACAGTCTGGGACGTGAGGAATCAGCATGGCAGCCACTGGCACAGCCACCAGCACTGAGAAGGGTCGCCGGATCGTCGGAGCCGAGCGTCAGACGCTCGCCAAGGACCTGGTAAAGCGGTACACCGGCGGAGAGAGCATCCGCGCTCTCGCGGCCTCGACCGGACGATCCTACGGGTTCATCCACCGGGTGCTCACCGAGTCCGGGGTGCAGCTGCGCCAGCGTGGCGGCGCCCGGCGCCGCAAGAAGGCGTGACCCGCCCACCAGCGTCGTCCATCAGCGTCGTCCTCCGGGCGGTCCGGTGACCGCAGAGACGACCGGGGTACGACTCGACTGCGACG
Source organism: Micromonospora coxensis (assembly GCF_900090295.1). Lineage (NCBI taxonomy): Bacteria > Bacillati > Actinomycetota > Actinomycetes > Micromonosporales > Micromonosporaceae > Micromonospora > Micromonospora coxensis. The sequence continues at coordinate 1,491,806 of NZ_LT607753.1, read as the reverse complement.
GGCCGGTCGCGACGGTCACGTTGTGCCGGCCCGACGTGCTCAACGCCCAGACCCCGGCGATGTGGCGCGCGATGAGCGACTTCTCCCGGGATCTTCCCGGCGACGTGCGTGTCGTCGTGGTGCGCGGTGAGGGGCGGGCGTTCTCGGCCGGCCTCGACCTGTCGGTGGCCGGCGCCTCCGGCCCCGGTTCCTTCGCCGAGCTCTCCACCCTGCCCGAGCAGGAGTGCGCGGACCGGATCGCCGAGTACCAGCAGGGCTTCACCTGGCTGCACCGCCCGGACGTGATCTCGGTGGCCGCCGTGCAGGGGCACGCCATCGGCGCGGGCTTCCAGCTGGCGCTCGCCTGCGACCTGCGGGTGCTCGCCGACGACGCCCGTTTCTCGATGGCCGAGGTGACCCTCGGGCTGGTGCCCGACCTGGCCGGCACCAAGCGCCTGGCGGAGCTGGTCGGCTACTCCCGCGCGCTGGAGATCTGCGCGACGGGCCGGCGGCTGGACGCCGCCGAGGCGGACCGGATCGGTCTGGCCACCCTCGTCGTGCCCCGCGCCGACCTGGACGGTGCGGTCCGTGACCTCACCGCCGGGCTGCTCGCGGCCAACCGTGACGCGGTGGTGGAGATCAAGGCCCTGCTCGCCGGCGCCGGTGGCCGTACCCACGCCGAGCAGCAGCGCGCGGAGCGGGAGGCGCAGACCCGTCGGCTGCGCGATCTCGCCGGCCGGGGAGAATAGTAAGGACCGTTCGGGAAGATCCGGGTTACTGCCGAGGTTGTCGTAGTCGTCGGGAGAATCGAACCCGACGGCGCAGCGCTGCCCACGATCCGGAGGTGACCGATGTCCAACCCGATGTCCGGCGGGGGCATGGCCGGGTGGAGCATGCTCCGCTCGATGCGCAGCCAGGACGAGGTCTCCGCGCACCGGCTCAAGCGTGGTACCGCCCGGCGGATCGTCGCCTTCGCCCGGCCGTACCGGCGCGACATCGTCGTCTTCCTGATCACCGTGGTGATCGCCGCGATCATCGGGGTGGCCACTCCGGTGCTGGCCGGCGACGTCATCAACACCATCACCCGGGGCGGCCCGGACGCCGGCGGCGCGGTCGTCCGGCTGGCGCTGATCATCGCCGCCCTGGCGGTCGCCGACGCGCTCTTCTCCCTGGCCCAGCGGTGGTACTCGGCCCGCATCGGTGAGGGGATCATCCTCGACCTGCGCACCCGGGTCTACGACCACGTGCAGCGGATGCCGTTGCAGTTCTTCACCCGCACCCAGACCGGGGCGCTGGTCAGCCGGCTCAACAACGACGTGATGGGCGCCCAGCGGGCGTTCACCTCGACGCTGTCCGGCGTGGTCAGCAACGTCATCCAGCTCGTCCTCACCGCCGCGGTGATGTTCACCCTCTCCTGGCAGATCACCGCGCTGTCGCTGGTGCTGCTGCCGATCTTCATCATCCCGGCCCGCCGGGTCGGCAAGCGGCTGGCCGAGATCACCCGCGAGTCGTACAACCTCGACGCCAAGATGAACGCGACCATGACCGAGCGGTTCGGGGTGGCGGGGGCGCTGCTGGTCAAGCTCTTCGGCTCGCCCGAGGAGGAGGCCCGCCGCTTCGCCGGCCGGGCCGAGCGGGTCCGCGACATCGGCATCCAGTCGGCGATGTACTCGCGCACCTTCTTCGTGGCGATGCTGCTGGTCGCCTCGCTGGCCCAGGCCCTGACCTACGGGCTCGGGGGCTGGCTGGCGGTCACCGGCGCGGTCAGCGCCGGCACCGTGGTCACCCTCGCGCTGCTGCTCACCCGCCTGTACGGCCCGCTGACCGCGCTCTCCAACGTCCGGGTGGACGTGATGAGCGCCCTCGTCTCCTTCGACCGGGTCTTCGAGGTGCTCGACCTGCGTCCGGGCATCGAGGAGAAGCCGGACGCGACGCCGGTGCCCCGGGGCAACGGCCGGGTCGAGTTCCGCGACGTGCGGTTCCGCTACCCGGCCGCCGCCGAGGTGTCGCTGGCCTCGCTGGAGGAGGTCGCCACCCTCGACCGTACGGTCAACGAGCCGGTGCTCAAGGGCGTCTCGTTCACCGTCGAGCCGGGCCAGATGGTGGCCCTGGTCGGCCCTTCCGGCGCCGGCAAGTCGACGCTGTCGATGCTGATCTCCCGGATCTACGACGTCACCGACGGTGAGGTGCGCGTCGGTGGGGTGGACGTCCGCGACGCCACGCTCGCCTCGCTGCGCGACGAGATCGGCGTGGTCACCCAGGACAGCCACCTCTTCCACGAGACCATCCGGGAGAACCTGCGGTACGCCAAGCCCGAGGCCACCGACGACGAGATCTGGGCGGCGCTGGCCGGCGCGCAGGTCGCCGACCTGGTCCGGGCCCTGCCCGACGGGCTGGACACCATGGTCGGCGAGCGCGGTTACCGCTTCTCCGGCGGGGAGAAGCAGCGCATCGCGATCGCCCGGCTGCTGCTCAAGGCGCCGTCGATCGTGATCCTCGACGAGGCCACCGCCCACCTGGACTCGGAGAGCGAGGCGGCCGTGCAGCGGGCCCTGTCGGTGGCGCTGACCGGGCGTACCGCGCTGGTCATCGCGCACCGGCTCTCCACCGTCCGGGAGGCCGACCAGATCCTGGTCCTCGACGACGGCCGGATCGTGGAGCGGGGCCGGCACGACGAGTTGGTCGCCGTCGGCGGCCTCTACGCCGAGCTGTACCGCACCCAGTTCGCGGTCACCGACTCGCCCGCCCCGTACGCCGACGAGGTGGAGCCCGAGCCGGTGGTGACCACGGTGCCGATGGGCACGTACGTCGCCCAGGAGGCGCTGCCGCCCGCCGCCGCCAACTAAGGGCGGGTGACCGCCGCGCGCAGCTCGCCGAAGGCGGCGCCGAGCGTCTCGGCGGTGAAGTGGGCGTTCAGCCCGCTCGGGTTGGGCAGCACCCAGAGTCGGGCGCCGGCCAGCCGCTCCGGCTGGGGGCCGAATCCGGCCTTCGGCCGGGCGAAGCCGATCCGGTACGCGGTCACCCCGACCACCGCCACCCAGGCCGGCCGGCGCCGCCGCACCTTGTCGGCCAGGATCTCCGCGCCGGCCACCAGCTCGGCGGCGGTCAGCTCGTCGGCGCGGGCGCTGGCCCGGGCCACCATGTTGGTGATGCCCAGCCCCAGGCGGGGCAGCTCGTCCTGCTCGCCGGGGTGCAGCTGGCGCGGGGTGAATCCGCCCCGGTGCAGGGCCGGCCAGAAGCGGTTGCCCGGCCGGGCGAAGTGCCAGCCGGTCGCCGCCGACCACAGGCCCGGGTTGATTCCGACGAAGACCACGTCCAGCCCGTCGGCGATGACGTCCGGGATGGTCCGGTCCGCCGCCGCGGCCAGCTCCGCCTTCGTCGGCCGCGCGCGTCGCCCGCCGCCTCCGGTCCGCGCGAGGTCACCGCCCGTGTGCCCGAGGCCGCCGGTGCTGCGGCTGAGGCCGTCGGCGGTGTGCCCGAGTTCGCCGGTGGCGCGGCCGTAGCCGTCGGCGTTGTGCCCCAGGTCGTCGGTGCTGCGGCCGGGGCCGTCGGCGGTGTGCGCGAGGTCGTCGGTGGTGCCGTCGGTGGTGCGCCCACGACCGCCGGTGGCCGGGTCCGTGGGCCGTCCCCCGGCGGGGGTACGGCGGGGCGGGGTCACAGGCCGCGCAGCGCGCCGCCGTCGACCGGCACGGTCACGCCGGTGACGTAGCCCGCCGCGGGGGAGAGCAGGAACGCGGCGACCCGCCCGAACTCGGCCGGGTCGCCGATGCGACGCAGCGGGATGCCCGCCTCCGCCTCGACCCGGGCCGCCTCCGCGTCGCCGGTCGCGGCGAAGAGCGCACGGTTGCGGTCGGTCATGATCCGTCCGGGCAGCAGGCCGAGCACCCGGACGCCCCGGGGCCCGTACTCGTCGGCCATGTCCTTGGCCACCCCGGCCAGGCCGGGCCGTAGGCCGTTGGAGATGCCGAGGCCGGGGACCGGGCTGCGGGTCGAGGTGGACAGCACCAGCCCGATCGCGCCACCGTCGGTGAGCGCGGCGGCGACCGTGCGGGCCATCCGCACACTGCCCAGGAAGACCGTCTCGAAGGACTGCCGCCACTGCTCGTCGTCGACCTGGGCGGCGGTGCCCGGCGGGGGTCCGCCGACCGAGACGAGCGCGCCGTCGAGCCGGCCGAAGTGCTCCCGGGCCGCGGCGACCAGCCGTTGCGGGGTGGCCGGGTCGGCCAGGTCGGCGGTGAGCCCGATCGCGTGCTCCGGGCCGCCCAGCCGCGCGACCGCCTCGGCGACCTGCTCCGGCACCCGTGCCGAGACGACCACCCGGGCGCCGTCGGCGACGAGGCACTGCGCGGTGGCGAAGCCCAGCCCGCGTGAGGCGCCGGTCAGCACGTACACCCGATCGGTGAGTCCGAGATCCATACCGTCGATCCTGCCGTACCCGGGTACCGGTCGCACCCGGCGGTGGGCTCAGCGGCGGGCCGGGCGCAGCAGGCGTACCCGACCGGCGAGCTGGACCGCGACGGCGCCGCCGGCGCGGGCGACGGCCGGCAGCCGGCGGGGTCGCGGCGTGCCCCGGCCGTCGTAGCGGGTGCTCGCCTCCCGGGTCGCCAGCTCCTCGGCGCCGAGCGGGGGCAGGGCGTCCCGCGCGCGCAGGTCGCGGGCCAGGTCCCAGCCGTCGCGCAGCGACCCTTTGGTCGGCCGGTCCGCCGCCCAGGCACGGAATGTCTCCCACCAGGTGTCCCCGAGACCGGCGGCGAGCAGCGGCCAGTGCCGCGCCACGTCACCGGCCCGCTTGCGCAGCAGCGCGGCCCGGGCCGCCGCCACCGGGGCGGTGGCGAAGCCGGGCGGGGTGGGCGCGCCGGCGACCAGGGCCGCCACCAGGGCGGCCTGTCGGGCGGCCAGGTCGCCGGACGGCGCCACCACCGGTGGTACGGACGACGGCGTGGCCGCGGGCCCGCCGCCTCGCGGAACCGTCTGCGCTGCGGTCCCGGCGGGCGGTCCGGCGACCTGCGGTGCTGCCGCCTGTGCTCCGGTCCCGGTGCGGGGTGCCGCCGAGGCGGGTGGTCCGGCCCCGGCGGGCGGCCCCGGCGGGTCGGTGGCGGTCACGTGACCACCGGGTACCCGGAGGCGGCGGCCAGGGCGTCCAGCTCGGCCCGCAGCTCCGGCGCGGGCGGGTAGTGGCCGTCGCGTTCGAGCAGCAGCGCCGGGGGGCGGCGCCGGGCGCAGAGCGCGCCGACCAGGTCGAGCACCTCCGGCGGCACCGGGTCGGTGTGCGTGTCGTGGTAGAAACCGCCCCGCTGCGCGCCGCCGGCCACGTGGACGTAGGCGACCCGGTCCAGCGGCAGCCGGTCCAGCAGGGCGAGCGGGTCGCCGCCCCGGTTGCGGGCGTTGGCGTGCACGTTGGCGACGTCGAGCAGCAGCCCCGCCCCGGTGGCGTCGAGGATCTCGGTGAGGAAGTCCGCCTCGTCCAGCTCGTCGTCGGGCCAGTCGAAGAGGGCGGCGATCGGCTCCAGGGCCAGCGGCACCGGCAGCTCGGCCTGCGTGCGCCGGACGTTGGCCACCACCGCGGCCACCGCCTCCCGGCTGCGCGGCAGGGGCAGCAGGTGGCCGGCCTCCAGGCCACCGGCCCGGACGAACGCGATGTGCTCGCTGACCAGCGGCGCGTCGACCAGCTCCGCCACCCGCGCCAGGTGGGCCACCCGGGACGGGTCGACCGGCTCCGCGCCGCCGAGGGAGAGCCGCACCCCGTGCGGCACGACGGTGACCCCGCGCGCCCGCAGCTCGGCGAGGCCCGGCGGCAGCTCGGCGTGCACCGACTCGGCGACCACCTCGACGAAGCGCAGCCCGGGCAGCTCGGCGACGAAACCGGCGATCTCCGGCCGCCAGCCGATGCCCACCCCGCTCGGGCCGGTCACCCGCCGCACCCGCCACCGCCGCAGCCGCCACCGCCGCCGCAGGAGCTGCCGCCGCTGCACGAGCTGCCGCCCCCGCAGGAGGTGCCGCCGGAACTGCCCGCGCCGCCGCCGCTGAGCGCCTGCCGCTGGATCTCGGCCTGCTCGGCGAAGCCCGGGTCCAGGCTCCAGAGCGAGACCGTGCCGAACAGGGCGACGCCCATCGCCGCGCCGGCCGCGCCGTAGGTGGCGTACGCCGGCGCGGAGGAGGGGGCGAGGTGGGTGTGCCGCCGGCGCAGCTCACGCAGCGCGGCGTCGGCCGCCCGGGTACGCCACGGCACCCGGTTCAGCAGGATTGCCGTGCCGGCCAGGACGAGGAAGGCGATCAGCAGGAAGGCGATCGGCTTGCCCTGGGACAGCCCGGCGCCCATCCGTACCGCGCCGAGCACGAGCAGGCCGAGCACCGCCAGGGAGCCGTTGCGGGCGGTGCGCCGCTGCGCGGGGGAGAGCGCCAGGCCCTGCCGTTCGAGGCCCTCCCGCAGCTGGGTCAGGGCCCGGACCACCCACTCGTCGCGGCTGAGTTCGCGGGCGTACAGGTTGCGCCGGGCCGCGTGGTGGACCGCCTGGTCCAGCGGGGTGACCCCGGCGGGCAGCGCGCTGCCGGTGGTGAGCCGCCGGTCGGGGCGGACGCCGACCGCGCCGCTGCCGCGCAGCCCGCCGAGCGAGGTCCAGACCGCGAGTTGGTCGCCGCCGTTGAGGTACGCCACCTGCTGCGGGCCGAGGGCGTCGATCCGGCCGACCGGCCGTCCGGCGATGATCCGGGACCGGTGCACGATCGCGCCGACGACCACCACGACGGCGGCCGTCAGGTACAGGCCGAGGAAGACGGGACCGGGGATGCCCCAGGTGTCACCCGGGGCGGCGAGGACGGTCATGGCTGCTCCTGTCGCGCGAGGGGATCGCGGCATCATTGTGGAGCAGCCCCGCCACGCGCCGACCGGTGCGCCGGTCCAGTTACCGAGTCGATATTGCGCTCAGCGCCGGCGCACGGCCTCCTCGACCAGGTCCAGCACCGGCCCCAGGTCGCCGGCCGGGCGCCCCATGGCCAGGTGCAGCACCAGACCGTCGTACGCCAGCTCCAGGAACTGGGCCAGCACGTCGATCGGGACGTCCTCGCGCAGCACTCCGGCCTCCCGCTGGCGGACCAGCCGCTCCCGGGTCGCCTCGGCGATCGCGGCGGAGCGCTCGGCCCAGCGGCGGGCGAAGGCCGGGTCGGTGCGCAGCCGGCGGGAGACCTCCAGCTGGCTGCCCAGCCAGCCGGTGGTGTCCGGGGAGACGGCCCGGGCGAGCAGGTCCCGCATGACCTGGACCAGACCGTTGCGGGCCACCGTCTCGACCATCGCGGCGGCGTCGTCCTCGGCCACGGCGAGGAAGAGCGAGTCCTTGTCCCGGAAGTGGTGGAAGATCGCGCCCCGGGACAGCCCGGTGGCCTCCTCCAGCCGGCGCACGGTGGCTCCCTCGTAGCCGTGCCGGGCGAAACAGGCCCGCGCCGCACCGAGGATCTCCTGCCGGCGCGCGTCGAGCTGGTCCTGACTTACTCTGGGCACGGGTCGATCGTCCCAGCTGACCCTCCGTTACGCAAACCGTACGTACGGCTTGGATTGCTCCCCTCGCGGGACGGCGATCCGGGCCGCTGCGGTTAGGATCGCCCGGTGACGACGCCCCCGGTCACCTCCGCACCCCCTCCTCCCACCCCGCTGACCGTCGCCGCCGTGCAGGCCGACCCCACCCCCGGCGACCTGCCCGGCAACGCGACGACCGCCGCCCGGCTGCTCGCCCGGGCCGCCGGACAGGGCACCCGGGTGGCCGTGCTGCCCGAGCTGTTCCTGCCGGCGTACCACCCGCCGACGTTGGCCGCGGACCCGGCCGGCACCGACGTGGCCGCCACCGACGACGGCACGGTCGACGACCCCCGGCTCGACCCGGTGCGGGCCGCCGCCCGCGACGGCCGGCTCACCGCGGTCGTCGGCGCGGCGGTGCGCCACCCGGACGGCCGCCGGACCATCTCCGCCCTGGTCGTCGACCCGACCGGCGCGGTCCGGGCCGGGTACGACAAGCAGCAGCTCTGGGGCGGCGAGCGGGACCTGTTCGACCCCGGCCGGCGAGGCGCGTCGCTGCTCGTCGACGGTTGGCGGCTCGCCCTCGGCATCTGCTACGACGGCTGCTTCCCCGAGCACGCCCGGGCCGCGGCGCTCGACGGCGCGCACGGCTACCTGTGCCCGAGCGGCTACCTGGCCGGCTCCGCGCACCGCCGCGACCTCTACTACGCCGCCCGGGCCCTGGACAACACCATGTACGTGGTCTTCGCCAACGCCGTGGACGGCGCCGAGCCGTGGCGGTTCAACGGCGGCGCGGCGGTCTACGACCCGCAGGGCCGCCCGCTGGCCCGGGGCGCCGACTCCGGCGAGGACGTGCTGGTCGCCACGCTCGATCCGGCGGTGCTGGCGGCCACCCGCTCCGCGCACACCATGCTCGCCGACCGACCCGCCGACCAGGGGTTCCCCCGATCGGCGCTGTCGGCCTGACGGACGTCGTCGGGGCCCTCGACCCTGTCGACCGAGACGCCCACTCCCGTAAGGTGCCCGAGTGCCGCTGCTCCTCCTCGACCTGGACAACACCCTGCTCGACCGGGCCGGGTCGTTCCGCGCGTGGGGTGAGCGCTTCCTGTCCGCGATCGGCGCGCCCGGCACCGACATCGACTGGCTGCTCTCCATCGACGCCGACGGGCTCACCGACCGGTGGGACGTCGCCGACGCCATCCGCGACCGGTACGACCTGCGCATCCCCTCCATCGACCTGGTGGACGAACTGCGCGACGGAGTGGTGGCGAACACCCGCCTCGATCCGCTGGTCGCCTGCGCGCTGCGAATCGCCGACGACGCCGGCTGGGTGCCGGTGGTGGTCACCAACGGCTCGGTCCAGCAGGAGGACGCCAAGATCAGGGGGACCGGGCTGGACCGGTACGTCGCGGACTGGGTGATCTCCGAGGAGGCCGGGGTCAGCAAACCCAACCCGCGCATCTTCGCGCTCGCCGCGCAGCGGGCCCGGATGTCGCTGCGCGGGGCGTGGGTGGTGGGGGACGGCCCCGAGGCCGACATCGGCGGGGCCGCCGCCGTCGGCCTGCCCAGCGTCTGGCTGCACCGGGGACGCCGCTGGTCCGACGCCCGCTTCGCCCCCACCCGCACGGTGGACTCGCTGATCGCCGCGGTCTCCGTCGTGCTCGGCGGCTGAGCGTCCGGCGGGGCGTCGGCCCGGCGGCGGGTCGAGGGGTGCGGTAATTCGGTTGACCCCGGCTCGGCGTACCCGCCAGCATGGGGGCCGCGCGAGCGCGCAACCGGGGTGTGCCCGGTCGAGGAGAGGAGGTCGGTCATGGCCGTCTTCGCAGGGTCGTACCACCTGCCTCCATCAGCCTCGATCAAGGGATCACCAGCTCAGTGCGTGAACACGAACTCCCGGCGCCGCAGCGCCGTGGCCGCGGCAAGGGCCGCTTCGACGACGACGAACCACAGTTCCTGAAGCGGGGACGGGCCGCCGAGCCCGCCCTCGCCGAACCCGACGACGAGCCCGACCCCGAGGACCGCTGGTCCTCCTGGGACGAGGCCGTGCACGGGCCCGAACCCCACCCGGACTGGCTGGTCACCGAGCTGGCCGCCCGGGACACCGAACTCGGTGTGCTCAAGACCGGCAAGGAGGCGGACGTCCACCTCGTCCGCCGGGGCGTGCCGGACACCGGGCGCTCCTGCCTGCTGGCCGCCAAGCGCTACCGCGACGCCCAGCACCGCCTCTTCCACCGCGACGCCGGCTACCTGGAGGGACGCCGGGTCCGCCGTTCCCGGGAGAACCGGGCGATGGCCGGGCGGACCGCCTTCGGGAGGCAGATGATTGCCGGGCAGTGGGCGGCGGCCGAGTTCGCCGCGCTGTCCCGGCTCTGGGAGATCGGCTCCGCCACCGGCCGGATCGCCGTGCCGTACCCGGTCCAGCTCATCGGCACCGAGCTGATGCTGGAGTTCGTCGGCGACCCCGACGAGGGCACGGCGGCACCCCGGCTGGCCCAGCTGCGTCCGGAGGGCGCCGAGCTGCGCTCGTTGTGGGAGCAACTGGTCGACGCCCTGGTCGTGCTGGCCCGGGCCGGGTACGCCCACGGCGACCTGTCGCCGTACAACCTGCTGGTGCACCGGGGCCGACTCGTCATGATCGACCTGCCGCAGGTGGTCGACGTGGTGGCCAACCCGCAGGGGCCGGAGTTCCTGGCTCGCGACGTACGGGTGGTGGGCGCCTGGTTCGCCTCGCGCGGGCTGCCGCCCGACGGGGCGGACCCGGCCGAGCTGACCGGGCTGCTGCTGCGCGAGGCGGGCATCCGCTGAGCCGACGCCCCGGGCGGTCCACCGACCGCCCGGGGCGCGCGTCCGATGCGCCGGCTACTGGAGGTAGCGCTCCACCTCCGACAGCGGGCGCTCGCCCTGGGCGTCCGGGTCGCCGTGCGCCTGGCGGGCCGCCCGCCGCCGGCGCAGCAGGTCCCAGCACTGGTCCAGCGACTCCTCCAGCGCGCGCAGCCGTTCCCGGGCCTCGTCGTCGGTGCCGGTCTCGTGCTCCTGTGCCGCGGAGCGCAGCCGGTGCTCCTCGTCGACGAGTTCCGAGATCCGGTTCAGGATGGTCTTGTCGTCCATGCCCCTGAGCCTGGCACAGGGCGTCCGGGCGCGCCCGGATTCGCCCGACCGCCGCCGGGCCGCCGCCGGGCCGCGTCGCCGGGCCGCCCGCGCCCGCCAGCCCGGCGTTGCCGGGCCGCCCGCGCCCGCCGGCCCGGTGGCGGGCCCGGGTCCGCGACGCCCGGTTCCGCGACGCCTGGGGGTCCGCGACGCCCGGGGTCCGCACCGCCGGGCGGGGCGTACCGACCCGGGCCTGCGGGATGCGTCCCGGCGCATGACGCCGGCAACACGGTGACGCTCGGCGTCAACCGAGGTTCAGGTTACCGGCGGGTCGGTGTCAGGTGGTGCCACCAGCGAAATCCTGTGCGCCGAACCGGCCGGCTGCCCGTCCAAAGTGGAGGTTCGGGGGAGCGCTGTGAAATTTTCTCCCGCCGGGATGTCTGGAGAAAGTGAGTGTGTCGATGGCATGCTTCCCGGGACCGTCACGCGCAATGACCACGGGGGTACGCAGCGCAGTACGGCGCTCGACGCGAGGAGGACCCGTGCAGGTGAGCCGTGGCTGACTCGACCGCCCCCACCCCCACCCTCCGCCCGCCGTACGTCGCGTCGCTGCGGCGTACCCTGCCCGGGCTGCTGCGCGACCCGCTCGGCACCCTGGTCGCGCTCGCCGACGGGGCACCCGAGCAGGTGGTCCGGCTCAACCTGGGCACCATCCGCCCGTACCTGGTGGCCGAGCCGGCCCACGTGCAGCACGTCCTGCGCGACAACGCCGCCAACTACACCCGGGCCGGCGACAGCATGATGTGGAAGTCGGTGCGGAAGATGACCGGCGACGGGATCCTCGGCGAGGGCCCGTCGTGGGAGGCGAGCCGGCGACGGCTCCAGCCGCACTTCACCGCCAAGCGGATCGACGCGGTGGTGGACGACCTGAGCCGGGCGATCAGCGAGGCCGTCGACGAACTGGCCGCCCCGGCCCGCGACGGCGCGCCGGTCGACGCGGCCAAGGAGATCTCCCGGATCATCTGCCAGGCCGTCATCCGGGTCTTCTTCGGCGACAAGATCTCCGTCGCCGACGGCGTACGGGTGGTCGCCGAGGGGGACGTCGTGGCCACCTCGCTGCGGTACCGGCTGCTCACCCCCTTCCTGCCCGACGCGGTCCCGATGCCCGGGGACCGGGCGTTCCGCCGGGCGGTGCGCAACATCGACGACATCCTGCTGCCGCTGGTCCGCGCCGAGCGCGCCGGCGGCGACGGCGGGGACGACATCCTCGCCACGCTGGCCCGGGCCCGCGACGCGCACGGCAACAAGCTGGACGAGCAGCAGGTCCGCGACGACCTGGTGTCCATCTTCGCCACCACCACCGAGACCACCTACGTGGTGCTCACCTGGCTCTTCCCCCTGCTGGAGCAGCTGCCCGACGTCGCCGCCCGGCTCTACGAGGAGATCGACCGGGTGGTCGGCCCGGGCGAGGTGATCAGCCGGGATCAGCTCGGCCAGCTCCGCTACACCCGGATGGTCCTCGACGAGCTGGTCCGGGCGTACCCGTCCGGCTGGCTGGTGCCGCGCACGGCGGTCGCCGACGACGTCATCGGCGGCACCCGGATCGCCGCCGGCGCGACCATCATCCTGAGCCCGTACGTCACCCAGCGGCTGGCCCGCTTCTGGGACCGGCCGGAGGTCTTCGACCCGGAGCGGTTCGCCCCCGAGCGGCCCCGGCGTGCCCACCGGTACGCCTACTACCCGTTCGGCGGCGGCGCCCACCAGTGCATCGGCCAGTACCTGTTCCAGCTGGAGGCGCCGCTGATCGTGGCGACGCTGTTCAGCCGCTTCCGGTACCGGCTCTGCGAGCCCGGGATGCCCCACCCGCAGCTCGCCGCGTCGCTGCGTCCCCGGGAGCGGGTGCCGCTGATGCTCACCCCGCACCGGCAGCCGGCCCTGGCCTGACCGCCGTGGCAGCAGTCGAGACGGCCACCGACGAACTGCGGGAGGCCGCCGAACACGGACGCATCTGCGCCCTGGCCGCGCAGGGCCAGCGGGACCTGCAGCGTTGCCTGGCCGCGCACCCGGACCTGTTCGCCGACGGCCCCTTCGACGGGGCGCTGGCCAGCAGCATCGCCCTCGCCATCGCGTTCAGCGCGCCCTGGTGCGACCCGGCGGAGCTGCGGCTGACCAACCGGGCGGTGCTCTGGGGGTTCGCCCTCGACTGGCAGGTGGACCACCAGACCGCCGCCGCCGCCGACCTCGACCTGCTGGTCCGTCGGCAGGTCGCGATCGCCGACGGCCGGCCGGCCGACGTCGACGACCCGTTGGGTCGGTTCCTCGCCGGCCTGCACGCCGACTTGGCCGCCGTGCCGGCCTTCGCCACGCTGGGCGGGGTCTGGCGGGAGGCGGTGCGCCGGACCTGCGCGGCGATGCGGCGGGAGTGGCACTGGCGGGCCGCGGCCCGCGACGGCGCACCGCTGCCCGGGCTCGCCGACTACCTCGCCAACGCCGACAACCTGGCCTGCACGGTGGTGAACGTGGCGCACTGGATCCGGGCGGGCGGCTCCGACGCCCACGACCGGTTCGACCGGCTGGTCGCCGCCAGCGACGCCGTGCAGCGCGCCCTGCGGCTCGTCAACGACCTGGCCACCTGGGACCGGGACCGGCGCTGGGGCGACCTCAACGCCCTGCTGTTGGCCGACGACCGGTCGGTGGTCGAACGGGAGCTGACCGGACTGGTCGCGCGGGCCACCGAACTGCTCGACCAGTTGCGTCCCGACTGCCCCCGCGAGGCCGCCTACCTGACCCGTCAGCTCGGCTACACCAGCGGCTTCTACCGGTCGACCGACTTCTGGGGCGTGGCGTGAGCACCGGCGCGCTCACCCGGGGCGCCGCGCCCGAGGCCGCCGGGCCGGCGGAGGCCGCCGCCGAACTGGTCGCCGACCTCGTCGCCCGGCCCGCCGGCCGGACCTCGGTGTCGGTGTACGAGACGGCCCGGCTGGTCTCCCTCGCGCCCTGGCTGACCCGGCACGCCGAGCGGATCCGGCACCTGTTGACCGCGCAGCGGCCGGACGGGGGCTGGGGCGGGCCGGAGGGCTACGCCCTGGTGCCCACGCTCAGCGCGGTGGAGGCGCTGCTGGCCGTGCTCGACCGGGACGCGCCGGTCGGCTGGTCCGTCCACGGGGTGCGCCACGGCGTCGACCGGGCGTTGCGCCTGCTGCACGACCCGACCGGTCCGGCGGCGTACCCGGTGCCGGACCTGCCGGCCGCCGACCTGGTCGTACCGGCGTTGGCCGAGCGGATCGGCGAGCGGCTGACCGACCCGCCCGCAGGGCTTGCCGACTGGCGCGACACCGGCCCGCCGCCGCTGCCCGCCGGCCTGGACCGGCGGCGGCTGGACCGGGTCCGGCTGCTGGCCGGCTCCGGCGCCGGCCTGCCGCCGAAGCTGGCGCACGCGCTGGAGGTGCTCGGGCCCGCCGCACGCCGGCTGCCCGCCGTGGTCCCGACGGCGGCGGGGCCGGTCGGCGCGTCCCCGGCCGCCACCGCCGCCTGGCTCGGCACCCCGGACGACAGTCGGCCGGCCACCGTGGACTACCTGCGTGCCGTGGTCACCGAGCACGGTGGACCGGTGCCGTGCGCCACCCCGATCACCGTCTTCGAACGCTCCTGGGTGCTCAGCACGCTGGCCCGCGCCGGGGTGCCGCTGGCCGTGCCGCCGGCCCTCGTCGCCGACCTGCGCGACGCGCTCGGCCCCGACGGCGCGGCGACCGGGCCCGGCCTGCCCACCGACGCGGACACCACCGCCGCGACGCTGTACGCGCTGGCCCGGCTGGGCCGGCCGGTCGACCCGTCGTGCCTGTCCCGGTACGACACCGGGGCGCACTTCTGCACCTGGCGCGGGGAGGACGGCGCCTCGGTGACCACCAACGCGCACGTGCTGGAGGCGCTCGGGTGGGGCGCCGACCGGTCCGCCTCGGCGGTGCCCCGCCGGCTCACCGGCTGGCTGCTCGACCAGCAGCGGGCCGACGGGTCGTGGACGGACCGCTGGCACGCCTCCCCGTACTACGCCACCTGCTGCGCGGTGCTCGCCCTGTACGACCACGGCGGCACGGCGGCCCGGCCGGCGGTACGGCGCGCGGTCGACTGGGTGCGCGACACCCAGCGCCCGGACGGCGGCTGGGGGCGCTGGCGCAGCACCGCCGAGGAGACCGCGTACGCCCTGCAGATGCTGCTCGTCGGGCCCGGCGGCCCGGCCGTCGACGCGGTGGTGGCCCGGGCGGCCCGGCGGCTGTCCCTCCTGGACGGCGCGCGCGACGACCCTCCACTCTGGCACGACAAGGACCTCTACCATCCGGAGGCGATCGTCCGGGCCGCCGTGGTCGCGGCGGGCAAGCTGGCGGCCGAGCGGTTGCGGGGCCACCCCTATAGCCCGGCCGGCCCCTGGTCTGCACTGCTTGAGTGAAGTTCCGGACACTGCTAGCGTGCGCCGGGGCCGGCTCGCGCTTTCGGCCAACCCGAAACGTGAATCATGACCGGCGAGGGACGGTGTGATGGGTTCCCGCAGTGCAAGTCTGCGCACCAAGGTTGTGGCCCTGCTGGTCTCGCTGACCGCACTCTGGGCGTTCGCGGCCTGGGTGACCCTGCGGGACGGTCTCAACGTCCTCGGTGTGCAGACCCTCGACGCCCAGGTCGCCGAGCCGAGCGAGTCGCTGCGCACCGAGTTGCAGCGGGAGCGCCGGATGTCCCTGGCCTACCTGGGCCGCCCGAGCCAGCAGCAGGCGGAGCAACTGCGGCAGCAGCGGCAGCGCAGCGAGGCGCTGGCCGCCTCCTTCGCCGAGTCGGCCCGCAGCTGGCGGGCCCGGCTCGCCTCCAGCGACGAGCTGGGGCAGCGCATCGACGAGGTGGTCGCCGGGCTGAACGGCCTGGGGCCGGTCCGTGACTCGGTGGTCGCCCGCTCGGTGGACCGGGCCGGGGCGGCCGCGGCGTACACCGGGGTGCTGGACTCGCTGTTCCGGGTCTACGCCTCGCTCGGCAAGCTCGACGACGAGCAGATCGCCAAGGACACCGCCACCCTCACCCAGCTGGTCCGGGTCCGGGAGCTGATGTCCCAGGAGGACGCCCTCTTCGCCGGGGTCGCCGCGGCCGGCCGGATCAACGACAAGGAGTACGCCCAGTTCGCCCACCTGGTCGGCGCGCAGCGGTTCCTGGCCCAGGAGGCCCTGGCCGAGCTGCCCGCCGCCGACCGGGAACGGTACGTCGCCATGACCGAGGGCGAGTCGTTCGGCCGGCTGCGGGCCCTGGAGGACCGGCTGATCCGCGAGGGCCGCCCCAACGCCCCGCTGCCGGTCGAGGCGGACGCCTGGCAGGCCGCCATCGACCCGGCCCTGGACGACCAGGAGGCGGCCGTGCTGGCCAGCGGTGACGCGCTGGTCGACCGGGCCACCCCGGTGGCGGTCTGGGTGATCATCCGGATGGTGCTCGCGGCCGGTCTGGGCCTGATCGCCGTCATCGCCTCGGTGGTCGTCTCGATCACCACCGCCCGCGCCCTGGTCCGGCAGCTCGAACGGCTCCGCGAGGCCGCCTTCCGGCTGGCCAACGAACGGCTGCCCGGGGTGGTGGAGCGGCTCGGCCGGGGCGAGCAGGTCGACGTCGCCAAGGAGGCCCCGCCCCTGGAGTTCGGCGACGACGAGATCGGCCAGGTGGGCAAGGCGTTCAACGTCGTGCAGGAGACCGCCGTGCGGACCGCGGTGGAACAGGCCGAGCTGCGCCGCAACGTACGTGAGGTCTTCCTCAGCCTGGCCCGGCGCACGCAGGCCCTGGTGCACCGCCAGCTCACCCTGCTCGACGCGATGGAGCGGCGCGAGCACGACGCCGAGGAGCTGGAGGACCTGTTCCGGGTGGACCACCTGGCCACCCGGATGCGACGCAACGCCGAGAACCTGATCGTGCTCTCCGGCTCGACCCCGGGCCGCGCCTGGCGGCGCAACGTCCCGATGGTGGACGTGGTGCGCGGCGCGGTCGCCGAGGTCGAGGACTACACCCGGGTCAACGTGTTGCCGCTGGGCCCGGTCTCGCTGGCCGGTCGCGCGGTCGGTGACGTCATCCACCTGCTCGCCGAGCTGATCGAGAACGGGTTGACCTTCTCGCCGCCGCACACCTCGGTGGAGGTGCGCGGGCAACTGGTGGCCAACGGCTTCGCCATCGAGATCGAGGACCGTGGCCTCGGCATGACCGTGGAGGACCTGGCCGCCGCCAACCACCGCATCGTGGACCGCTCGGAGCTGAACCTGGCCAACGCCTCCCGGCTGGGCCTGTACGTGGTGAGCCGGCTGACCGAGCGGCACGGGGTCAAGGTCGGCCTCAAGGAGTCCGCGTACGGCGGCACCACCGCCGTGGTGCTGATCCCGGCGGCCCTGGTCGAGACCGGTGAGGACCCGAGCGCCTCGGGCGGCTTCCCGACCGGGATCGGGCTCGACACGACCCGGGCCGACGACGACGTGCCGGCGCCGGCGGTCGACGGGCCCGCCGGGCCGCGGCCCGCGCCGGCCCGGGCCGACGAGGAGCCGGCGGTGCTGCCGGTACGGGCGCGACGCGCCTCCACCTCCGAGCGCCCCACCCCGCCGGTGACCGAGTCGGGGCTGCCGACCCGGACCCGGACCCGGGCCGGTCAGGGGGCGCTGACCGGGCCGACCGTGCCGATCGCCCTGCCGACCGTCCGACCGTCCACGGCGGCGGAGCCGGCGGCTCCGGTCGCGGCGGCACCGGACGGCGACACCCCGTCCGGCGACCCGGGCTCGGCCGGGCCGACGCCCGCCGCCGGCCCGGTGACCGATGCCGGACTGCCGGTGCGGGTACGGCAGGCGAGCATCGCGCCGGAGTTGCGGTCGGACCCGGCGGACACCGCCGCGGACGACGAGGCGGAGGAGCAGGCGCCACGTCCGCCGGAGCAGGTGCGGCGGATGATGAGTTCGTACCAGACGGGGACCCGGCGTGGCCGCACCGACGCCGCCCGACTCCTCGGTGGCTCCACCGCCGGGGCGCGGGCCGGCAACGGGCCGGACACCGGGGACGGGCAGGCGACCTGACGGCGGCGGGACGGCCGCGCCGAGGCGCGACGGCGCACGGCAACTGAGCAACGGCGACACCAGCCGGGGGAGAAGAGGACGCGAGTGGTGCAGAAGACGGCTTCGAGTGCCGACCTGACGTGGCTGCTGGACGATCTGGTCGGCCGGGTGAAGCAGGCCGAACACGCCGTGGCGCTCTCCTCGGACGGCCTGCTGATGGCCTCGTCGCAGGGCCTCAGCCGGGACGACGGCGAGCACCTGGCGGCGATGGCGGCCGGCATCCAGAGCCTGGCCCGGGGCGCGGGCAAGCGGTTCGGCGGTGGGCAGGTCCAGCAGACCATCATCGAGATGCAGTCGTCGTTCCTGTTCGTCACGGCGGCCGGGCGTAACGCCTGTCTGGCGGTGCTCGCCTCGGAGGACGCGGACGTCGGACTGATCGCGTACGAGATGGCGATGCTGGTGACCCGGGTGGGCAAGTTCGTCGCGTCACCGACCCGGGGGCTCGACCAGCCGGCCGGCGGGAAGTAACGGCGATGACGGTCGAGGGCGGTTCCACAGAGGACAGGTGGGTCGACGACCACGCGGGCCCGGTGGTCCGCCCGTACGCGGTGACCCGGGGCCGAGCCCGCCCGGTCACCGGCACGTTCGACCTGATCTCCCTGGTCACGGCGACCCGCGCGGACGTCGCCGGCGAGTCCGGGCTGGGCCCGGAGCACGTGGCGATCGTCGCGCTCTGCCAGCGGATGCAGTCCGTGGCGGAGGTCGCCGCCCACCTGGACCTGCCGGTGGGCACCGTCCGGGTCCTGCTGGGCGACCTGATGGCCCGTGACCTGGTCCAGGTCCGGCCGCCCAGGGGCAGTGCCGGCGTACCCGATGAGAGCGTATTCGAGGCGGTTATCAATGGACTACGGGCACTCTGAGCGGCCGGCGGACGCGCCGCCGCTGCCCACCGCGATCAAGATCCTGATCGCCGGCGGCTTCGGGGCCGGCAAGACGACGCTGGTCGGGGCGGTGAGTGAGACCAAGCCGCTGCGCACCGAGGAGGTGCTGACCGAGACGGGCATCGGGGTCGACGACCTGTCCGGGGTGGAGGGGAAGACCACCACCACGGTGGCGATGGACTTCGGCCGGATCACGATCAGTCCCGATCTGGTGCTCTACCTCTTCGGCACCCCGGGGCAGGACCGGTTCTGGTTCGTCTGGGACGAGCTGGCCCTGGGGGCGATCGGCGCGGTCGTGCTGGCCGACACCCGGCGGCTGGCCGACTGCTTCCCGTCGATCGACTACTTCGAGGAGCGCGGCACGCCGTTCGTGGTGGCGGTGAACTGCTTCGAGGGGGCGCGTCGCTACCGGCTGGACGAGGTGCAGGCCGCGCTCAACCTCGATCCCGGCGTGCCGGTGGTGCTCTGCGACGCCCGGCAACGGCAGTCCAGCCGGGACGTGCTGATCACGCTGCTGGAGCACGCGATGAAGTCGCGGGAGTCGCGGGGCCGCGCCGGCTGACCGGCACGCACCGATCGGTGGACACCCATGTGACGGCGGTCCGCCGGCCCCGGCCGGGCCTGACGACGCGGCGGGCCCCCGGTCGTCCGACCGGGGGCCCGCCGTCCGTACGTCGCGTCAGCTCGCGATCATGCGGCGCAGCACGTACTGCAGGATGCCGCCGTGGCGGTAGTAGTCCGCCTCACCCGGGGTGTCGATCCGGACCACCGCGTCGAACTCGACGCCGGTGTCCGTGGTGACCTTGACCGTACGCGGGGTCTCGCCGTCGTTCAGCGCCGTCACGCCGGAGACGGAGAAGGTCTCCGTGCCGGTCAGGCCCAGCGACTCGGCGGTGGTGTCCACCGGGAACTGCAGCGGCAGGACGCCCATGCCGATCAGGTTGGAGCGGTGGATCCGCTCGTACGACTCGGCGATGACCGCCTTGACGCCGAGGAGCATGGTGCCCTTGGCCGCCCAGTCGCGCGACGAGCCGGAGCCGTACTCCTTGCCGGCCAGGATGACCAGCGGGACGCCCGCCTCCTGGTAGGCCATCGAGGCGTCGTAGATCGAGGTCTGCTCGCCGGTCAGGTGGTTGACCGTGAAGCCGCCCTCCACACCGGGGACGAGCTGGTTGCGCAGCCGGATGTTGGCGAAGGTGCCCCGGATCATCACCTCGTGGTTGCCCCGGCGCGAGCCGTACGAGTTGAACTCGTGGCGCGGCACGCCGTGCTCGGCGAGGTACGTGCCGGCGGGGGAGTCGGCCTTGATCGAGCCGGCCGGGGAGATGTGGTCGGTGGTGACCGAGTCGCCCAGCTTGGCCAGCACCCGCGCGCCGGCGATGTCCCGCACCGGCTGCGGGTCCCGCTGCATGCCCTCGAAGTACGGGGGCTTGCGCACGTAGGTGGACTCGCCCTCCCAGGCGAAGGTGTCGCCCGTCGGGGTGGGCAGCGACTGCCAGCGCTCGTCACCGGCGAACACGTCCGCGTACGCGGCGCTGAAGCCGGTGGCGCCGATCGCCGAGGCGATGACGTCCTGGATCTCGGCGCTGTTCGGCCAGATGTCGCGCAGGAAGACCGGGTTGCCCTGGGTGTCCTCGCCGATCGGCTCGTTGGCCAGGTCGATGTCCATCGTGCCGGCCAGCGCGTACGCGACCACCAGCGGCGGGGACGCCAGGTAGTTCATCTTGACGTCCGGGTTGATCCGGCCCTCGAAGTTCCGGTTGCCCGACAGCACGGAGACGACGGCCAGGTCGCCCTCGTTGACCGCGGCGGAGACCTCCTCCGGCAGCGGGCCGGAGTTGCCGATGCAGGTGGTGCAGCCGTAGCCGACCAGGTTGAAGCCGAGCTTCTCCAGGTACGGGGTCAGGCCGGCGCGGTCGTAGTAGTCCATGACGACCTTGGAGCCCGGAGCCAGGGTGGTCTTCACCCACGGCTTACGGGCCAGGCCCTTGTCGACCGCGTTGCGGGCCAGCAGGGCGGCGCCGATCATGACCTGCGGGTTGGAGGTGTTGGTGCAGGAGGTGATCGCGGCGATCACCACGGCGCCGTGGTCCAGCTCGTACTCGACGCCGTCGGCGCCGGTCACCCGCACCGGGTTGCTGGCGCGCCCGCCCGCGCCGACGGCGGCGGTCTCCAGGTCGCGCGGGGCGTCGGCCGGGTCGTTGACCCCGTTGGCCGGGGCGTCGCTGGCCGGGAACGACTCGGCGCTGGCCTCGTCGGCCGGGCCCTCGGTGCCGAACGGCTTCTCCAACTGCGGCACGCCCGGCTTGCGGCCCGGGTCGCCACCGGTCTCGTCGGCGGCGACGTAGTCGGTCAGCGCGGAGCGGAACAGCGTCTTGGCGCTGCCCAGCGGCACCCGGTCCTGCGGGCGCTTCGGGCCGGCCAGGGACGGCTCGATGGTGGAGAGGTCCAGCTCCAGCCGCTCGGAGTACTCCGGCTCGTGGTCCGGGTCGTGCCAGAGGCCCTGCTCCTTGGCGTACGCCTCGACGAGCGCGACCTGCTGCGGGTCGCGGCCGGTCAGCTCCAGGTAGCGGACGGTCTCGGCGTCGATCGGGAAGATCGCGACGGTGGAGCCGTACTCCGGGGACATGTTGCCGATGGTGGCCCGGTTGGCCAGCGGCACCGCGCTCACGCCCGGGCCGTAGAACTCGACGAACTTGCCGACGACGCCGTGCTTGCGCAGCATCTCGGTGATGGTGAGCACCAGGTCGGTGGCGGTGGTGCCGGCCGGCATCTCGCCGGAGAGCTTGAAGCCGACGACCCGCGGGATGAGCATGCTGACCGGCTGGCCGAGCATCGCGGCCTCGGCCTCGATGCCGCCGACGCCCCAGCCCAGCACGCCCAGGCCGTTGACCATGGTGGTGTGCGAGTCGGTGCCGACCACGGTGTCCGGGTACGCCTGGCCGTTGCGCTCCATGATCGTACGGGCCAGGTACTCGATGTTGACCTGGTGCACGATGCCGGTGCCCGGCGGGACGACCTTGAACTCGTTGAACGCGGTCTGGCCCCAGCGCAGGAACTGGTAGCGCTCCTTGTTGCGCTCGTACTCCAGCTCGACGTTGCGCTCGAAGGCGTCCTCACGGCCGAACAGGTCGGCGATGACGGAGTGGTCGATGACCAGCTCGGCCGGGGCGAGCGGGTTGACCTTGGTGGCGTCACCGCCGAGGTCGCGTACCGCCTCGCGCATGGTGGCCAGGTCCACGACGCAGGGCACGCCGGTGAAGTCCTGCATGAGCACCCGCGCCGGGGTGAACTGGATCTCCACGCTCGGGTCGGCGGTCGGGTCCCAGCCGCCGAGCTGGCGGATGTGGTCGGCGGTGATGTTCGCGCCGTCCTCGGTCCGCAGCAGGTTCTCCAGCAGGATCTTCAGGCTGTAGGGCAGCCGGTCGTGCCCCTCCACCTTGCCGATCTTGAAAATCTCGTAGCTCGCGTCTCCGACGCGTAGCTGGGTCTTCGCACCGAAGGTGTCGAGGCTCGCCACGTCGTACTCCTTCACACCAGCGACCGTGAGTAGTCCTGAGCAGTCTGTCGCACCGGCCGGAGCGCCGCCCAGGTTAGGTGACACTTACCGCCGATTGTCGTCGTCTACAAAACCGTACGTCCGTCTTGCTATTCGCGCAACCTCGTGCCAGGGTTCGGGACGAGGAGGTGCCACCATGATCCATCACGTCCAGCTCGCCTGCCCACGCGGCTCCGAGGAGGCGTCCCGGGCCTTCTACGCCGGCCTGCTCGGCATGACCGAGAAGCCCAAGCCGCCGGCCCTCGCCGCCCGCGGCGGGTGCTGGTTCACCGGGCACGGCGCGGAGCTGCACCTCGGTGTCGAGGACGACTTCCGTCCCGCCCGCAAGGCCCACCCGGCCCTGCTCCGCCCCGACCTCGACGACCTCGCCGCCCGGCTGGCCGCCGCCGGTCACCCGGTCACCTGGGGTGACGGCGAGCTGCCCGGCATGCGCCGCTTCCACACCCACGACGCCCACGGCAACCGCCTGGAGTTCCTCGCCCCGGTCGGCGACTGATCGCCGTCGACCCGCCGGGACACCGGTCCCGGACGGGACGACCCCGTCGGCAGCCACGTCCGAGCCCCGTGCAGGCTGAGGCATCGTTCGTCGTGCGGCCGGGGGCCCGCGAGGTGGGCTGGATCTTGGCGAGTTGTCGTTCACCGTGAACGTCAACTCGCCAAGATCTCCTCCTGTCCGCCCCTCGCGCAGGCCGGTGTGGTGCCGCCCCGGCCGCCACCCGGCCTGCCGACGTCCGGGGGCGGGACATGCGGGTACGACGAAAGGGCCGACCCCTGGGTGGGGGTCGGCCCTTGTCGTGGTGGGTCAGTGGGCGTAGCCGCGGGTGGCGGTCCAGTCGGCGAGGGTGTCGATGTCCATCTCGTAGCTGGCGGTGTTCGGGTTGGCGGAGTCGGCGATGGTGACGGTGTGGCCGTTGTCGCGGTAGCCGGTGACGCTGATGTAGTGCCCGCCTTCGAAGGAGTGCACGCCGCCGTTGGTGTCGGTGGCGGTGCCGGCGATGTTGGCGACGATGGCGTGGCCGTCGTTGATGGCGGCGACGATGTCGGCGCGCATCGTGTCGGTCTGCTTGGTGTCGGCCTTCGGAGTCTTGATCTCGACGCTGCGGTAGGCGTCGGTCTTGCCGGTTTCCTTGTTCAGGACGGGGGTGATGTCGTTGATGCTGTTGGTGCCGTTCTCGGTGGTGCCCATGATCTTGGCCATGGCGTCGACGTCGATGTCCTTGCCCTGGACGCTGAGGGCGTTGCGGGCGGCGGCGGGGCCGCAGTAGTAGAAGTTGGGCTGGGCCTGGTAGTCGACCTTGAGCTGTCGTTCGCCGTTGGGCTTGCGCTCGGCCTGCGCCGCGGGCTTGTCGGCCGGGGCGGCGTGGGCGGCCAGGGCGGGGGCGGCGATGCCGCCGGTGGTGGCGGTGATGGTGAGGGCGGTCAGGGCGGTCTTGCGCAGGATGTCGGTACGCATGGGGATGCTCCTTCTGCGTCGGGGGTGCGGCAGCGCGCGTTGGGGGGCGGTGTGCCGCGAGGGGGAAGTTCGAGGGGGACGGTCCGGCGGCGGTGCCTGCGCGGGGTCCGGGGGGACCCTGGCGGCGGTGCCTGCTCGGGTGTCCAGGGGGATGTAACCGATCCGGTCGGTCCCGCATTCCGCAGGCCGTGTCTCGGCGTCCCGGGGGAGGTAACCAAGCCGGCCGGGCCCACATTCCGGGGCGGGGCCTCGGTGTCCGGGGGAGGTAACCGAGCCACTGTCCGAGGGGCCGGGCGGGTTCGGTGTCCGGGGGGATGTAACCCGTCCGGCGGGGCCCGCATTCCGCAGGCCGGGTGGCGGGGGCCGTTGCGGATGGCGTCCCGGGCGGGGAGCGCCGGTGGTTATGCCATGTACAACGCCCCCACCCCGCCGCCGATTCCGCCACCGAGGTGGCCCCCACCACGGGATCCCGCAGGTCAGAGCCGACATCCGGGCCGTGCCACCCCAGGCGCGCACCGGACATCCGGTACGTGACCGGACGACGGGGCCCGCACCGGACGCCGAGCAGTGCGACCACCGTGTCGCGCGCCGTGGCGGAGGGTGTCCCGGGACTGTCGGTGTGGTCGAGGATGTCGCAGCTGTGCCGGCCGTCCGGTACCTCGATCAGTCGTACCGGCCGGTCCAGGCGTCCGGCACGCCGGGCGGCAGCGGGCGCCGTGCACCACCACGACGGCGGGGCGCGGCCCGTCACCCGCCGGCAGGCCCGGGTCGACCCGGCCGTGCCGCTCGACCGGGGCGGCCGGCGGGGGAGAGGACGAACGGCGACAGCAGTGGCCACGCCGTATGCCAGCCGGACGATACGCTGCTCCACGGCCCCGCCGACCATCCACAGGGGATGGACGGTGGGCTCTGTCACGATGTCGGCATGGAGATGTGGCACAACCCGGCCTGCTCGAAGTGCGCGGGCGCACGCGCCAGCCTGGAGGAGGCGCGGGTGCCGGTGCGGCTGCGCGCGTACCTGGAGCAGCCGCCGGACGCGGACGAGCTGCGGGACGTGCTGCGCCGGCTCGGGGCACGCGCCTGGGACGTCTGCCGTACGGGGGAGCCGGCCGGGGTGGCGCTGGGCATGGCCGGTTGGACCCGTGACGACGCCACCGAGCCGCGCTGGATCGAGGCGATGGTGGCCCACCCCGAGCTGATCCAGCGCCCGATCCTGCTGCTCGACGACGGGAGCGCGCTGGTCGGCCGTACCCCGGACGCGCTCGACGAGGCGGTCCGCCGCGCCCACGGGTGAGCCCGGCGGGCGCGGGCCGTCAGCCGAGCAGCGCGGCCCAGAGCACCACGGCGACCAGGGTGACGCCCTGCCCGATGTTGACCAGCAGCAACGGCCGCCCCGGGTCGGTCCGCTCGGCCTGCTGGCGTCCTCGCCGAGGGGCCGGGGCGGCCGGCGGCCGGGCGATCCCGCCGATCAGCAGGGGGGCCAGTCCGGCCAGGAGGCCGACGTGGAGCGCGCCGGCCCCCGGTGGCAGGTCCTCGGCGGGACCGCCGCCGGCGAAGAGGACGGTCAGGCCGAAGGCGAGCAGGACGACGCAGCCGACGAGCGCGTAGAGGGCGGGACGGCCGGGCCGCGCGTGCCGGTAGAGCAGGCCGGCCAGCACCATCGTGCCGCCCACCGCCGTCCAGCCGGCGACGGCGAGCCCCACCGGCTGGCAGCGGTCGGTGGTGCAGAGCAGGTCGAACAGGCCGCTGAGGATCGTGCCGGCGCGCTGGATGCCGACCACGATCGCGGCGAGGACGGCCGCCGCCGTGCCGACGACCTCCAGCGGGGTGAGCGTCGGCCAGTCCGGCGCGCCCGTGCGGTCCCGTGCCGGCCGGGGCGTGGCCGTCGCCCGCAGCGGTGCCCGGGGCGACAGCGTCCGACCGTTGACGGTCACCGTGCACCAGCGACCGTGGACCGGGACGCCGTGCAGCAGCGCCGGCCGCCGCTCCCCGACGGGCAGGCCGTCCTCCGGCCGGATCGGCACCTCACCGAAGGGCCGCCCGCCCGTCGCCCGGTGGCAGAGCCGGACCACCCCGCCGTCGAACTCGGCGAAGACCCGGCGCACCGGCTGGGGCCGACGGGTGAACCGCCGCCGGGAGAGCACGGCCGTCGCCACCGGCGCGCAGAGGCCGAGGCCCACCACGCCGAGCAGGGTGGCCAGGGACAGCCACGGGGTCAGGTCGTACGGTTCGCTGAGCGGCTGCCGCAGGCCACGGCCGTCGACGGCGAACCGGAACGGGTCGCCCACCGGGTAGTCGTCGGCCTCGAACACCGCCATCCGCGTGCTACCGCCGTCGGGCAGGGCCACGTCCACCGTCGTCCGGTCCGGGTGCGCGCGGACCGTGCCGGTCACCACCGTGGCGGCGGCCTGCCGGGCGTCCGCCCGGTCCTGCGCGTGCCCGATCCAGAGCGCCACCGCGACGCCCGCGCCGAGCAGCGTCGCCGCGGCGAGGGTCGGCGCGAGCGGCGGGCGCAGCGCCCAGCGCACCGGCGGCACCGGTTGCCGCTCGCCCGGCTCGGGCGCCGGCGCGGCGGCCCGGCGGGCGGAGCGGCGGTGCAGCAGCAGACAGCCGGCGGTGTACGCGAGGGCCGGCCCGACGGTCCACAGCGGCGGCCCCTGCTCGGGGCGGGCCAGGATGTAGCCGGCCAGGCCGGCGGCGGTGACCGCGCCCACCCCGGCGGCGAAGCGCAGTCCCAGCCAGCCGACCACGACGGTGCTGAGCAGCAGGCCGATCAGCATGTTGCCGAACCGCTCCGGGGCGCACGGGGCCGCCTCGGTGCAGGGTGGGTAGGGCGCGGCCGCCATGACGGTGATCAGCAGCGCCAACCCGCCGACGAGCACCAGCGCGCCGGCCGCGCCCCGGCGGCGCCGGGCGTCGGTGTCGCCGGGCACCTGCCGCAGCGTCTCCCACCCCAGGAATTCGGGCACCTGCGTCTCCCCGTCGTCGCAGCGGAGCCCGAGGGTAGGACGAGGCGGCAACCCGTGGATGAGGGGCCGGGTCAGGCCGGCCCGTCGGCCGGTGTGCCGCTCCCGGCGGCCTGCGCGTGCCGCTCCCGCAACCGGTCCCGGATCTCCTCCGGGGTGTACGCCCGACGGCGTCGCTCGGCGCGGGCGATGACCACGCCGGACGCCGCGACGCCGGCCAGACCGGCCAATCCGAGGACCTTCCACCACCGCATCCGTTGCCGCATCGGCTTAGGGTAGTGCTCCATGAGCGAGCGCAGCGAGCGATGTGCCGGCCGACGCCCGGCGCCGATGGGCGGCGCGGGCGGGGCGGCGGCATGAGCATCAGCCTGGACGAGGCCGTCGAGCTGACCCGTACCGGGGATGTCTGGGTGTTCCGGGGCCGCAGCGTGCCGGACCGGGCCATCCAGCTGACCACCAACAGCCCGGTCAACCACGTCGGCATGGCCGTGGTGCTGGACGACATGCCGCCGTTGATGTGGCACGCCGAGCTGGGCCGGTCGCTGCCGGACATGTGGGCGGGCACCCACCAGCGCGGCGTGCAGTTGCACGACCTGCGCGACGCGGTCTGCGTCTGGGCCAACCGGTACGGCCAGCGCGGCTGGCTGCGTCAGCTCGAACCGCCGGCCGGGCCGGACCGGGAGGAGGCGGTGCTGCGGACGATCGCCCGGCTGGACGGCACCCCGTTCCCGAGCACCGCCCAACTCGCGTGGCGGTGGGCCCGGGGCCGGGTGCCGCAGGTCCGGCTGCCGCTGCCCGGCCGGGCCGACCGGCGGGGGACGCCGCTGTCGGACCGGGCCCTGGAGACGGCGTACTGCGCGGAGGTGGTGGCGGTGACCTACGAGGCGATGGGGCTGCTCCCGGCCGGTCGGCGTCCCAACTGGTACGACCCGGGCCGGTTCTGGAGCGGCGACGACCTGGACCTGACCGGCGGCGCCCGGCTCGGCGCGGAGATCGAGGTGCGCATCCCGGCGCGCTGAGGTTTGCCGATGCCCCTCGACGGCAATCACTGAGCCCGTGACAGCCTCCACCGATCTCGACACGCTGACCGACTTCTTCGACCGGTACGGCGTGGCGCTCACCGCCGGCGACGTGCCCGCCATCGCCGGGTGCTACGCCCTGCCTGGGCTGGTGGTGGCCGACACCTACAGCTTCTCGTTCAGCACCATGGCCGCCGTGGCGCTCTCCTTCGTCGGCGCGGCGCCCGACTACCAGGAGCGCGAGCTGGTCGCGGCGAACGCCCTGATCGAGGACGTGCAGCCGGTCTCCGCGCTGCTCACGATGGTGGCCGTGCAGTGGGAGTTCCTGGACAGCCAGGGCCGGGCGGTGCCCGGCGAGCGGTACCGCTACCTGCTGCGCACCACCGACGACGGGCCGGTCATCTGCACCGTCGTCCGTACCGCCTGACCGTCCGCCGCGCACGGCGGCCCGGCGT
Organism: Micromonospora coxensis; assembly: GCF_900090295.1. Taxonomy (NCBI): domain Bacteria; kingdom Bacillati; phylum Actinomycetota; class Actinomycetes; order Micromonosporales; family Micromonosporaceae; genus Micromonospora; species Micromonospora coxensis. The sequence continues at coordinate 1,463,794 of NZ_LT607753.1, read as the reverse complement.
GCCCCGGCGCCGCCCGACCACCACAGTGTCGGGTCCGCGCGCCCCGGCCTCGGCGCGGTGGCCGGCGTCCGGGCGTCGTGCCGGTCGGTCCGGCGCCCGGTGCCGGGCGCGCTCGCGGCATCCGGACGGTGGGTGGCGTCGGGACGGGCACGGCCCGCCCTGGCCCCGATCCGGTCAGCTCGGCTCACCCGTTTTCCTGGACCGGCCGGACCTACGGACGGTACCCGGCGGGTCCGCTGCGCAGCACGTACGTCACTGGCTAGGCTGGCGCGTCTGCTCGGACTAGGGGGACTTTCATGTTCGACCGCTCGGCCGCGCGGTCCGGGGCGCGATCCGCACCGACCCTGCTGGCGTCGACGCCGTGGATCGTGGTGCTGCTCGGTGTCGGCCTGCTGGCGGTGCTGCTGCTCTTCGCGATGCTGTCGTTCCGTGGGGCCGAGCACCAGGCCGCGCCGGAGCCGGCGCCGCCGATGTACCTGCCCCGGCTGCCCGCCACTCCCGCCGCCGTGGCGAGTACGGACACCCCGCTGGTCGTGGCCGGCGCCACCCGGTCACCGAGCGTCACCCCGACACCCTCTCCGAGCGTCACCTCACCGCGGCCCACGGCGTCCCCGTCGAGCAGTCGCAAGGCGGGCACGAGTGGCTCCGGTCGGGTGACCGCGGCGTACCGGGCCACCTCCAGCGACCGCGATTCGTTCGCGGCGACCCTGACGGTGCGCAACGGCACCGGCGGTGCCCAGGAGTGGGAGGTGGAGCTGCTGTTCACCGGCAACGTCAAGTCGATCCGGGCCTCGTCGTCCAGCGGGCTGTCGGTCCGTACGCGCGGCAGCGGCTGGTTCGTCCTGCGCGGCACCGGGCCGCTGCCGGCGGGGGAGAGCGCCGTGGTGTCGATGACGTTCAGCCGTAGCGGCAGCGGTGACCGTCCGGGCCAGTGCACGGTCAACGGCGCCGCCTGCACGATCGGCTGACCGTTCGCCCCAGTCGTACTGTTAGGACACTTAGTGGGAGTCGGGCTCTTTCCGGCATTGCCGATCATCGCTACGCTCTCGGACGGCACCTGAGAAGGAGGGGCATGTCCGGCAGACGTCACGCACGATCGCCGCTCGGCGGTCTGCGGCAGGTGGCCTGGTCCCCCTGGATCGTGGTGGTCGCCGGCGTGCTGGCCCTGGTGACCCTGCAGGTGGTGGCGCTGCTGGCGGTTCCCGGACGGGACCGGTGGGAGGACGGGTCGCCCGAGCCGGCGCCGACCCTGGCGCTGCCGGACCTGCCGCCACCGACGACGCCGACCCGGGTCGCCGCGACGCTGCCGATGCCGGTGGTGCCCGGTCTGTCCCCCCGCCGGACCGAGCCGTTGCCCGGCACGGCGGGCGGCACCGGGGCCCCGCCCCCGAGCGGTGACCCCGTCCCGCCGGGGCAGACCCGTCCGCCGGCCCCACCGCCCGCTCCCGCGCCGCCGGCACCCGCCCCGTCGGTGACCGGCCGGTACAGCAAGCTCAACGACTACGGCGACGCCTTCATCGGCGAGGTGCTGCTGACCAACTCCGCGTCGGGCTCCCGGTCCTGGACGGTCCGGCTGGTGCTGCCCCGTGGCCGGCTGGTCACCTCGTGGGTCGAGGGCGCCCCGCAGGGAACCGCCCGGATGAGCGACGGCGTCTTCACGTACACCAGCGGGGTGGACCTGGACGGCCGCTCCTCGGTGCCGCTGCGGTTCCACTTCGAACACACCGGCGGGGCCAACCGTCCGAGCACCTGCACGGTCGACGGGTTCGCCTGCTCCGGCCTCTGATCCGCGCCGCTGCCGCCGCCCCGCCGACTCGCCGGCCGGGCGGCGGTTCCGTGTCCAGGTAGCGCACGGTGACGGCGGATACGCCCGCGGGCGACGCCATGTTTCGCAAGAGCACTGCTTTGTTGCGACGCCGTTTGCAAGGTATTGCAGAATGTTTCGGCAAGAGCTAGCGTGCGGGCGAATCAACGACCAGAGGAAGGCCGTCGATGAAACCCCCGCCGATATCCCGCAAGGCGCTGTTCGCCTTGATCTCCACACTTACCCTCGCCCTCGTCGGCGTCCCGGTCGCCGTCCAGCAGCTCGGCGCGGACGCCACCGACCGGTCCGGCGGCACCGACCCCCTGGCCGCCGCCGGCGCCGTGCAGTGGCGTACCGAGCCCTCCGCGGACGCCCTGCTCAAGGCCGGTGCGAGCACGGGCCGGGCCGAGCAGTTCTACTTCGTCCTGCCGGACCGGTTCGCCAACGGCGACAAGCGCAACGACACCGGCGGACTGACCGGTGACCGGCTCCGCACCGGCCTGGACCCGAAGGACAAGGGCTTCTACCACGGCGGCGACCTCAAGGGGGTGATGGACAAGATCGACTACATCCAGGGGATGGGGACGACCGCCATCTGGCTCGCCCCGGTCTTCAAGAACCGGCCGGTGCAGGGCACCGGATCGGACGTCTCCGCCGGCTACCACGGCTACTGGATCACCGACTTCACCCAGGTCGACCCGCACTTCGGCACCAACGAGGACCTGAAGAAGCTGGTCAAGCTCGCCCACCAGCGGGGCATCAAGGTCTACCTCGACGTCATCGTCAACCACACCGCGGACGTCATCAAGTACGCCGAGGACACGTACACCTACGTCGACAAGAAGTCCTCCCCGTACACCGACTCCCGGGGCCGGGCCTTCGAGGACCGCAACTACGCCGACGGCACCCGCGACTTCCCGGACGTGGACACGACGTCGTTCCCGTACACGCCCACCTTCGCCAACCCGGCCGACGCGAAGGTCAAGGTGCCGGCGTGGCTGAACGACCCGACGATGTACCACAACCGCGGTGACTCGACCTTCGCGGGCGAGAACAGCGAGTACGGCGACTTCTTCGGCTTGGACGACCTCTGGACCGAGCGGCCCGAGGTGGTGCGCGGCCTGACCAAGGTCTACGGCGACTGGATCGAGTCCACCGGCGTCGACGGCTTCCGCCTCGACACCGTCAAGCACGCCAACCTCGACTTCTGGCCGCAGTTCAGCCAGGGCATCGAGCGGCGCGCGGAGCGGGCCGGCAAGAAGGACTTCTTCATGTTCGGCGAGGTGTACAGCGCCGACCAGGAGATCGCCTCCACGTACGTGCGCCGGGGCGGCCTGCCCGCCACCCTCGACTTCTCCTTCCAGGAGGCCGCCCGCGGCTACACCGCCGCCGACGGCTCCGCCAAGTCCCTCGCCGACGTGTACGCCCGCGACGACCTCTACGCCGCCCGGGACACGAACGCCAACCGGCTGACCACCTTCCTCGGCAACCACGACATGGGCCGGATCGGCTCCTTCATCGCCGCCACCGGTGGTGACGACGCCAGCCAGCTGCGCCGCAGCCAGCTCGCCCACCAGCTGATGTTCCTCACCCGTGGCCAGCCCGTCGTCTACTCCGGCGACGAGCAGGGCTTCACCGGCCCCGGCGGGGACAAGGACGCCCGGCAGGACATGTTCGCCAGCAAGGTGGCGGACTACCTCGACGACGACCTGATCGGCACCACCCGCACCCACGCCGCCGACCAGTTCGACTCCGGCCACCCGCTGTACCGCACCATCTCCGAGCTGGGCAAGCTCCGCGCCGCCCACGCCGGGCTGCGCGACGGCGTCCAGGTGACCCGGCACGCCGCCGACGGCCCGGGCGTCTTCGCCTTCTCCCGGATCTCCCCGGCCGACCGCACCGAGTACGTGGTGGCCGTGAACAACGCCGCCACCGAGCAGACTGTCACGGTGGACACCTGGTCGCCCGGTACCACCTTCACCGGCATCTACGGCGGCGTCACCACCCCGGCCGCCGGGGCGGACGGCAAGCTGAGCATCTCCGTGCCGGCGATGTCGGCCGTGGTCTTCAAGGCCGGCGCGGCGATCCCGCAGGCCGCCGACACCCCGACGATCACCATCACCGGACCGGGCGACACCCCGGTCGCCACCAAGGCCGCCGTCACCGCCGAGGTCACCGGCGACCCGCTCGCCACCGTCACCTTCGCCGCCCGGGTCCCCGGCGGCAAGTGGACCCTGCTCGGCAGCGCGCACAAGGCCCCGTACACCGTGCACCACGACCTGACCGGCCTGCCGGGCGGGACGAAGGTCGAGTACAAGGCCGTCGTCCGCGACGGCAAGGGGCGCACCGCCGCCACCCGCTCCAGCGGGATCGTCGGCACCCCGGCGCAGGGCGCGTCCCGCGACTGGGTGGTCGTGCACTACCAGCGTCCGGCCGGCGGGTACGACGACTGGGGCCTCTACACCTGGGGCGATGTCGACCCCGCGTACGCCACCGAGTGGCCCAAAGGGCAGCCATTCGCCGGTGAGGACTCCTACGGCCGGTTCGCCTGGGTCAAGCTGAAGCCGGGCGCGAAGAGCGTCGGCTTCCTCGTGGTCGACTCCGACGGGAACAAGGACGTCGCGAACGACCGCACCGTCGACGTCACGCAGACCGGCGAGGTCTGGGTGAAGCAGGGCGACCCGACGCTCTACCCGACCCGGCAGGCCGCCACCGGCGAGCCGGACCCGACGGTCGACGAGGGCACCGCGCTGATCCACTGGCGCAAGGCCGACAACGACTACGACGGGTGGGGCCTGCACCTCTGGGACGGCGCCGCCAACCCGACCGACTGGGCCCGGCCACTCGCCCCGGAGAAGGTCGACTCCTTCGGCGCGGTCTTCCGGGTGCCGCTGGCCTCGGGCGCGACCGGGCTCAGCTACATCATCCACAAGGGTGACGTGAAGGATCATCCCGAGGACCAGCGGCTGGACTTCGCCGGCGCCGGGCGGGAGGTCTGGCTGCTCGCCGGGGTCAAGGGCCGGCTGCTGCCGTCCACCTCCTCCGGCCCGGCCCGGGACCTGGACGTCACCAAGCAGAAGGCGCAGTGGATCGACCGGTCCACCGTCGCCTGGCAGACCGGCCCGACCGACGGCAAGCGGTACGCCCTGGTCGCCGCCCCGACCGGTGGCCTGACCATCGCCGACGGCGAGCTGTCCGGGACGTACACCTCGCTGCCGTTGCGGGCGCAGCGCAACGGGCTCACCGAGGCCCAGCGCGCGGCCTTCCCGCACCTGTGGGCCTACCGCGCCTTCAGCCTGGACCGGGCCGACCTGGCCAAGGTGCCGGCGGCGCTGCGCGGACAGCTCGTGGTGACCGAGCGGGACGCCGAGGGCAAGCTGCTCGGCGCGACCGGCGTGCAGATCCCGGGCGTGCTCGACGACGTCTACCGCGCCGCCACCGGCGCGAAGCTCGGCGCGACCTTCGCCGGCAAGGTGCCCACCCTCGCGGTCTGGGCGCCCACCGCGCGGCAGGTGTCGCTGCAGCTCTTCGACGCGCCCACGGCGCAGCCGAGGACCGTGGCGATGAGCCGCAACGACCGCACCGGCGTCTGGTCGGTGCGCGGCAGCCGCGACTGGACCGGAAAGTACTACCGCTACCAGGTCGAGGCGTGGCAGCCGGCCGCGCAGAAGGTGGTCACCGCCTCGGTGACCGACCCGTACTCGGTGGCGCTCGCGCCGGACTCGACGCACAGCCAGATCGTCGACCTCGGCGACCCGGCGCTGGCTCCGGCCGGCTGGTCGAAGCTGCGCAAGCCGCCGGCCGTGCCGCCGGCCAAGGCGCAGATCTCCGAGCTGTCGGTACGCGACTTCTCGATCGCCGACGAGACCGTGCCGGCCGAGCGGCGGGGCAGCTACCTCGCCTTCACCGACCCGAACACGGCCGGGATGAAGCACCTCAAGGCCCTCGGTGACGCCGGGGTGAACTACCTGCACCTGCTCCCGTCGTTCGACTTCGCCACCATCCCCGAACGTCGCGCCGACCAGCAGCAGCCCGCCTGCGACCTGGCGAAGCTGCCGCCGGACTCCGCCGAGCAGCAGAAGTGCGTCGCGGCGGTGGCCGAGAAGGACGGCTACAACTGGGGGTACGACCCGCTGCACTACACCGTGCCGGAGGGCGGCTACGCCGTCGACCCGGCCGGGGCGAAGCGGACCACCGAGTTCCGGCAGATGGTCGCCGGGGTCAACGGCGCCGGCCTGCGGGTGGTGATGGATGTCGTCTACAACCACACCTCGGCCTCCGGCAACGACCCCAAGTCGGTGCTGGACCAGGTGGTGCCGGGCTACTACCACCGGCTGCTGGACGACGGCACGGTCGCCAACTCGACCTGCTGCGCCAACACCGCCCCCGAGCACGCCATGATGGGCAAGCTGGTGGTGGACTCGCTGGTCACCTGGGCGAAGCAGTACAAGGTGGACGGCTTCCGGTTCGACCTGATGGGCCACCACCCGAAGGCGAACCTGCTGGCGGTCCGGGCCGCGCTGAACGAGCTGACCCTGGCCCGTGACGGCGTGGACGGCAGGAAGATCCTGCTCTACGGCGAGGGCTGGAACTTCGGCGAGGTCGCCGACGACGCCCGCTTCGTGCAGGCCACCCAGGCCAACATGGCCGGCACCGGGATCGGCACCTTCAACGACCGGCTGCGGGACGCGGTGCGCGGTGGCGGCCCGTTCGACGGCAACCCGCGGGTCCAGGGCTTCGCCTCGGGTCTCTACACCGACCCGAACGGCGACGACGTCAACGGCACGCCCGCCGAGCAGAAGGCCCGGCTGCTGCACTACCAGGACCTGATCAAGGTCGGCCTGGCCGGCAACCTGAAGGGCTACCGGTTCACCGACTCGTCCGGCAAGCGGGTCACCGGCGCCCAGGTGGACTACAACGGCTCCCCGGCCGGGTACACCGCCGCGCCGGGCGAGGCGGTCACCTACGTCGACGCGCACGACAACGAGATCCTGTACGACGCGCTGGCGTACAAGCTGCCGCAGGGCACCTCGGTCACCGACCGGTCCCGGATGCAGGTGCTGGCGCTGGCCACCACCGCCCTCGGGCAGGGCAGTGGCTTCGTCACCACCGGTACCGAGCGGCTGCGCTCGAAGTCGCTGGACCGCAACTCCTACAACTCGGGGGACTGGTTCAACCAGATCCGCTGGGACTGCGCCCAGGGCAACGGCTTCGGCATCGGGCTCCCGCCCGAGCAGGACAACAAGGACAAGTGGTCGTACGCGAAGCCGCTGCTGGCCGACGAGAAGCTGGTCCCGGACTGCGCGGCGATCAACCTGACCGACGCCCGGTACGCGGAACTGCTGAAGATCCGTGAGTCCTCGCCGGTGTTCGGGTTGCCCACCGCCGACCAGGTGCAGAAGCGGGTCGCCTTCCCGCTCTCCGGCGCCGAGGAGACTCCTGGTGTGCTGACCATGACCCTCGACGCCCGCGGGCTGGACGGGAAGTGGAAGTCGCTCACCGTCGTCTTCAACGCCACCCCGGAGGCGGCGAAGCAGCGGGTGACCGGTCTGCGCGGGGCGAACGTGACGCTGCACCCGGTGCTGGCCGGCTCGGCCGACCCGGTGCTGCGCACCGCCTCGTTCGACCGGGCCAGCGGCACGTTCACCGTGCCGGCCCGTAGCGTGGCGGTCTTCGTCCAGAAGTAGGCGCGGCACGGTCCGGCCCCCTTCCGCTGTCGCGGAAGGGGGCCGGACCTCGTTCCTGTGTCAGCCGGTGTCGTCCCGGCCGATCACCGTGTCACCGGCTCAGTTGGCGCAGCCGGGGACGTCGACGCAGTTGCGCGGCTCGTTCTTCGCGACGATCGTCTTGTCGTCGAGAACGACGGTGCCGTTGTCGTTGAAGATGCCTCCGGCGCCGCTGTTGGCGGTACCCGTGTTGGCGGCGAAGTTGTAGACGATCTTGCTGGTGCGGATCGCCAGGTCGCCGTCGCCGTCGTTGTAGATGGCGCCACCCTCCTCGGCGTGGTTGCCCTTGAACTCGGTGGCGTAGATGTTCATCCGCTCACCGTTGAAGATGCCGCCACCGTTGTCGCCGGCGGTGTTGTCGAGGAACTTGCTGTGCCGGACGACCACGACGGCGCTGCTGTCGTGGAAGAGGCCGCCGCCGTCGTCGGTGGCCTTGTTGCCGGCGACGACGACGTGCTCGAGGGTCAGCTCGCTGTCGCCGTCGTTCCAGATGCCGCCGCCGTCGTCGCAGGCGACGTTGCCGATCACCTTGCTGTGCGTGACGGTGACCCGGGTGTCGTCGTCGCTCCAGATGCCGCCGCCGTCGTTGCTGGCCTTGTTGTTGGCGATCTTGCTGTGCGCGACGCTGACGATGCCGTTGTCGTCGTTGGCGATGGCGCCGCCGTTGCCGCCGTTGCCGGTGCTGGTCGCGGTGTTGTTCGCCAGCTCCGACTTGTGGATGGTCAGGGTGCCCTCGTTGTAGATGGCGCCGCCGTTGCCGCCGGGCGTGCCGGTGCCGCGGGCGTGGTTGTCGGCGAGCAGGCTGTCGTGGATCTCGACGTCGCCGAGGTTGTAGATCGCGCCGCCGTTGCCGCCGGTGGCACCGACGCCGGTGGCCCGGTTGTCGACCAGCTTGGTGTGCTTGAGGACGGCCTGTCCGCCCTCCTCGACGAGCAGGGCGCCGCCGTTGGCGCCGTTGGGCTGCAGCGGCGGCGGTGAGGTGACCTGGCCGCCCTTGAGGGTGAGGTCCTTGAGGATCAGCTCACCGCCGTTGAGGACCTGGAAGAACCGGAACAGCTCACTGCCGTCGTGGACCAGCTTGGAGTTGTGCCCGAGCAGGACGATGCGCTCGTCGATGGCCGGGAAGGCGTTGTTGTCGGTCTGTTCGGTGAGCTTGTACTCGCAGTCCTTGGCCAGCCGGAACACCCCACCGTTGTCGAGGTTGGCCCGGTTGACCGCCTCGACCAGCACGTCGCTGTCACACGGCAACTGCTTGGCCGGACCGTACTCGTCCTTCTCCTTGCCCTTCTGGTCCCGGCCGTCCTTCCCCTTGCCCTGCCAGTCCTGGCCCTGACCCTTGCCCTGCCAGTCCTTGCCCTGACCGCCGCGGGCGTCCGGGCCCTTGCCACCCTTGTCGGCTTCGCCCTCACTGCCCTGACCGGCGCCGGCGTCCTTGGTGACCTGCTCGGCCGTGGCCCACTTCAGGTCGGCGAGACGGTCGGCCCCGGCGGCACCCGCGCTGGTCCCGGCGGCGACGCCGGCCAGGCTGACCACGCCGGTCAGGCCGGCCACGCCGGTGGCGAGCCACAGCTTGCGCCGGCTGCCCGGCGCGGTGTTCTCGGAGTTCTTGCGAAGGTAGTTGGACATCGGAGCTCTCTGCTCTCTCCTCGTACCAGACAGGGGCGCTCGACCATGGGGCAGCTCCCCTGGCTACAAATCGGTTGTAGCTGCTGAGGCCCACCGTATGAGAATGTTTTTCTCTTCACGGTCAGATCCGAGATATACCCACGTTAGGGGTAAGACGGGCGCAGTCCGGCATGCTCGGGACGGGGACGGAGCACTCCGGGCGCACCGCCCCGGACGGGCGATATGCGGCGCGGACCCCACCGGAGTCGTCGCGGGCACGTGCTCGCCGGGGCCGACCCGGCCGTCGGCCGTCCCGACGCGGTACGGAAGGGGTCCCTCCCGTACGCGACGGAAGGGACCCCTTCGGCTATGTGGTGGTTCAGTTGGCGCAGCCGGGCACGTCGACGCAGTTGCGCGGCTCGTTCTTCGCGACGATCGTCTTGTCGTCGAGAGTGACCGTGCCGTTGTCGTTGAAGATGCCCCCGGCGCCGCTGTTGGCGGAGCCGGCCTCGGCCGCGAAGTTGTAGACGATGGTGCTCTTGCGGACGGTGAGGACGCCGTCGCCGTCGTTGTAGATGGCGCCACCCTCCTCGGCGTGGTTGCCCTTGAACTCGCTGTCGAAGAGGTTCAAGGTCTCGCCGTTGAAGAGGCCACCACCGTTGTCGCCGGCCGTGTTGTCCAGGAACTTGCTGTGCTTGACGGTGGCGACGCTGTTGCTGTCGTGGAAGACGCCGCCGCCGTCGTCGGTGGCCTTGTTGCCGGACACGACGACGTACTCCAGCGTCATGACGGAGTCGCCGTCGTTGAAGATGCCGCCGCCGTCGTCGCACGCGACGTTGTCGGCGATCTTCGTGCGGGTGACGGTGAGGCGGGTGTCGTCGTCGCTCCAGATGCCGCCGCCGTCGTTGCTGGCCTTGTTGCTGACGATCTTGCTGTACGTGACGGTGGTGACACCGTTGTCGTCGTTGGCGATGGCGCCGCCGTTGCCGCCGTTGCCGGTGCTGGTCGCGGTGTTGTTCGCCAGCTCCGAGTCGTGCACGGCCAGGGTGCCCTCGTTGTAGACGGCGCCGCCGTTGCCGCCGGGCGTGCCGGTGCCGCGGGCGTGGTTGTCGGCCAGGAGGCTCTTGTGGATCTCGACGTCGCCGAGGTTGTAGATCGCGCCGCCGTTGCCGCCGGTGGCACCGACGCCGGTGGCCCGGTTGTCGACCAACTTGGTGTGCTTGAGGACCGCCCGGCCGCCCTCCTGCACGAACAGGGCGCCGCCGTTGGCGCCGTTGGGCTGCAGCGGCGGCGGTGAGGTGACCTGGCCGCCCTTGAGCGTGAGGTCCTTGAGGATCAGCTCACCGCCGGAGAGCACCTCGAAGAACCGGAACAGCTCACTGCCGTCGTGGACCAGCTTGGAGTTGTGCCCGAGCAGGACGATGCGCTCGTCGATGGCCGGGAAGGCGTTGTTGTCGGTCTGCTCGGTGAGCTTGTACTCGCAGTCCTTCGCGAGCCGGAACACCCCACCGTTGTCGAGGTTGGCCCGGTTGACCGCCTCGACCAGCACGTCGCTGTCACACGGCAACTGCTTGGCCGGACCGTACTCGTCCTTCTCCTTGTCCTTGCCCTTGTCCTCCTTGCCACGCCACTGCTTGCCGCCCGGGGCGGCCGTGGCGTCCTGCCGGTCGTACCCCTGGCCGGGGTCCTGGCCGGTCTTCTTGTCTTCCTCTTCGCCGGAGCCGACATCGGCGGTGCCGGTGCCGCTGGCCTTCTGCTGCGCCGTGGCGGACTGCACCTCGGAGACGCGCTGCGTGTCGTCGGCCTTGTCGTCACGGGCGGCGAGGCCGCCCAGGGCCGCCAGGCCGACGACGCCGGACAGTCCGGCCACGCCGGCCACCCACAGGGCGCGTCGCTTCTTCGCCGGTGCGGCCATGGGTGCCCCGCCGTCGGGAGTCGTTACGTCGTTGGACATCAGAGCTTTCCGACCTTTCCTGCTGCAGACGGGGTCGCACCACCCAGAGCGGCGCGACCAGCTACAAATGGTTTGCAGCTCTCTGATCCCCACCGTATGAGAAGGATCCTCGCGACGAGGACTTATCCGAGAAAAGCCCGCATTCCCCTCACTTCGGGCATCGGCGGGTCAACTCGACGGCTCCCGGCAGGAAGCGGGTGAGCAGCGCAAACACGACGGGCCCCGACCACGGCAGGCGGAACGTCCGAGACGTCCGCGTGCCGCAGGCGAGGCCCGCCGCAGGTAGGTCGTACCCCCGGTCAGCCGGGCAGGCGCGGGCCCGCCTCCCGCTGCTCGGCCAGCCAGGTCTCCACCTCGTCGGCGCGGCGGGGGAGACCGGCCGACAGGTTCACCGACCCGGTCGCGGTGACCAGGATGTCGTCCTCGATCCGCACGCCGATGCCGCGCAGCTCCTCGGGGACCAGCTCGTCCTCCGGCTGGAAGTAGAGCCCGGGCTCGACGGTGAGCACGTAACCCTCGCCCAGCGCGCCGTCGCGGTACTTCTCCTTGCGGGCGTTGGCGCAGTCGTGCACGTCGATGCCGAGCATGTGGCTGGTGCCGTGCAGGGTCCACCGCCGGTAGACCGTCGACGCCGGGTCCATCGCCTCGTCCACGCTCACCGGCAGCAGGCCCAGGTCCTTCAGCGCCTCGGCCAGCACCCGCATGGCGGTCAGGTGCACGTCCCGGAACGCCACGCCCGGCCGGATCACGTCGATGCCGGCCTGCTGCGCCTGGTAGACGGCGTCGTAGACCTGCCGCTGCAGCGGGGTGAAGCGGCCGTCGACCGGCAGCACCCGGGTCACGTCGGCGGTGTAGAGGTTGCGGTTCTCCACGCCCATGTCCATCAGCAGCAGCTCACCCGGGCGGGTGGCGCCGTGGTTGTGCACCCAGTGCAGGATCGTGGCGTGCTCGCCCGCGCCGACGATCGAGCCGTACCCGACGTCGTTGCCGTCGTGCCGGGCGCGCAGCGCGAAGATGCCCTCCAGCAGCCGCTCCGAGACGCCCCGGTCGGCCGGCAGCGCCCGGGCCACGTCCTCGAAGCCACGCACGGTCGCGTCGCACGCCTCCTGGAGCTGGGCGATCTCCCACTCGTCCTTGACCAGCTTCAGCTCGGAGATCACGATGGCCAGCTCGCGGTCACGGGCCGGCCGGCCGTCGACGAGCGGGCCGTCCCAGGGGCGCACGGCCGCGTCCACCCGGGCGTCGAACCCCCGCAGCACCCGGGTACGCCCCGGCGCCAGCCCGGCCAGCGCCGCGTCCAGCCCGGCCAGGTCCTCGGTCGGCAGGCCCAGCTCGGTCGACTTCTCGGCCAGGGTGTGCCGCCGGCCCACCCACAGCTCGCCGTGCCGGCTGCGGAAGAACTCGTCGGTCTCCCGCGACGAGCGCGGCCGCATGAACAGCGTGGCGTCGTGCCCGGAGCCGTTGGGCCGCAGCACCAGCACGCTGTCCGGGTCCAGGTCGCCGGTCAGGTACGCGAAGTCGCTGCCGGGCCGGAACGGGTGGTCGGTGTCGTTGGCGCGTACCTTCTCGGTGCCGGTCGGGATGACCAGGGTCTCGCCCGGGAAGGCCGCGGAGAGCGCCGCGCGGCGCTTGGCGTAGTTGGGCACCTCCGGACGGGGGCCCACCGGCAGCGCACTGTCCGCCCAGCCCTGGCGCATGAACGCCAGGAAGGCCTCCGGGAAGTCCGGGTCGTGCGATTCGGTGCCGTCCGCCGGCTTGCCGCTGGTCCGGTCCTCGGCCATGGTCCGCTCCTCCCGTGTCGTCGCTGGTCCGACCGTACCGCCTCGGCGGGCGACGCCGGGACCCGTGGTGCCGCCGCCGGCTCCGGGTGCGGTGTCGGCGCTGGTCGGCGCGACCCGCCGTCCGCCGGGAGGGAGACAGGCAGCGGTGCCGCGACGGCCGCACCGACCGCGTGAAAAGATGACCACCATGTGCGGACTCCTGGCCTTCTTCAGTGCGCGCGGCGACGCCGCCGCTCACCGCGACAACATCGCCGGGGCGTTGGAATGCCTGCACCACCGCGGCCCGGACGAGACCGGTGTCGAGGTGGTCGGGGACGCCTCCGGCCGGTACGCGGACGGGGTGTTCGCGCACAAGCGGCTGGCGATCATCGACGTGGCCTCCAGCCACGAGCCGCTGCCCTACGCGGGCGGCCGCTACCTGCTCACCTTCAACGGTGAGATCTACAACTACATCGAGCTGCGCGACGAGCTGGTGCGGACCTTCGGCGCCCAGTTCGCCACCGCCGGCGACGGTGAGGTGATCGTCGCCGGGTACCACTACTGGGGCGAGCAGGTGCTCACCCGGCTGCGCGGCATGTTCGCCTTCGTCATCTGGGACCGGCAGGAGCGCCGGGCCTTCGGCGCCCGCGACTACTTCGGCATCAAGCCGCTGCACTACCTGGAGACGCAGGACGGGCTCTACCTCGCCTCGGAGAAGAAGGCGCTGCTGCCGTTCGCGCACTCGGCGTACCAGGGCGACGCCGGCATCGACACGGCCAGCCTGAGCCACTACCTCACCCTGCAGTACGTCCCGGAGCCCGGCACCCTGCACAAGGGGATCAGCCGGATCGGCTCGGGGGAGTACCTGACCTGGACCCCGGGCGGCCGGATCGACGTGCGCCGGTGGTACCGGCCGGTGTTCCGCCCGGCCCCGGTCTCCGACGAGCAGCGGCTCTACCACGAGATCCGGGAGACGCTGCGGGAGAGCGTCCGGATGCACATGCGCTCGGACGTGCCGGTCGGCTCCTTCCTCTCCAGCGGCATCGACTCCACCGCGGTGGTGGCGCTGGCCCGGGAGTTCAACCCGAACATCCTCACCTTCACCGTCGGCTACGACGTGCCGGGCTACTCCGAGATCGACGTGGCCCAGGACTCCGCCCGGCACCTCGACGTGACCACCATCCCGACCAAGATCGGGCCGCAGGACATGATCGACGCGCTGCCGAAGATCGTCTGGCACCTGGACGACCCGGTGGCCGACCCGGCGTTGGTGCCGCTGTACTTCGTGGCGAAGAAGGCCGCCGAGCACGTCACGGTGGTCCTCTCCGGCGAGGGCGCGGACGAGTTCTTCGGCGGGTACACGATCTACCGGGAGCCGCTCTCGCTCGGCGCGGTCAACGGGCTGCCCGGCGGCGTGCAGAAGGGGCTGCGGGCGGTCTCCAAGGCGATCCCGCAGGGGGTCAAGGGCAAGAGCTTCCTGGAGCGCGGCACCACCCCGATCGAGCAGCGCTACTACGGCAACGCCCGGATGTTCACCGAGGAGGAGAAGCAGCACCTGCTGCGCCGCTACGACCCCTCGGTGCGCTACACCGACGTCACCGCGCCGATCTACGCCGAGTGCACCGAACTCGACGACGTCACCAAGATGCAGTACGTCGACCTCTACACCTGGCTGCGCGGCGACATCCTGGTCAAGGCCGACCGGATCTCGATGGCCCACTCGCTCGAGGTGCGGGTGCCCTTCCTCGACCGGGAAGTCTTCAACGTCGCGGCCGGCATCCCGGTGGACCTGAAGCTGCCGCCCCGCTCCGACGCCACCAAGTACGCCATGCGCCAGGCGTTGCAGGGCGTGGTGCCCCCGGCCATCGTCAACCGCAAGAAGCTCGGCTTCCCGACCCCCACCCGGGTCTGGCTGCGCGGCGAGATGTACGAGTGGGCCCGGCACGTGCTGGCCACCTCCGGCGCCGGTGACCTCATCGACCTGTCGTACGCGATGCGGCTGCTCGACGAGCACAAGCGGGAGGAGGCGGACCACTCCCGCAAGGTGTGGACCGTGCTGATCTTCTGCATCTGGCACGCCATCTTCGTGGCGAAGACCCTCGACCCGGGCATCCAGCGCAACCAGTCCGCCCTGCTCACCAAGCCGGTGGTCGGCAGCATGGTCCGCTGACCGGCCGCCCCGGCCGGGGCGTACGCCCGTCGACCAGGAGGTCCGCGCCCCCGCCGGGGACGCGGACCTCCTGATCGTTTCCGGACCGCCGACGGTGCCGGGGTGGCGGGCGGCTGGCCCGTCACCCCGGCGGGGTCAGCGACCGGTGCAGGTGACGGTCGGCAGGCTGCTCGCGCCGCTGGAGCTGGCGATGAAGCCGAACGTCGTCGTGCCCTCCGGCGCGATGGTGCCGTTGTACGCGGCGTTGGTGACGGTCACCGTCGACCCGCTGGTGCTCGCCGTGCCGTTCCACACCTGGCTGATCGACTGGCCGCTGGGCAGCGTCCAGGACGCCGTCCAGCCGCCGTAGGTCCGGGTGCTGTGGTTCATGATCATGACTTCGCCCTGGAACCCGCCGCTCCAGGAGCTGACCACCTTGTAGACCGCCATGCAGTCACCGCCGGGCGGCGGCGTGGTCGGGCTCGGCGGGGGAGTCGTCGGGCTCGGCGGCGGCGTGGTGGGGCTGGGCGGCGGGGTCGTCTGACCGGAGCCGATCCCGGTCACCTCGCCGTTGCCGCCGTCGAAGGTGACGTCCGAGCAGCCGAAGAAGTTCTCCTGGCTGTCCGAGCGGACCCAGCGGGAGTAGATGATGTGCCGGCCGGACTTGTTCGACGGCAGGTTGCCGCTGAAGTAGTAGTGCCCCTCGTTGGTGCCCACCGCGCCGCGCTGCGGCGGGTTGGTCACCGTCAGGAACGGCTGCTCCTCCAGGTCGCCCCAGGCCAGCGGGCGGGTCGGGCTCCAGCTGTCCTTGGTGACGTAGAAGTAGAAGGTGCCCGGGTGGTGGGCCCAGTTGCTGTACCGGAAGTCCAGCCGGGCGCCGGCGGTCAGGTGGGTCAGCGGCCAGTCGGTGCGGGCCAGGTCGTACCCGGCGAAGCCGGGGTTGCCCCCGCTGCACAGCTTGCCGTCGGGGATGAAGCCGACGGTCCGCCCGCCGGCGTCCGAGCGCAGCACGCTGAACCAGTTGTAGAGGGAGTTGGCGCCGCTCTGGGCGACGGCGGCGGAGCAGGCCGGGTTGTTCGGCCGGATCTCGCCGGTGCCGGTGAGGCCGTCCTTCCAGCACAGGTAGGTCCGGCTGCCCGGGGTCATCGCCGCGCCGTGCGCGGCGGCCGGCTCGGGTTGGCTCACCAGGGCGACGGCGCCCAGGGCGAGGGTGGCGGCCGCGGTGAGCAACGCGGCGGTACGGGAACGGAGCACGAGCTTCTCCTGATCCGCGGGGCAGGCGCGACGGCCGGCCCCGCTGTGGCGGGGGATGCGTCGATCGCGGCGCCACGCCCGGCCCGGGAACAGCGGAGAGGGCCGGTGGTCGCGCGCGCCGCCGACGGTCCGCGTCCCGCGGACCGGTGCCCTCGCGTCGGCTCCAGCTCGTCGCCGTCGACACGGCAGCCCCCCGCGCCGATCCGGCTGACACAATCCCATCACGCCCGCCGGAGCCGCGCAATAGCCGTTGCTCGATATGCGCGGACGCGGCATCACCGCCCGTCGCGCCGGGCGCTGTGCCAGCCTTGGTACGGACGACGGACGCTGGGAGGCGATGTGGGATACGCGGTGGTGCTCGGTGAGGCGTTGGTGGACCTGCTCGACGTCGAGTGCGAGGGGCGGCCCGTCTTCCGGCAGGAGATCGGCGGCGGCCCGCTGAACGTCGCCGTCGGCGTGTCCCGGCTCGGCGGGAGCGTCCAGTTCGTCGGCTCCCTCGGCGACGACGTGCTCGCCGGCCGGATCCGGGCCTTCCTCGACGACGCCGGGGTGGGCACGGCCGGGGCGGTGACCGTCGCGGCCCCCACCACGCTCGCGGTGACCACCCACGCCGGGGCCGAGCCGGACTTCCGCTTCTACGGCGAGCCGCCCTCCCACGGCCTGCTCACCGCCGACGACCTGGACGTCGCGCTGGTGGAGGGCGCCGACGTGCTCTACTGCGGCTCGATCGTGCTGCTCTGCCCGCCGGTGCTCGCCGCCGCCCGCCGCGCCTGGGCGCTCGGCGCCGGGCTGCGGGTCTTCGACCCGAACGTGCGGCCCCGCCTGCTGGACGGGCCGGCGGCGTTGGACCGGCTGCGCGAGGTGGTCGCGGAGTTCGCCGCCGGGGCGCACCTGGTCAAGCTGAGCGCCGCCGACGCCGAGCTGCTCTACCCCCGGGAGCCGGTCGAGGGGGTCGCCGCGTACCTGCGGGAGCTGGGGGCCGGCACCGTCGTGGTCACCCTGGGCGCGCACGGCGCCGTGGTCGCCCCCGCCGGTGGCGACCCGGTACGCGTCCCCGCGCCGAAGGTGCGCGCGGTGGACGCCACCGGCGCCGGTGACTCGGTGATGGCGGCGCTCATCGCCGACCTGCTCGTCGACGGCGAGCCGGCCGGACCGCCGGACTGGCACCAGCGGGTGGCGTTCGCGCTGCGGGTGGCCGGCCTGGTCTGCGAGTCGCCCGGCGGGGCGGTGTCGATGCCCACCCGCGCCGAGGTGCTGCGCCGCTTCGCCGACTGACCGGGGCCGTGCGCCGCCTGGCCGACTACGAACGGCACCGCGCGACGTGGCTCGCCGCCGCCCTGGCCGACCGCGACCCGGCCGACCGCGACCCGGCCGACCGCGACCCGGCCGACCGCGACCCGGCCGACCGCGACCCGGCCGACCGCGACGCGGTGCACGGCTTCCCCGCCGGCCCCACCGCCGCAGGCGAGGTCGGTCAGGCGGTGCCGTCGAGTTCGGCGTAGCCGCGCCGGGCGGCGATCAGGGCCGGACGGGCGCCGAACGGCGCCTCGGCGGCGACCCGCTCGGGCGGGGCGCCGGCGGTGTGCGCGGCCCGGATCAGCCAGGCCAGGTCGACCAGCTGCTTGTGCTGCGCCCGGACGAAGTCCACGTCGACCGGCTCGCCGTGCCCGGGCACGACCACCGTCGCGGGCGTGGTGAGCCGCAGCAGCTCGGCGACCGCGTCCGGCCACTGGAGCGGGTACGAGTCCTCGAAGGCGGGCGGCCCGCTCTGCTCGACCAGGTCGCCGGCGACCAGCACGTCGGCGTCGGGCACGTGCACCACCAGATCGGCGTCGGTGTGCCCGCGACCCGGATGGCGCAGCACCACCCGACGGCCACCGACGTCCAGCACCGCCTCGGTGTGCACCGGGTGGGTCGGGGCCAGCAGCGCGGTGTCGGCGACTTCGGCGGCGAGCCCCGGCCGCTCGCCCCGCAGCTCCTCGTACGCCTCCCGGCGCAGCCGGTCCGGCGCGTCACGCAGCGCGGCGGCGGCCAGTTCGTGCGCGTACACCGGCCGGGGCGGGTCGGTGGCGAGGGTGGCGTTGCCGAAGCAGTGGTCGAAGTGGTGGTGCGTGTTGACCAGCGTCCACGGGTGGCCGGTGACGGCACGCGCCGCCTCGGCCAGCCCGGCCGCCTGACCGGCGGTGGAGAGGGTGTCCACCAGCAGCGCCTCGCCGTCGCCGACGACAAGCGTGACGTTGACGTCGAGCAACGGCTCGCGCAGCACGTGGACCCGGTCGGCGACCTCGGTGAACCGGAGGCTCATGACACCCGCACGGCGCGTTCCACGAAGCGCTGCCGGTCGACCAGCACCCGCTCCACCCGACCCCGGGCCACCGTCTCGTCGCCGTCGGTGACCGCCACCTCGAAGACCAGCCGTCGGCCGTCGACCTCGCCGAGGCGGGCCTGCGCCACCACCGTCCGGCCGACCGGGGTCGCCGCCAGGTGCTCCAGCTCGATCCGGCTGCCCACCGTGGTCCGCCCGGGCGGCATCCGGACGGCGGTGGCCGCGACGGTGGCCGCCTCGACCAGGGCGAGCACCCGGGGGGTGCCCAGCACCGGCACGTCACCCGAACCCACCGCCTGCGCGGTGTCGGCGTCGGTGACGGTCAGCTCGACCCGGGCGGTCAGCCCGGGCGGAAAGGGCGGCTCCGGCTGCTCCTGCATGGACCGAGCGTAGTGCAGGAGAGGCGCAGCCGTCCGGTGTCCCGCCCGCCGTGGCCGCGCCGCTAGGACCCGACCACGCAGAACTGGTTGCCGTCCGGGTCGGCGAGCACCACCCAGCCGTCGTGCCGTCCCACCTCGGTGGCCCCGAGCCCCTGGAGGCGGTCGACCTCACCGGCCACGTCCCCGGTGACCAGGTCCAGGTGCAGCCGGTTCTTGCCGGTCGGCCGCTCGGGGACGACCTGGAGGAACAGGTGCGGCCCGGCGCCCTCGGGCGCGGTCAGGTACGTCGAGGCGGCGTCGGAGGAGGTGACCCGGTAGCCGGTGGCCGCCTGCCAGAAGGCGGTGCTGGCGGCCAGGTCGTTCGTGTCGATGCCGACGCCGCCGATACGGATGCCCACGATGATGTCCCTTCGTCTAACCAACGTAAGCCGTACGCTAGTTATACGACCGGCCATCGTCAATGGCCGGTTAGACTCCGCCGCATGGCCACCGACCCGCCCGTCGACGACACCGCCGCTCCCGGGCGGCTGCGGTGGATCGAGGAGTTCGTCAACACCCGCCGCGAGGACGGCGACGACATCGCCGCGCCCGAGCAGCTCGGCCACTGGCTGCGCGACCGGGGCCTGCTGCCCGCCGACGCCGCCGTCGACCCCGCCGGCCGCGACCGGGCCGAAGCCGTACGCGAAGGGCTGCGGGCCCTGATCGCGGCCAACAACGTCGCGCCGGTGGCCTCCCCCCGTCCGGACGGGCTGGACCCGGCCGCCGGGGCCGCGCTCGCCGCGCTCACCCGTGACCTGCCGCTGGTGCTCGACGTGACCGGACCGGCGCCCCGGCTCGTGCCCGGCACCGCCGACCCCGTGGACGCCGCGCTGGCGACCCTGCTCGCGGTCGTCGCGGAGGCCGTCGCCACCGGCGCCTGGCACCGGCTCAAGGCGTGCCGGGAGCCGAGCTGCCGCTGGGCCTACTACGACCACTCCCGCAACCGGCGGCGCACCTGGTGCTCGATGGAGATCTGCGGCAACCGGGCCAAGGCCCGGGCCGCCCACCACCGCCGCAGCGCACCCCGGGACTGACCCGCCCCGGGACGGTCGGCGTCGGTCGATGCGTCAGCCGCCGTTAACCTTGACCGCGATGGCCGTCGTGACTGACCCCCAGCCCCCCGCCCCGACCGGACCCGCCGCGTCCTCCGACGGCGGGCGTCGCCGCGTGATCGCCATGGCGGTCTGGGGCGTCGCCTTCGTCGTCGCCTGGCTGGCGATCGGCCTGCCCACGGACCCGGCGTACGCCTTCGTCTGGATCTGGGCCGCCACCATCGCCTGGAACTCCTCCCGACCGTGGCGCAGCCACCTGGCCTTCGCACGCGACTGGGTGCCGGTGGTGCTGCTGCTGGCCGTCTACAACCTCTCCCGGGGGTTCGCCGACAACGGGGCCACCCCGCACGCCTACGAGCTGATCGTCGCCGACCGGGTGATGTTCGGCTGGGCCACCGGCGGCCAGGTGCCCACGGTCTGGCTCCAGGAGCACCTGTACCGGCCCGAGGTGCACTGGTGGGACGTGGCGGTGAGCTGGGTCTACTTCTCCCACTTCGTGGTGGCGCTGGCCGCCGCCGCGGTGCTCTGGCTGCGCAACCGGAGCCGCTGGGCCGCGTACATGCGCAGGTTCGGCTTCCTCTGCGCCGCCGGCCTGGTCACCTACTTCCTCTATCCGGCCGCCCCGCCGTGGTGGGCGGCGCAGAACGGCCTGCTCACCGAGGTCGCCCGGATCTCCACCCGGGGCTGGAAGGCGTTCGGCATGCACGGCGCGGGCAACCTGCTCAACGCCGGCCAGATCGCCTCCAACCCGGTGGCCGCGATGCCGTCGCTGCACACCGCGTGGGCGCTGTTCGTGGTGCTGTTCTTCCTCCGCGCCACCCGCAAGCGCTGGTGGCCGCTGCTGCTGGCGTACCCGCTGGCGATGACCTTCACGCTGGTCTACTCCGGCGAGCACTACGTGATCGACGTGCTGGTCGGCTGGGCCTACGTCGGGCTGACGTTCCTGGTGGTCGGCCTGGCCGAGCGCTGGTGGGCCGCCCGCCGGGCCCGCCGCCGGCCGGCCGGTGCGGAGGAGGCCGTCGCCGCCGTCCCGGAGCAGGCGGGCGAACCCGCAGCGGCGGAGCCGGCCCGCCGCTGACCGGCCCGCCGCGTCACCGTCCGGCCCCTGACGGAGCTCCGGCCCGCCGCTGACCGGGCCGCCGTCGACCGCTGAGCGGTCGACGGCGGCGGTCGAGTTGTCGGCCGGCTACGGCCGAGCGGTCAGCGAGCCAGCCGCGCGGCGTGCGACCGGGCGGTCAGCTCGGCGGCGAGGACCCACGCCTCGGCCAGGTCACGGTGGTGCGCCACGGCGCCGCCGCCGGACGCGGTGTCCGCGTGCACCGTGGCCAGCCGCAGCCGTCGCTGCACCGGTCCCTGCACCACCCGCACGCTCTGGATCCGGGCGTACGGCACGATCACCAGCCGGCGGGTCAGCAGACCGGACCGGGCGGCGAAGACCCGCTCGTCCAGCCCCGCGCCGAGCACCCGGACGCTCAGCGGGCGCAGCCAGCGGGCCCGAGCCGGCGGCGGCGCCAGCGGCAGCCCGGCCAGTCGTACCCCGGGCAGCACCTCCGCCACGATCCGCGCGCCGGTGGACAGGTCCCCGACGGGCAGCAGCCGGTCCGGGCGGTTGCGGTCGTCCGGCTCGCCGGCGGAGTAGCCGGCCACCTCCAGCCGCAGCCGCAGCCAGCCCTTGACCCGCCAGAGCAGCGGCCAGGTGACCCCCACCGTCTGCACCCGGTCCAACGGGACGGTCTGCACCCGGGTCTCCAGCAGGCCGTTGCGCACCCGCAGGCTGTCGTCCTCCCGGGCCAGCCGGAAGTTCCAGTCGTCGAGCACCCGGCGGACCGGTTGCAGCAGGACACCTGCCATCGCGGTCAGCGTGCTGGCCACCGCGATGAACGACCAGGAGCCCTCGGACAGGAACTGCGCCACCACGAACGCCACGCCGAACGGCAGCAGGAACGCCTGCGGGGTGAGCAGTTGGCTGACCAGCAGGTCGGCGTTGCGTACCGCGTGCAGCGGACGCCCGGCGGCCTCGGGTCGCGGCGCCGGCCCGCCGGGCACGACCGCCGCGCTCGGCGGGTGGGCCGGCGCCCGGCCCGCCATGCCGAGCAGCCGCTGGCGCAGCGCCGCCGCCTCACCCACGCCGAGGTACGCCAGCGGCGCCTCGGTCTTGCCGCCGCCGACCACCTCCAGGCGCAGCTCCGCCAAGCCGGTGAGCTGGGCGAGCAGCGGCCGGACCACCTCCACCGCCTGCAACCGCTCCAGCGGGATCGCCCGGGTGCGCCGCCACAGCAGCCCCTCGTGGATCCGCAGCTCCCGCCCGACGATGTGGTAGCCGGTGTTCCACCAGCTCACCACCGCCAGCACGGTCGCGCCGAGCGCGAGCACCACCACCATCGCCACGAACCAGCCGAAGCCCACCCGGGACAGCGTCGACCAGGAGAGCCCGGCGATCACCACGACCAGCGACTTCGCCCCGTGCAGCACCGGGCTGAGCGGGTGCAGCCGCTGCCGCGGCTCCGCCCCGGCCGGGTCGGCCGGCGGCGTGCCGGCACCGGCCGGGGGCCTGACTGCACCGGTGGGGGACCTGCCGGCGTCGGTCCGCGGCGTGCCGGCGTCGGTGGGGGGCCGGACCGCGTCGGTCGGCGGCGGTGCCCAGGGCGCGACCGCACCGGGCGCGAGTGGCGGCGTACCACCGGGACGGCCGACCGGGGACGCCGCGCGCGGGCCGGCGGGGACGTCAGGGCCGCCGGCGAGGCGAGGCCCGGGGCCGGATCCGGCGTGCGGGTCGGCGTCCGTCGCGCCCCGGACGTGCGGGGCGGTGCCGGCGGGCGGTGCGGTGGCCGGTTCAGGCTCAGGCGGGCCGGCCGGCACGTGTGGGGCGGTGCCGGCGGGCGGTGCGGTGGCCGGTTCCGGCCCGGGCGGGCCGGCCGGCCGGGACCACGGGTCGGGCGACGGCGCGTCGGTGGGCGTCCCGGCACGGTCCGGCGCGACCTCGGGCCCGCCCGGGCCCTCGGTCACAGCCCCTCCGCGCGGTCTTCGCCGAGCGCGGTGAGCCGGTCGCGCAGCCGGGACGCCTCCGCCGGCCGCAGCCCGGGGACCCGGGCGTCACTGGCCGCCGCGGCGGTGTGCAACTGCACGGTGGCCAGGCCGAACGCCCGCTCCAGCGGGCCGGCGCTGACGTCGACGAACTGCATCCGCGAGTACGGCACGATGGAGAGCCGGCGCACCAGCAGCCCGTGCCGGACCAGCAGGTCGTTCTCGCGCTCGGCGTACCCCCAGGCGTGCACCGCCCGGACGATCGCCACCGCCCGCCACAGCCCGAGCAGCAGCACCACGCCGAACGCGACGCCGACCAGCCGGTGACCGCTGAGCGCCCAGCCGACGCCGAGCCCCACCAGCAGCACCGCCAAGCCCATCGCCAGCCGGAGCAGCTCCACCCAGATCAGGTCGCGGGAGATCGGCTGCCAGCGGACGGTGTCCGGCCAGGGTTCCAGGGCGCTGACCGGGGGCTGTGCCGGCTCGGGCCCGTTCACCGCAAACGTCCGCTCTGCGCGCTCACGCTTCGAGCGTATGCGATCCGGGCAGCGGCGAGACCTCGCGCAGGAAGCCGCGCGCGTCGAGGAAGTCACCCAGCGACGTCCGGTGCTCCGGACAGGCCAGCCACGTCTTGCGGCGCTCGGGGGTGTGCAGGCGGGGATTGTTCCAGCGCAACGCCCAGACGGCGGAGGCGCGACACCCACGGGCCGAACAGATCGGGGCCTCGTCGGCGGGGGTGGGTACGGTCACCCGGGCCAGTCTAGGCCGGGGCACCGGAAGATTGAGCGCCGGGCGGCCACGGGGGGAGCCGCCCGGCGACGGGGTGAATCGTACACGCGCCGGACCCCTCCGTGTCCACCCTCGTTCAGCGATTCGGTCAGCGGCGACGGCGTGGCGGAAATCGGGTTCTCCCTCCGTCGGCTCTCAGCCGGGCATGCGAGTCTTGATACGCACCACGACGCGACGACGACCATGCTGTGGAGGACCGGTGGCCCAGCCGACCATGCCCGATTCCCCCGACCCGAACGGGGCGGCCCCGGAGCCACCCGCGACGGTGAGCACCCCCGCCCAGGACGCCGGCCTGCTGGAGAAGGCGCTGTTCGAGATCAAACGGGTCATCGTCGGGCAGGACCGGATGGTCGAGCGGATGTTCGTCGCACTGCTGGCCCGGGGGCACTGCCTGCTGGAGGGCGTACCCGGGGTGGCGAAGACCCTCGCGGTGGAGACCCTGGCCAAGGTGGTCGGCGGCGACTTCGCCCGGGTGCAGTTCACCCCCGACCTGGTGCCCGCCGACATCATGGGCACCCGGATCTACCGGCAGTCCAGCGAGAAGTTCGACGTCGAGCTGGGGCCGGTCTTCGTCAACTTCCTGCTCGCCGACGAGATCAACCGGGCGCCGGCGAAGGTGCAGTCGGCGCTGCTGGAGGTGATGAGCGAGCGGCAGGTCTCCATCGGCGGCGAGACGCACCGGGTGCCCGACCCGTTCCTGGTGATGGCCACCCAGAACCCGATCGAGCAGGAGGGCGTCTACCCGCTGCCGGAGGCGCAGCGGGACCGCTTCCTCATGAAGATCGTGGTGGGCTACCCGACCGACGCCGAGGAGCGGGAGATCGTCTACCGGATGGGCGTGGCCGCGCCGGAGCCCGCCCAGGTGTTCACCACCGACGACCTGCTCGCCCTGCAGCGCAAGGCCGACCAGGTCTTCGTGCACAACGCGCTCGTCGACTACGCGGTGCGGCTGGTGCTGGCCACCCGTACCCCGGCCGAGCACGGCATGCCGGACGTCGCCCGGCTCATCCAGTACGGCGCGAGCCCGCGCGCCTCCCTCGGGCTGGTGCGGGCCACCCGGGCGCTGGCCCTGCTGCGCGGCCGGGACTACGCCCTGCCGCAGGACGTGCAGGACATCGCCCCGGACATCCTGCGCCACCGGCTCGTGCTCAGCTACGACGCGCTCGCCGACGACGTGCCCGCCGACCACGTGGTGCACCGGGTCATGTCGACGATTCCGCTGCCGTCGGTCGCGCCCCGGCAGCAGGCCAGCCCGACGCCGCCACCGGTCAGCGCCCCACCCGGGGCCGGCTGGCCCGGGCAGCGGCCGTGACCTCACCCGGGCGACCGTCGGCCGGCGGCGAACGCGACGAGGCGGTGCTGGCCCGGCTGCAACTCCTGGTCACCCGCAAACTCGACGGCCTGCTCCAGGGCGACTACGCCGGGCTGCTGCCCGGGCCGGGCAGCGAGGCGGGGGAGTCGCGCGAGTACCGGCCCGGCGACGACGTACGCCGGATGGATTGGCCGGTCACCGCCCGGACCACCATGCCGCACGTGCGCCGTACGGTGGCCGACCGGGAGTTGGAGACCTGGCTCGCGGTCGACCTCTCGGCGAGCCTCGACTTCGGCACCGGGCGGTGGCTCAAGCGGGAGGTGGTCGTCGCGGCGGCCGCCGCGCTCACCCACCTGACCGTGCGCGGGGGCAACCGGATCGGCGCGGTCATCGGCACCGGCGCCGAACCACCCGCCCGCGCCGGCCGGTGGCGTTCCGCCCCGCCCCCGCCCGCCGGGCCGGGCGTGCTGACCCGGGTGCCGGCGCGCTCCGGCCGCCGGGAGGCCCAGGCCCTGCTCCGGGCCCTCGTCCACACCCCGGTCCGGCCCGGCCGCAGCGACCTGGGCGCGTTGGTGGACCTGCTCAACCGGCCGCCGCGCCGCCGCGGCCTGGCCGTGGTGATCTCGGACTTCCTCGCGCCACCTGGGCAGTGGGGACGCCCGCTGCGTAAGCTGCGGGTCCGGCACGACGTGCTGGCGATCGAGGTGGTCGACCCGCGTGAGCTGGAGCTGCCGGACGTGGGGGTGCTGCCGGTGGTCGACCCGGAGACCGGTGAGCTGCACGAGGTGCAGACCGCCGACGCCGGGTTGCGCCGACGGTACGCCGACGCGGCCGCCGCCCAGCGCGACACGATCGCCGCGGAGCTGCGTGCCGCCGGCGCCGGACACCTGCGTCTGCGTACCGACCGAGACTGGCTGCTGGACATGGTGCGATTCGTGGCCGCGCAGCGGCACGCCCGCACCCGGGGGACGACTCGATGATCCGTTTTCTGCAACCGTGGTGGCTGCTGGCCGTGCTGCCGGTGCTCGCCCTCGCCGCCCTCTACGTCTGGCGGCAGCGGCACCGTCGGGCGTACGCGATGCGCTTCACCAACGTGGACCTGCTGCGTACCGTCGCGCCGAAGGGGTTGGGCTGGCGGCGGCACGCGGCGGCCACCGCGTTCCTGCTCGCCCTGCTGGCGCTCGCCACCGGGATGGCCCGTCCGGCGGTGGACACCCGCGAGCCGTTGGAGCGGGCCACCGTCATGCTCGCCATCGACGTGTCGCTGTCCATGCAGGCCGACGACGTGTCGCCGAACCGGCTGGAGGCCGCCCAGGAGGCGGCCAAGCAGTTCGTCGGGGAGCTGCCGGAGAGCTACAACCTGGGGCTGGTCTCCTTCGCCAAGTCGGCGAACGTGCTGGTCGCGCCGACCAAGGACCGGGCGGCGGTGACCGCCGCGATCGACGGGCTGACCCTGGCCGAGGCGACCGCCACCGGGGAGGCCGTCTTCACCTGCCTGGAGGCGATCCGCTCGGTGCCGGCCGACGGCACGGCCGGCATCCCACCGGCCCGCATCGTGCTGCTCTCCGACGGGTACCGCACCTCGGGCCGCTCGGTGGAGGAGGCCGCGGCGGCGGCGCAGGCGGCGAACGTGCCGGTCTCCACCATCGCCTTCGGCACCGACTCCGGACAGGTGGAGATCAACGGCCAGCCGCAGCGGGTGCCGGTGGACCGGTTGGCGCTGGCGCAGCTCGCCGAGACCACCGAGGGCTACTTCTACGAGGCCGCCTCGGTGGCCGAGCTGAAGCAGGTCTACCAGGACATGGGCAGCTCGATCGGATTCCGCACCGAGCCCCGCGAGATCACCCAGTGGTACGCCGGGGTGGCGCTGCTGCTGGCGCTCTGCGCGGGTGGGCTGAGCCTGCTCTGGACGTCCCGGATGCTCTGAGTCGGCGGGGCCACCGCCGGCGCGTCGGGCGCGCCGGTCGGCGGCGGCCGTGCGGCCGGCGGTGGGTCAGTGACCGCCGCCGGCCAGCACGAAGACGACGGCCACCCAGACGGCGGCGAGGGTGAATCCCAGCGGGGCGACGTAACGGCTCATGGAACGGCTCCGGGTGGCGACTGCGGTCCGGGTGGGGCGGACCGCGAGGGCTGATCAGGACGCGCACACGAAGTCGTGACCGGGCGGCTCCACCGCGGGCGTCCCGGCTCTCCGACGGCACGGGCCGGCGGCCCCGACAGCGGGTCGGGGGCGGGACGGGGGTGGTGGAGCGGGAGCTGGGTCAGCTCTGCCGACTGAGTCGTGGCTCAGCGGGGCTGACGAGCGGCCCGGCCACGACTGGGAGGATCGCTATCTCGCACAGCGATCACCTCCTGCGGTCGGCGGGGCCCGGAACGCGGGCCGCACGCCGGCCCGCAAACGCCGATCATCGTACAACGGGGACGGTGGGGACGCGCACTCGGCCGAGTGGCCCCCGTCGGCCCGCCCGGAGGGCCGGGGTTAGCGATTACCTGCCGGTAACGCCTAGGCTCCGACCGACGTGGAGATCAGCTGACCAGAGGGAGGACCCGTGGCCCGTACCGTGCTGGTGACCGGCGGCAACCGGGGGATCGGCCTGGCCATCGCGCAGGCCTTCGCCAAGCAGGGCGACCGGGTGGCGGTGACCCACCGGGGTGGGGGAGTGCCCGGCGCCGGCGCAGCCGAGCCGGGGTCTGGCGCAGGCGGAGCCGGCCATCAGGGCAGCCTCTTCGGCGTGCGGTGCGACGTCACCGACGCGGCCTCCGTCGACGCGGCCTTCACCACGATCGAGGCGGAACTGGGCCCGGTCGAGGTGCTGGTGGCCAACGCCGGCATCACCGACGACACGCTGCTGATGCGGATGTCCGAGGAGCAGTTCACCGGGGTGCTGGACACCAACCTCACCGGCGCGTTCCGCTGCGCCAAGCGGGCCTCGACGAAGATGCTCCGGGCGAAGTGGGGCCGGATGATCTTCATCTCCTCGGTGGTCGGCCTCTACGGCGGCGTCGGTCAGGTCAACTACGCGGCGAGCAAGGCCGGCCTGGTCGGCGTGGCCCGCTCGATCACCCGTGAGCTGGGCACCCGCAACATCACCGCGAACGTGGTCGCGCCGGGCTTCATCGACACCGACATGACCGCGAAGCTGCCGGAGGAGCGCCGCGCCGAGTACCGCAAGGCCATCCCGGCCGGCCGGTTCGCCGAGCCGGACGAGGTCGCCGGCGTGGTCACCTGGCTGGCCTCGGACGCGGCCGGCTACATCTCCGGCGCCGTCATCCCGGTCGACGGCGGCCTCGGCATGGGCCACTGACCGGCACCGGCACGGCGACCCGATCAAGCGGCCTCGGCACGGCCACGAGCAAGCACGGAGGAACACGCACATGTCAGGACTGCTCGCCGGTAAGCGGCTGCTGGTCACCGGTGTCATCACCGACGCCTCGATCGCCTTCTCGGTGGCGAAGCTCGCCCAGGAGAACGGCGCGCAGGTCGTGCTCACCGGCTACGGCCGGCTGTCGCTGGTCGAGCGGATCGCCAAGCGGCTGCCCGAGCCGGCCCCGGTGATCGAGTTGGACGTGACGAACCCGGAGCACCTGGCCGGCCTCGCCGACAAGGTGCGCGAGCACGTCGACGGCCTCGACGGGGTGGTGCACTCGATCGGCTTCGCCCCGCAGAGCTGCCTCGGCGGCGGTTTCCTCGACGCCCCCTGGGAGGACGTGGCGACCGCGTTGCAGGTCTCCACGTACTCGTACAAGTCGCTGGCGATGGCGGCGCTGCCGCTGATGTCCGCCGGTGGCGCCGTGGTCGGGCTCACCTTCGACGCCACCAAGGCGTGGCCGGTCTACGACTGGATGGGCGTGGCCAAGGCCGGACTGGAGTCCGCCTCCCGCTACCTCGCGCTGCACCTGGGCAAGCAGGGCATCCGCAGCAACCTGGTGGCGGCCGGCCCGCTGCGCACCATCGCCGCCAAGTCCATCCCCGGCTTCGAGCAGTTCGAGGACGCCTGGACCGAGCGGGCCCCGCTCGGCTGGAGCCTGACGGACCAGGAGCCGGCGGCCCGGGCCTGTCTGGCGCTGCTGTCGGACTGGTTCCCGGCCACCACCGGCGAGATCGTCCACGTCGACGGCGGCTACCACGCGATCGGCGCCTGACCCGACGGCAGGGGTGGCCGCCGGGCCGGCACGGCCGTCGGGGGAGAATGGCGCCATGGCGTACGACGCGTTGGTGCTGGTCTCCTTCGGCGGCCCGGAGCGGCCCGAGGACGTGATGCCCTTCCTGCAGAACGTGACCCGGGGCCGGGGCGTCCCGCCCGAGCGGCTAGCCGAGGTCGCCGAGCACTACCTGCACTTCGGCGGGGTCTCCCCGATCAACCAGCAGTGCCGGGACCTGCTCGCCGCGATCCGGGAGGACTTCGCCGCGCACGGCGTCGACCTGCCGGTCTACTGGGGCAACCGGAACTGGGACCCGATGCTCGCCGACACCGTCACGCAGATGCGCGACGACGGGGTGAAGCGGGCCCTGGCCTTCGTCACCAGCGCGTACGGCGGCTACTCGTCCTGCCGGCAGTACCAGGAGGACATCGCCGCCGCCCGGGCGGCGGTCGGCCCGGACGCCCCGGTGATCGAGAAGCTGCGCCAGTTCTGGGACCACCCCGGCTTCATCGAGCCGCACGCCGACGCGGTGAGGGCCGCCCTCGCCCAGCTCGACCCGGCGAAGCGGGACACCACCCGGATCGTCTTCACCGCCCACTCCGTGCCGACCTCGGCGGCGGCCACCGCCGGCCCCACCGGCGGGCGCTACACCGCCCAGATGGCGGAGGTGGCCCGGCTGGTGCACGCCGCCGCCGCGCCCGAGCTGCCGTACGACCTGGTGTGGCAGAGCCGCTCCGGGCCGCCGCAGGTGCCGTGGCTGGAGCCGGACGTCAACGACCACCTGACCGCGCTCGCCGGGCAGGGCGTGACCGGCGTGGTGGTCTCCCCGATCGGGTTCGTCTCCGACCACCTGGAGGTGGTCTGGGACCTGGACACCGAGGCGCTGGAGACGGCCAAGCAGCTCGGCCTGGACTTCGCCCGGGCCGGCACCCCCGGCACCGACCCGCGCTTCGTGGCGATGGTCCGGGAGCTGGTGGCCGAGCGCACCACCCCCGGCGGGGAGCGGCTGCGCCGCCGCCTCGGCGAGCTGCCGATGTGGGACACCTGCCCCACGCCGTGCTGCGTGCCGGCCGCCCGGCGTCCCTGAACCACCGACCCCGACACCCCCTGGGACGACACGATGCAGGACCGCAAGCCGGTGCAGAGCTGGCTCACCGACATGGACGGCGTGCTGGTGCACGAGGGCCAGCCCGTCCCCGGCGCGCCGGAGTTCGTCAAACGGCTGCGCGCCTCGGGCAAGCCGTTCCTGGTGCTGACCAACAACTCCATCTACACCCCGCGCGACCTCCAGGCCCGGCTGGTGCGGATGGGGCTGGACGTGCCGGAGGAGGCGATCTGGTCGTCCGCGCTGGCCACTGCGCAGTTCCTGGCCGACCAGCGGCCCGGCGGCACGGCGTACGTGATCGGCGAGGCCGGGCTGACCACGGCCCTGCACGCGGTCGGCTACGTGCTCACCGACTTCGCCCCGGACTACGTGGTGCTGGGGGAGACCCGCACCTACAGCTTCGAGGCGATCACCAAGGCGGTCCGGCTGATCAACGACGGGGCCCGGTTCATCTGCACCAACCCGGACGTCACCGGCCCCTCGGTGGAGGGCGCGCTGCCGGCCGCCGGCTCGGTGGCCGCGATGATCTCCAAGGCGACCGGGGTGGAGCCGTACTTCGTCGGCAAGCCCAACCCGATGATGATGCGGTCGGCGCTCAACACCATCGAGGCGCACTCGGAGAGCACCGCGATGATCGGTGACCGGATGGACACCGACATCCTCTGCGGGCTGGAGGCGGGGCTGGAGACGATCCTGGTGCTCACCGGGATCAGCACCCGGGTGGAGGCGGAGCGCTACCCGTACCGTCCCTCGCGCATCGTCGACTCCGTGGCCGACCTGATCGACGAGATCTGACGCCGGCCACCGCCGCGGCCGCCGGCCGCGCGCGGCCGGCGGCGTCACCGGTCCCGGCCCGCCGCGTCGGTACGCCGACAGCCCGCACCCGGGTCAGCGGAGGAAGTCGGCCACCATCGGCGCGAGGGTCGAGGCCGGCACCTGGTGCCATTCGCCGGGCAGGGTGCGGTGCACCGCGTTCGGCAGCAGCGCCGCCGCGGTGGCGGCCATGCCGGCGAGGTCGTCGCTGCTGCCGGCGCTGCCGAGGATCAGCGCCGGTGTCGTGACCCGGGCCAGCAGGCCGGCGGTGGTGGCCTCGCTGAGGCTGCTGTCGTACGCCAGGGTGTGCGCCACCGACACCATCGCCGTCCAGTGCGGCGAACCGCGCATGCCGGCCAGCATCTCCGGCGGCACTCCGACGGACGTCAGGAAGAAGGTGACCGCGTCCGCGCCGGACAGCTCGCGCAGCTTCGTCGTGAACGCCCGCTGCGCGGCCGAGCCCTCCGTCGGGTCGAGCGCGGGCTCCAGCAGGGCCAACCGGTGGACGTCGAGACCGGCGGCCGCCGCGTGCAGCGCGACCAGGCAGCCGGACGAGTACCCGTACAGCGAGGCGGGGCCCCCTACCGTGGCGATCAGCGCGGCGAGGTCCTCCACCTCGCGTTCCGGCGCGTACGGCGGGGTGTCGGTGCTGTCACCGCGCCCCCGGCGGTCGTACCGGTGCACGGTGAACTCGGCGGCGAGCAGGTCCGCCAACTCGCCGAGCGGGCTGTTGGCCCGGTAGTGGCCGGCGGCGTCGACGAGGATCACCGGCGGCCCGGAGCCGGCGCTCTCGTACGCGATGCGGGTGCCGTCCCGCGAGGTCACCGTCCCCATGAACTGAACGGTACAGTACAGTTCCAGCATGCGGAAGGACCTCAAGCGGCGGGCGATCCTCGACGCCGCGCTCGCGGAGTTCCTGGAGCACGGATTCCGCGGCGCCGGGATGGACCGCGTCGCCGAGCGAGCCGGCGCGTCCAAGGTCACCGTGTACGCGCACTTCGCCGACAAGCGTGCCCTGTTCGAGGCGGTCTTCGCGTCCGCCGTCGCCGACGCCGAGCGGGCCGGATCGGCGCTGGTCGACGCGCTGGCCGAATCCGACGACCTGCCCCGCGACCTGCGCGCCTTCGCCCGGGAACACATCGCCACGGTGACCCGTCCGCACCTCGTCCAGTTGCGCCGGATGCTCATCGGCGAGGCCGGCCGCTTTCCCGACCTGGCCCGCGGCTGGCACCGGGCCGCCCCGGAGCGCGGCCACGCCACTCTCGCGGCCGTCATCACGCGACTGGCGGAGCGGGGGCTGCTGCGCGCGCCCGACCCGCTGCTCGCCGCGCAGCACCTCAACTACCTGATCCTGTCGATTCCGCTCAACGAGGCGATGTTCGCCGTCCGCGACACGTTCCCGCCGACGGAGCTGGACCGCTGGGCCGACGAGGCCGTGCGGGTCTTCCTCGCCGCGTACGGCGCGTAGAGCTGTCCGCCGGGCGCCTCGGGGTGTGCGGGTGGGGGGCGGGGCCTACGGACGCAGCGGGGCGTTGCAGGCGGCGACCAGCGCCTGCCGGCAGGCGGTGGTGAGCGGGCGCAGCGCCGCGTCGCGCTGCTGGGCCTCGTAGTTGTTGATCGCCCCGCCCGGGGCGCTCTCGCCGGCCAGGGCGAGGACCCGGTCCAGCACGGCGGCCCGGGCGAAGAGTCGCCGGGCGCGCGGGTCGAAGCCGGGTGGCAGGTCGGTGGTGCCGTCCGGGCGGCGCAGCGCGGCCAGCGCGCCGGCCAGCTCGGGCCGCCACTGGGCCACGTCGAGCCGGGTCAGCGCGGCGGTGGACTCCGCGAGCGCGGCGGCCAGCTCGGCCTCCGCCTCGGCGGCCCCGGGGGAGAACGGCGACGCCTTCGGCGCGTCCGCCGGCAGCGGGTAGACCCGCCACAGCACCGTCTCCCAGGTCATCCCCGAGCCGGAGGTGTGCGTGCGCACCTGCGGGATCAGCCCCAGCGGCCCGGCGACGACCGCCTCCCCGGCCAGCAGCGCCGCGCCGGTGAAGTCACCGGGGCCGGGCAGCCCGCGCGGGTCGCCCGGCGCGGGCAGCACCAGGCGGATCTCGTCCGGGGAGAGCTTGGCGAGGCTGGGCAGCGCCTGCCCCAGCGGCACGTCGGTCCAGGTGCCGGGGGCGTCGGCCACCAGGTGCTCCTCGTCGCCGGCGATCTCCTCGGCGACCTCGTCGAAGGGCACCAGGCCGGCGCGCCAGGCGCGCACCCAGGCAACGAACCGGCTCGACCGGCGCGGGGCCAGCGTGGCCGCGCCCGTTGCGGGGAGGGACATGCCGAAAGGGTACGTGGTTTCCGCGCGCCCTGTCTCGACTGCCGCTCCGGTGGCGTGGCCTGACCCGAACTGCCCGCTTCGCCCCTTCCCGGACGGCTCGGCGTGGATCGCCGGGCCTCGCCCACCCGCCACGCCGACCCGGGCCGGCGGGTCCGGCGGCGCGTCGTCGGGCGGCGTGCCGGCCGTCCGGTTAGCGTGATCCACATGGCGGGGCGATACGACGGGGACGTGCTGGCGGGCGACTGGCGGCGACGGAAGGTCACCCCCGAGGTGGACGCCGAACCCGACCTCGTGGTCGAGGACGCCGACTCCGGTTTCTGCGGCGCGGTGGTCGGTTTCGAGTCCGGCGCGGTGGTGCTGGAGGACCGGCACGGCCGACGGCGCAACTTCCCGCTGCTGCCCGCCGCGTTCCTGCTCGACGGCCGGCCGGTGACGCTGCGCCGGCCGACGCGCGCGGCGGTGCCGGCGGCCCGCAGGCGCACCGCGTCCGGCTCGATCGCCGTCGACGACGTCCGGGCGCAGGTGGCCAAGGCCAGCCGGATCTGGGTGGAGGGCGTGCACGACGCCGCCCTGGTCGAGCGGATCTGGGGCGACGACCTGCGCATCGAGGGCGTGGTGGTGGAGCCGTTGGACGGCATCGACGCGCTCGACGCCGAGGTGCGCGCCTTCGCCCCCGGCCCGGGGCGGCGCCTCGGCGTGCTCGTCGACCACCTCGTGCCCGGCTCCAAGGAGAGCCGGATCGTCGCGCGGGTCACCTCCCCGCACGTGCTGGTCACCGGCCACCCGTACGTGGACGTCTGGCAGGCGGTGAAGCCGAGGGCGCTCGGCATCGCGGCGTGGCCGGTGGTGCCGCCGGGACGGCCGTGGAAGGAGGGCGTCTGCGCCGCGCTCGGGGTGGCCGAGCCGGCCGACATGTGGCGGCACATCCTGTCCCGGGTGGACAGTTTCGCCGACGTGGAGACCCCGCTGATCAACGCGATGGAGCGCCTCATCGACTTCGTCACCGAGCCGGCCTGAGGGTTCGTCCTCGCGCCGGCCCGAGCGCGCGCTCGACCCCCGTCGGCCGGCCGGTCCGCGCACGACGGGCGCGGCGCGGTCGGGGCGGCCGTCGGCCGCCGCCGGTCAGGGCTCCTGCTCCGGGGTCCGGGTGAGGACGAAGGTGGCGATGTCGAGGGCGACCGCCCGCCCCGCCGGGTCGCGTACGACGGTGAGGATCTCGCCGTCCTGGCCGCCGGAGCGACCCCGCCACCGGTCCGGGCCCTCCGGGGTGAAGCGCAGCGTCGGCTCGCCGGGCGGGCCGGCCCACAGTTCGCCGGCGGCGTCGACCCGGACCTCGAACTCGATGCCCATCCACCACCAGCGGCCGGTCAGTTCGGTCAGCTCGGCGGCGGGCGGGGCGAGTGCCGGCCGCCACGGCGTCACCGGGGCGGGCTCGGCGTCCAGCACCAGGGTGAGCAGCTGCCGGGCGAGCCCACCGATGTGCCCGGAGCGCATCCCGTACGCGTTGGCGAAGCCCACCACCGCGGTCCGGGTGGGGCGGTGCACCGCCAGGGCGGCGACGTAGCCGGGCATCGAGCCGCCGTGGCCGACGTACACCCGCTCGCCCTCCCGGTAGAGCTCCAGCCCGAGGCCGTGCCCGCCGGTCCACGAGTCGAGGTCGCTGATCACCACCGGCGCGCACATCTCCGTCAGCGTCTGCGGCGCGAGCACTTCCGGGTCGGGGTCGGCCAGGAACGCCGCCCAGCGCCCGAGGTCGGCGACGGTGGACCAGAGCTGCCCGGCCGGCGCCATCGCCCCGGTGTCGGTGCGCGGCTCCTCCCGCAGCGTGTCGTGCCACGGGTGGACCACGTAGCCCCGGGCGTACGGCTCGGTGGCGTGGTAGCTGGTGCGGCGCATGCCCAGCGGCGTCAGGATGCGTTCGCGCAGCAGCTGCGCCCAGGGCGTGCCGGTGAGCCGTTCCAGCACCCCGCCGAGCAGCCCGTACGCCAGGTTGGAGTAGTGGTAGCCGCGCAGCGGCGGGTACGCGATCTTGTCGGGGCTGAGCCCGCCGAGGAGGGTGGCCAGGTCGACGCCCTCGACCCGCTCCCACCACTGCCCGTCCGGCTCGCGTTGCAGGCCGCCGACGTGCCCGAGCAGCTGACGCAGGGTGAGCGCGCCGACCGGCGTGCCGGGCAGGTGCTGCTCCACCGGGTCGTCGAGGCGCAGCCGGCCGGCGTCGCGCTCCTGCAGGACCAGGGTCGCGGTCATGGTCTTGCTGATCGACCCGAGGCGGTACTGGAGATCGGCGTCGGGGCGGGGGTGCTCGCCGGCGGCGGCGAGGTGGACCAGCGTCCCGTCGCGCACCACCCCGAGCCCCAGCGACGGGGCCCGGCCGGTGGACTGGGCCCGGGCGACGAGCGTGTCGAGCTGGCGGACGGTCTCGGGCAGCAGGGTCACGGCGGTCTCCCCGGGTCGGCGCGGCTGCCGTCGAGCTTACTGATCATGGGGGTCGTCGGGAGGTGCGCGGGCGTGTCACGATCGAAGGGTGGACGCCGTGGTGTGGATCGTGCTGGGAGTGCTGCTGGGTGTCGCCGAGATCTTCACGACGACCCTCTTCCTGATGATGTTCGCGGCCGGCGCGTTCGCGGCCGCGGGCGCCGCCGCCCTGGGTGCTCCGGTCCCGGTGCAGGCGGTGGTCTTCGCCGTGGTGTCGGCGCTGTCGGTGCTGCTGGCGCGGCCGGTGATCAAGCGGCACGCGCGCGGCACACTGGAGACCGGTGAGCAGCCGTTCGGGGTGGAGGCGCTGGAGGGTACCACCGCCCTGGTGCTGGAGCGGGTGGACACGGACCACGGTCTGGTCAAGATCGACGGCGAGTTGTGGACGGCGCGGGCGTACGACGCGACGCAGTCCTTCGAACCCGGTGAGCGGGTGCAGGTGATCAAGGTGCGGGGCGCCACCGCCCTGGTGTGGCAGGACGACATTTCCTCCCCCGGTGAGCTGCCGGAAGCGAAAAGGTGAGCAGTATGGAATTTGCAGCGGTCCTGTTGATCGCCGTGGCGGTGATCGTCGTGGTGACCCTGATCAAGGCGGTGCGGATCGTGCCGCAGCAGCGGCAGGACGTCGTCGAGCGCCTCGGCAAGTACAAGCGGACGTTGAACCCGGGCCTGAACCTGCTGGTCCCGTTCATCGACGCGGTGCGGACCAAGGTCGACATGCGCGAGCAGGTGGTCAGCTTCCCGCCGCAGCCGGTGATCACCTCGGACAACCTGGTCGTCTCCATCGACACGGTCCTCTACTACAAGGTGGTCGACTCGGTGCGGGCGACCTACGAGATCGCCAACTTCATCCAGGCGATCGAGCAGCTCACCGTCACCACCCTGCGCAACGTGATCGGTTCGCTGGACCTGGAGCGGGCGCTGACCAGCCGCGAGGAGATCAACCGGCACCTGTCCGGGGTGCTGGACGAGACCACCGGCCGGTGGGGCATCAAGGTGACCCGGGTGGAGATCAAGGCGATCGAGCCGCCGCCGAGCATCCGCGACTCGATGGAGAAGCAGATGCGCGCCGAGCGGGACCGGCGCGCGGCCATCCTCAACGCCGAGGGGCACAAGCAGTCGCAGATCCTCACCGCCGAGGGTGAGAAGCAGGCGGCGGTGCTGCGCGCCGACGGTGACCGGCAGGCCCGGATCCTGCAGGCCGAAGGCCAGGCCAAGGCCATCCGGACCGTGTTCGACGCCATCCACCAGGCCAACCCGAGCCAGAAGGTGCTCGCCTACCAGTACCTCCAGGCGCTGCCGCAGATCGCCAACGGCTCGGCCAACAAGGTCTGGATCGTCCCGGCCGAGCTGACCAAGGCCCTGGAGGGCATGGGTGGCGCGCTGGGCGGGCTGAGCCGGATGGTCGGCGACGAGCCGACGCCGGAGGCGTCCGACACCGCGAGCGAGGTCGAGCGCGAGGCCGCGGAGGCGGCGCGGGCAGCGGCCACCGCCGCCCAGCAGATCCACGACGAGGTACGCGTCGCCGAGGCGCAGGCCACCGGCGGGAAGACCCCGCAGGGGCTGCCCGCCCCGGAGCCCGTCTCCCCGGCGAGCCTGCTGAACGACCCGGCCGACCAGCGCGAACGGGGCTGACCCCGGCGTCACGCCGCCCCGCGACGGCAAACGCGAGAAACGCTCATCCCGCGCCCCGGCGCCTGCCACGATCGGTCCGAGAGGACGGGTGGTGGCCAGGAGCCGGGGCGCCGGTGCGTCCCGCGCCGCCCGTCCGGGATCGAGCGAGGTGAGGCATGGATCCGGCCAAGCGGTTGTTCACCCGTACCCCGGTGACCGGTGCGCACGACCCGACCGGCCCGCTGGGCACGCGGCGTACCGGCGGGGGGTTCGGGGTGCTGCCCTTCGTCGGCGACCCCGGCCCGGCGGCGCCGGCCACCGACGCCAGCTGGGCCTGGTCGCTGCGCCGCTTCGCCCGCGCCGCGGTCTGGCTGCTGCCCGCGTACGCGGTCCTCTACGGCGTGGTGGCGATGGCCAGCGACGGCGGGGTGGGCAACGACCCGTATCCGGCCGACGGCCAGCCGCTCTACCTGGTCGGCTGGGTGGCGGCGGTCTGGCTGGGCCTGCTCGCCCTGCTCGCGCTGACCGGCCTGCTGGCCGCGACCCGGGTCCGCCGGGTCGCCGTGGCCGGGCTGCTGGTCGGCATCGCCGGAACGGTGCTGATGCTGCCCTTCGCCGGGCTGGCCGAGCAGACCCCGGTCTTCGGCACCACCGCCCGGATGCTGGTGCTGGTCGGGGCGACCTGCTACAGCGCCGGTTGGCTGCTCACCGGCTGGTCGGTCGCCCGCTCCGGCATGTTCGCCATCGGTGACGGGACGATGCTGATGATCGCCGCGCCGCTGCTGGGTCTCGGCGGGGCGCTGATCGGCTCGTTGCAGACCTTCGGGGCGATCTTCGTGCTGATCGCGGGCATCGGCATCGGCTACCGCTCCGGCCGCCTGGTGCCGGCCACGATCGCCCGCGACGCCGCCACCGCCAGCGTCGCCACCCCCACCACCCCCGGCGGCCCCCAGGGCCCCCTCCCCGCCGCCTGACCCCACCCCACCCCACCCCACCCCGCCCTCGCGTCGGCCCTCCCGCGCCGGCCCGCCGTGATCAAGAGGTTTGGGCACGGGTCGGCCCCGAATGGGTGCGCAAACCTCTTGATCACCGCCGTGTGGGACGCGGGGGACGCGGGGGACGGCGGGGACGGCGGGGACGAGGGGGGAGGGGTGGGACGGGGAGGGGGTGAGGTGGGGAAGTTGCTGATCGGTCACCGTGAGTTGGCTGACAATTGCGGTCCGGGGTGGCCTGCTGCTCGTCGGCGTGGCAATCCTGGAGCGCATGCCCCGACCCCGGACGCCGCTGTCGCGGCTCTTCACCGTGCTGCTCGCCGGCCTGCTGGCCGGCCTCGTCCTCGCGGTCGCCGCGCTGCCGGGCAACCTGCTCGCCGGGTTCGCCACCAAGGCGGCGCTCGGGGCGTACGACGACCTGCCGGCGGCGCTGCGCACCCCGGCCACCCCGCAGCGCTCCTACCTCTACGCCAACGACGGCAAAACGCTGCTCACCACGTTCTACGACGTCAACCGCAGCGACGTGCCGCTGGCCGAGATCGCCCCGGTGATGCGGCAGGCGATCGTCGCCGCCGAGGACCGGCGCTTCTACTCGCACGGCGGGGCGGACCTGCGCGGCATCGCCCGCGCGCTGGTCGCCAACGTCACCGGCGGTGACACCCAGGGCGGCTCGACGCTGACCATGCAGTACGTGCGCAACGTGCTCAAGAGCGACCCCAACCGCACCGCCGAGGAGCGGCAGGCGGCCACCGAGCAGACCGTCGGGCGCAAGCTCCAGGAGATCCGGTACGCCACCGAGCTGGAGAACCAGCTCGGCAAGGACGAGATCCTCAACCGGTACCTCAACATCGCGTACTTCGGTTCCGGGGCGTACGGCGTCGCAGCGGCCTCCCAGCGCTACTTCGGCAAGCCGCCGGCCGACCTGACCCTCGGCGAGGCGGCCCTGCTCGCCGGCCTGGTCCAGTCGCCGGACGAGTACAGCCCGATCGACGGCGACGCCGAGGCGGCCCTGGTCCGGCGCGGGTACGTGCTCGACGCGATGCGCGACACCGGGGTGATCACCCAGGAGCAGGCCGACCGGGCCCGGGCCGAGAAGCTGACCCTGCGTCCCACCGCCCAGCCCAACGGCTGCGTGGCCACCCGTACCGCCGACACCGGCTTCTTCTGCGACTACCTGCGCCGCTGGTGGCTGGAGCAGCCCGCCTTCGGCGAGACCCCGCAGGAGCGGGAGCAGGCCCTGCGCCGCGGCGGCTACACCGTGGTCACCTCCCTCGACCCGGACGTGCAGGCCACCGCCGTCAAGGAGGCCCGTCGGGTGTACGCCGACGACGAGGCCCGTGCCCTGCCCATCGCCGCCGTCGAGCCGGGCACCGGCCGGATCCTCGCCATGGCGGTCAACCGGCAGTACGGCGTGGCCGACGGCCAGACCGTCAACCCGCTGATCTCCGGCGGCGGCAGCATCGAGGGCTACCAGGCCGGATCCACGTTCAAGCTCTTCACCATGCTCGCCGCGCTGGAGTCGGGGCGTACCCTCTCGACCGGTTTCGACGCGCCCAGCCGGCTGCCGACCCGCTACGCCGCCGAGGGCGAGGGCAGCTGCGACGGCCGGTGGTGCCCGGCCAACGCCAACCCGGAGCGGATGGACGGCTACCGGATGATGTGGGACGCCTTCGGCCGCTCGGTGAACACCTACTTCGTCTGGCTGGCCGAGCAGGTCGGCCAGGACAAGGTGGTGGAGATGGCGCAGCGCCTCGGCATCACCTTCCGGGCCGAGTCCGACGCGAGCTTCGCCGCGAACGACGCGGCCGACTGGGGCGCGTTCACCCTCGGCGTGGCCGCCACCACCCCGCTGGACCTGGCCAACGCGTACGCCACCGTGGCCGCCGAGGGGACGTACTGCACCCCGACGCCGGTGGAGTCGGTGACCGCGCCGGACGGCACCCGGGTGGCGGTCGGCGGCCCGGACTGCGAGCGGGTGCTCAGCCAGGACGTGGCCCGGGCCGCCACCGACGCGGCGCGCTGCCCGGTCGGCCAGCAGTCCGCGTTCGGGCAGTGCAACGGCGGCACCGCCTCCGGGGTGGACCGCATCGTCGGCCGCCCGGTGGCCGGCAAGACCGGTAGCTCGGAGAAGAACGCCACCGAGACGTTCGTCGGGTTCACCCCGCAGGTCGCCGTCGCCGGCATCGCCGCCAACCCGGACGACCCGAGCGACGCGGTCGGCGGGCCGGTGCAGTCGCAGGTGATCGCGGCGGTCGCCCGGACCATCCGGACGGCGGTCGACGGCGAGCCGGTGCGCGACTTCACCGCGCCGAGCCGGGCCCTGGTCGGTGACATGCGCCGGCCCGAGCCGCCCCGCCCGTCGCCCGCGCCCACCGAGCCCTCGCCGGAGCCGAGCATCCCGCCGGACCTGCTGCGCTGGCTGCAGAACCGCCGCGGCTGACCACCGCCGCCCGGACCGGGCCCCGCCGTCCTCCCCCCGTGACGGCGGGGCCTCACCCCCGCCAGGGGCCGACGCGGAACATGCCGGTCATGTCGTCGTGCACGGCGTAGCCGAAGCTGCGGTAGAGGCTCACCGAGTCGCCGGCGGCGAACAGCCCGACGAAGGTGCGCGACGACGCCCGCCCGGCGACCCACTCCTCCAGCCGGCGCACGATGGCCGCGCCCACGCCCCGGCGCTGCCGCTCGGGCCGCACCGCCAGGTCCTGGAGGTAGTAGTAGATCGCCCCGTCGCCGATCAGCCGGCCCAACCCGATCACCCGGTCGCCCTCGACGGCCACCACCGCGTGCAGGGACGCGGCCAGCGAGGCGGGGATCGCCGTCGGGTCGTACGCGTCGGTCCAGCCGACGGCACGGGTGACCTCGACGAACTCCTCGACGGTGGGCAGCCGGTCGACCAGGCGGTACTCCATGATCAGGAAGGTAGCCGCTCGGACCCGGCCGCGCCGCCGATTACCCGGTCGTGCCGCCGATTACCCGGTCGTGCCGCCGATCACCGGGTCGTGCCGCCGATCACCCGGCGGACCGCCCGGTCCAGGCCGGCGGCCACCGCCGCCCGGTCGGCGTCGCCGTCGAGCACCACGAAGTCGGCGAACTCCGGCAGCGCCCGGTAGCCGGCGTCCAGCGCGGTCAGGTGCGCCAGCTCCTCGGTGTCGATGCCCCGGTCGCGTACCCGCCGCTCGGCGCGGGTGGGGGAGACCGCCAGGAAGCAGACCAGGTCCGGTCGCGGGAAGGGCGCGTACGCGGCCCGGACCAGGCGGACGCCCCGGTCGCCCCGGGCCCGCATGATCACGTACTGGCACCAGGTCCAGCGGTCCATCACCCCGACCCGTCCGGTGACCCGGGTGACCAGCACGGCGCGGGCCAGCGCCAGCCAGCGCACCGTCGCCTCCAGCGCCGGGTAGAGCCGGCGGCCGAACAGGTCCACCCCGTCGCGGCGGCCCAGCCGCCGGGCGAGCGCGTTCCACACCGGGCGACCACCGGCGTTCTCCAGGTACGAGGCGGGGACGCCGGCCGCGCTCAGCCGCCCGGCCAGCGCCTTCGCCTGGGTCGACTTGCCGGAGCCGTCCACCCCGAGCAGCGCGATGATCACGGGACGGGCCACGTCCCGGCACGGTAGCCGCAGCGGGCAAGACGCCACCCCCGCGCCGGCTCCCCGCGTCACGGTGACCGGGGTAGCTGGGGTCGCGGCCGAAGGGTTGCCCGCCGACGACCTCCCGGCGGTTGTCGGGTCGGGTCGTTCCGCTCCGACCCTCCGGTGAGAGCGCCCGACCGGGGCGCCCGCCGGAAGGGGAGACCGACATGCGCAGGCTCGTCCACTGGGTGCACCAGTCCGTCGACGGCTTCATCGAGGGCCCGCAGGGGGAGTTCGACTGGCCGGCGATGGGGCCGGAGCTGTCCGCGTACTCGCTCGGGCTGACCGAGCGGGTGGACGCGTTCCTCTACGGGCGGCGGGTCTGGGAGCTGATGGCCGGGTACTGGCCCCGGGTGGAGTCGATCTCCCAGCACCCGCACGACCTGGCCTTCGCGCCGATCTGGCGGCGTACGCCGAAGGTGGTCGTCTCCCGTACCCTCGACGCCGCCGGGCACGGCGCCCGGGTGATCGGCCGTGACCTGGCCGCCGAGGTCGCCGCGATGAAGGCCGAGCCCGGCGGTGACCTGCTGCTCACCGGCGGCGCGGGCGCCGGCGCGGCGCTGGCCGGCCTCGGCCTGGTCGACGAGTGGCAGGTGGTGGTCCACCCGGTGGTGCTCGGCGGCGGCGCCCCGACCTTTCCCGGCAAGGACCGCGCCGACCTGCGGCTGGTCGGGTCCCGGGTCTTCGACGGCGCGTCCGTGCTGCTGCGCTACGAGCGGGCGGCCGGGTGAGGACCGCCCCGACGCCCGGTGACGGACACCCGGCAGAATCGTCGGGTGCCCGTCCTTGAGATCACCGACCCCGACGACGAGCGGAT
The DNA here is from genome assembly GCF_900090295.1 of Micromonospora coxensis. Taxonomy (NCBI): domain Bacteria; kingdom Bacillati; phylum Actinomycetota; class Actinomycetes; order Micromonosporales; family Micromonosporaceae; genus Micromonospora; species Micromonospora coxensis. The sequence continues at coordinate 1,420,722 of NZ_LT607753.1, read as the reverse complement.
CGCCGACTACCGCGCGTTGACCGACGTCGAGTTGCGTACCCGCTGGGAGCCCCCGCACGGCCTGTTCATCGCCGAGGGCGAGCTGGTGCTGCGGCGGGCGCTGCGGGCCGGCTACCCGGCCCGGTCGTACCTGGTCGACGCCAAGCGCACCGACCAGCTCGCCGACCTCGACACCGGCGACGCGCCGGTCTACGCGGCCACCCCGGACGTGCTGGAGCGGGCCACCGGATTCCACGTGCACCGGGGGGTGCTCGCCTCGTTCCGGCGCAAACCGCTGCCGAGCGCGGCCGAGCTGCTGGCCACCGCGCGCCGGGTGGTGATCCTCGAGAACGTCAACAACCACACCAACCTCGGCGCGCTGTTCCGGGGAGCCGCCGCGCTCGGGATCGACGCGGTGCTGCTGTCGCCGTCCTGCGCCGACCCGCTGTACCGGCGCAGCGTGCGGGTCAGCATGGGGGAGGTCTTCGCGATGCCGTACGCCACGCTGGAGCGCTGGCCCGCCGGCCTGGACCAGGTGCGGGAGGCGGGCTTCACCGTGCTCGCCATGACGCCGGCTCCGGACGCCGTGCCGATCCAGCGGTTGACCCTCGCGCAGCGCGAGCGGGCCGCGCTGCTGCTCGGGGCCGAGGGGCCCGGCCTCACCGATGCGGCCCAGTCCGCCAGCGACGTCCGGGTGGTCATCCCCATGCGGCGCGGGGTGGACTCGCTGAACGTCGCCGCCGCCGCGGCCGTGGCGTTCTGGGAGCTGGGTCGCGACGATCCGCCCTTCGACGCCGGGTAGCCGCGACGGATCGCGGGGTCGAGTTGCATGACCATGCGATCTGATGAATAATCTTGCCTTGTGTCCAAGGTTCTCACCTCCCTGCCCATCGGCGAACGTGTCGGCATCGCCTTCTCCGGCGGCCTCGACACCTCGGTCGCGGTCGCGTGGATGCGCGACAAGGGCGCCGTCCCCTGCGCCTACACCGCCGACATCGGCCAGTACGACGAGCCCGACATCGCCTCGGTGCCCGGTCGTGCGCTCAGCTACGGCGCCGAGGTCGCCCGACTGGTCGACTGCCGCGCCGCCCTGGTCGAAGAGGGCCTGGCGGCGCTGACCTGCGGTGCCTTCCACATCCGCTCGGGCGGGCGGGCGTACTTCAACACCACGCCGCTGGGCCGGGCCGTGACCGGGACCCTCCTGGTCCGGGCGATGATCTCCGACGACGTCCAGATCTGGGGCGACGGCTCGACCTTCAAGGGCAACGACATCGAGCGGTTCTACCGCTACGGCCTGCTGGCCAACCCGCAGCTGCGCATCTACAAGCCGTGGCTGGACGCCGACTTCGTCACCGAACTGGGCGGGCGCAAGGAGATGTCGGAGTGGCTGCTCGAACGCGGCCTGCCGTACCGGGACAGCACCGAGAAGGCGTACTCCACCGACGCCAACATCTGGGGCGCCACCCACGAGGCGAAGACCCTCGAACACCTCGACACCGGCATCGAGACGGTCAACCCGATCATGGGAGTCCGGTTCTGGGACCCGTCGGTGGAGATCCCGACCGAGGACGTCACGATCGGCTTCGACCAGGGCCGCCCGGTGACCATCAACGGCAAGGAGTTCGGCAGCCCCGTCGACCTGGTGCTGGAGGCCAACGCCATCGGCGGCCGGCACGGCCTGGGCATGTCGGACCAGATCGAGAACCGGATCATCGAGGCCAAGAGCCGGGGCATCTACGAGGCGCCCGGCATGGCGCTGCTGCACGCCGCGTACGAACGGCTGGTCAACGCCATCCACAACGAGGACACCCTGGCCAACTACCACAACGAGGGCCGCCGCCTCGGTCGGCTGATGTACGAGGGGCGCTGGCTGGACCCGCAGGCGCTGATGCTGCGCGAGTCGTTGCAGCGCTGGGTCGGCACGGCGGTCACCGGCGAGGTGACGCTGCGGCTGCGCCGGGGCGAGGACTACTCGATTCTGGACACCAGCGGCCCGGCGTTCAGCTACCACCCCGACAAGCTGTCGATGGAGCGTACCGAGGACTCGGCGTTCGGCCCGTCGGACCGGATCGGCCAGCTCACCATGCGCAACCTGGACATCGCCGACTCGCGGGCGAAGCTGGAGCAGTACGCCACCCTCGGCATGGTGGGCGGCGCGACCCCCCAGCGGATGGTCGGCGCCGCGCAGGCGGCCTCGACCGGGCTGATCGGCGCGATGCCGGAGGGCGGCGCGGAGGCCATCGCCTCCCGGGGGGTGCCCTCCGCCGAGGACGTGGCGCTCGACCGCGCCGCGATGGAGTTCGGCGTCGACTGATCGGCGTCCCGGCACGCGGACCCGCTCCCGCAGCCGGATCCGCACGGCGGCGCGACGACGCGCAGGCGGCCCCGCAGCCCGATGGCTGTCGGGGCCGCCGTCGGTTCGCCCCGGCAGCCGGCGGCAGGGGACGCGACTGGTCCAGGTGCCCCACCCAGCCGCCGTCGGCCGAGCGGGCCAACGTGAACGGGGCCCGACGAGCCGACGTGCAGCCCCGGCCGGGGCCGCACATTCCGCAGGAGGATCACGGAGGGTAGCGTGTCGGCCGTGTTCCCTACCGTCCGTGAGGTGCTCGCGCTGGATCCGGTCCGCCACGGCGCCCCGCGCCTGGTCGCCGGGGACGCCGGGCTGGACCGGCCGGTCCGCTGGGTGCACGTGGCCGAGGTGCCGGACATCGCCACCCTGCTCGGCGGCGGCGAACTCGTCCTCACCACCGGCATCGGGCTGCCCGCCGACGACGCAGGGCTGCGCGCCTTCATCGACGACCTGGCCGACGTCGGCGTCTCCGGGCTGGTGGTCGAGCTGGGCCGCCGGTACGTCAGCGGGGTGCCCCGGGTGATGGTGGCGGCCGCCCAGCGGCGCGGGCTGCCCCTGGTCGAGCTGCGGCGGGCCACCCCGTTCGTGCGGATCACCGAGGCGGTGCACGCGCTGATCGTCGACGCCCAACTGCACGAGCTGCGCGCCACCGAGGAGATCCACCAGCGGTTCACCGAGCTGTCCGTCGAGGGCGCCGGCCCGGCCGAGGTGGTGCGCCAGGCCGCCGAGCTGGCCGGCTGCCCGGTGGTGCTGGAGAACCTGTCCCGGCAGGTGCTCGCGTACGACCCGGCGGGGGAGAGCGCCGAGCTGCTGCTGGACGGCTGGGAGGAGCACTCCCGGCGGATCCGTCCGGCCGGGCGCACCGCGTACGACGCGGACAGCGGATGGCTGGTGACCACCGTCGGCGCCCGGGGCCAGGACTGGGGGCGGCTGCTGCTGCGCTGGCCGGGCGGCGGTGACCTGGGCGGCGGTGGCACCCGCCCGACGGGCACCCCGCCCACCCGGCTGACCATCCTGGTGGAGCGGGCGGCCTCGACCCTGGCGCTGGGCCGGCTCATCCGGCGCGACGCCGAAGGGCTGGAACGGCAGTTGCACCGTACGCTGCTCACCGCCCTGCTGGACCACTCCCGGCCGGTGGACGAGGTCGCGCTGCGGGCCAAGGCGCTCGGCGTCACCCTCGACCGGCGGCACCTGGTCGGGGTGGTGGTCCGGCACCGCCTCGACGAGCCGGTGGCCGACGGCGCCCCGGCGGGGGAGAGCGGCCTGTGGATCGACGCCGCCCCGGAGGCCGGCCCGGCCCGGCTGCGTGACCTCGCCGAGGCGGTCGGCCAGGCCTTGCGGGAGGCGAAGCTGACCGCGCTGACCAGCGCCGTCGACGATCAGGCGGTGGGCGCCCTGCTCGCCCTGCCGGACGCGGCGGCCGAGGAGCGCGCCCTGACCGCCTTCGCCACCGCGCTGCGCCGCATCCGGCTGGACACCGCCCCGTCCCGCCCGACCGCCGTCCGGGCCGACCCGCCCACCGCCCCGTCCCGTCCTGCCGGGATCCGGGCGGACGCGCCCACCGCCCCGTCCCGCCCGACCGCCGTCCGGGCGGACGCGCCCACCGCCCGGGTGGCAGGGGCGCGCGGCGAGGCCGCCGAGGGCCGGGGACCGGCCGGGCGGGCCGACGGCTGCCGGTCCGCCGGTCCCGCCGCCGATCCGGGTACGGGTCGCCCGGACGCCCTCGTGGTGGCCGCCGGCTCCGGGGTGGGCAGCCTGCGGGAGGCGCGCCGGTCCCTGATCGAGGCGCGGCAGATCGCCGACGCCGCCCGCCGGGACCGGCGCGACCTGCCGATTTTCCGGCTGCCGCACGTCGGCCTGGCCGGGCTGCTGCACCTGCTGCGCGACGAGCCACGGGTGCAGACCTTCGTCGAGCGGGAACTCGGCGCGCTGCTGTCGCACGACGCCCGGCACCCCCGGGAGCAGTTGCTCGGCACCCTGCGGGCGTACCTGGACCAGGGCCGCAACAAGTCGGCGGCGGCCGCCGCGGCGCACCTGTCCCGGCCGGCCTTCTACGAGCGGCTGGCCCGCATCGGCCGCATCCTCGACGTCGACCTCGACTCCGTCGAGGCCTGCCTCTCCCTCCACGTCGCCCTGCTCGCCCTGGACGCCATCCGCACCCCCTAACCCCCCCCACCCCGCCCGGGCCCTCCCGTTGACTCCGTTGATCATGAAGTTGTTGTCACCCGCCACGGCGTGTCGCGGCAATAACTTCATGATCAACGAGCGGAGGTGGAGGCGGGTGGGGTGAGCGGTGGGGTCAGGTGAGGGCGGTGAGGGTCTTGGCGTAGGGGGCGGGGACGAAGTTCGGGCCGCCGGGGGTGAAGACGTCCGACTCGGCCGCGGCCGACCAGGCGCTCGCCGGCACCGCGTCGACCAGGGCGCGGACGACCGGGGCGTCGCGCCACTGGTCCTGCTCGGCCAGCAGGCTCAGCGCCACCACCGACTCCTCCACCTCGCCGACGCACTCGAACGGCTTGTGCCCGTCGACGCCGAGCAGCTCCCGGTAGCCGGGGATCTGGGCGGGGTCGGCCAGCAGGTCGCCGCCGAAGATGCGCACGACGCGCTCGCGCGGCATGAACGGGGCCATGGCCAGGAAGACGAACCGGCACTTCGGGCAGTTGCGGCACCACCGCTCGCTGGGGTCGCGCAGCTTGAACGCGGCGTTGCAGCTGGTGACCACCGCGTCGTACCGGTCGATCTCGGCGAAGAGCCGGGCGATGTGCAGCTCCGACAGCGACCGCAGCAGCGAGAAGTACGGCTCGGTGAGCCCCGCGTGCTCCGACAGCGCCGCCCGTAGCATCCCCTCGGCCTCGACGCCCTTGGACCACTGGTGGTTGATCTCGTGGCCGTTCCAGACCAGGTTCGGGTCGGAGGCGGAGCGCTCGTTGGACATCACCACCGGGCCGAGCCCGTGCAGCACGGCGGTGGCGACCGCGATCAGCGAGTTGATCGCGGTGACCGGGATGTGGCCGTTGCGCGCGCCGGCGGCGTTCAGCTCGAACAGCACCGGGTCGATCCGCCGCCGGGCGGCCAGCGCGGGCAGCCCGGACGCCTCGTTGACCGACACGATCACGTGGTTCGGGTTGACCGAGAAGGGCACCGGGTCGAGACCGGCCCGGCGCAGCGCCTCCAGCGTGACGATCGAGTCCTTGCCGCCGCCGACGGCCGACAGCGGGCGCCGGTCCGAGTCGTCGTACACCCGGGGTGGCGACACCTCGCCGGCCGGCACCTCGGGACGCAGCGTGAGCACGTGCGGCAGCTGGTTGCGGTACGCGTACTCGCCGAGGCCCTTGGTGTAGACGGCGGTGACCAGCTCGGCGGCGGCCGCGCCCAGCGGCGCCGGCAGCACCAGCCGGGGCGGCGCGGCGGCCTTGTAGTAGCTGACCCCGGCGACGACGTGCAGCAGCTCCAGGACGCGGCCCAGGGTGGCCACCGTCTCGTCCGAGGGCGGCTCGGCCGGCAACGGCAGCGTGATCACCTCGGTGAACCGCTGCTCGCCGTCGGGACCGGTCAGGGCGTAGTCGAACAACGCCTCACCGGTGGCGAGATCGATCGAGTAGGACGGGAAGGTGAAGGCGTCCATCCGCCGGAGCTGCTCGTTGGGCACACGCCATACTAGGCCCTGGTCTGTCCGGCCGTGTCCGGCTGCGCCGGACCGCCACCCGGCTGACCGCCGTCGACACCCTGAGGAGAGCTTGTGCGCCTGTCTGACCTGCGCGGACGTCGAGTCGCCGTCTGGGGGGCCGGCCGTGAGGGCCGCGCCGCCGTGACCGCCGTCGCCGCGCACGGCCCGGCCGACCTGGTCGCCGTCGACGACAGCGCCAACTTCCTCACCCTGCCCTGGGAAGGGCCGCTCGCCGAGGCCGCGCCGCTGGTCACCGGGGAGGACGCCTTCGACCGGCTGGCCGCCGCCGACGTGGTGATCCGCTCCCCGGGCGTGCCGAGCACCCACCCCTGGATGGTCGAGCTGCGCCGACGCGGGGTGCCCGTCACCCAGGGCACCGCGCTCTGGATGGCCGACCACGCCGACCGGACCATCGGGGTCACCGGCAGCAAGGGCAAGAGCACCACGTCCAGCCTGATCAGCCACCTGCTGGCCGCGGTCGACCGGCCCAACGTGCTCGGCGGCAACATCGGCGTACCCACGCTCGACCTGCCCGAGGCGGAGCTGTACGTGCTGGAGCTGTCCAGCTACCAGTGCAGCGACCTGACCGACTCGCCCCGGGTCGCGGTGGTCACCGCGCTCTTCCCCGAGCACCTGGACGCGCACGGCGGCGAGGCCGAGTACTACCGGGACAAGCTGAACCTGCTCGCGTACGGCCCGCGCACCGTGGTGGTCAACGGCGCCGACCCGCGCCTCGCCCTGGAACTGGGCGACCGGGCGGCGGTGCGCGCGGGCCGGCCGGACACCGCGCACGTGGCGCCCGGCCCCGACGGCGCCGACTGGTTCCACCTCGCCGACCGGCCGCTCTTCCCGCGCGCGGTGCTGCCGTTGGTGGGCCGGCACAACGAGGGCAACCTGTGCGTGGCGCTCGCCGTGCTCGACGCGGTCGGCGTCGACGTGGTCGCCCGCCGGGACACCCTGGCGGTGGCGGTCGCCGGGTTCCAGGGGCTGGCCCACCGGCTCACCGAGATCGTCGACCCGTCCGGCCTGACCTTCGTCGACGACACCCTCGCCACCAGCCCGTACGCGGCCATGCACGCGATCGACGCGTACGAGGGGCGGCCGTTGACGGTGATCGTCGGGGGCACCGACCGGGGCCTGGACTACACGCCGCTGGCCGAGCACCTGGCCGAGCGGGAGATCACCGTGATCGGCATCCCGGACAGCGGCCCCCGCATCGTCGAGGCGCTCGCCGGGCTGCCGAAGGTGCGTACCGAGACGGTGGACGACCTGGCCGACGCCGTCCGGCTGGCCCGGCAGGTGACCCCGGCCGGCGGGGTGGTGCTGCTCTCGCCGGCCGCGCCCAGCTACGGCCGGTTCCGCAACTTCGAGCACCGCTCGGAGGTCTTCGCCCAGGCCGTCCGGGACACCGCCGCCGGCTGACCGGCCGTCACGCCGCTCCGCCCGGGCCCCGGCCCGTCCGGCCGTCACCGTCCGGCCGTCACCGTCCGGGCCGGTCACGGCGAGGCCGTGGTCGGCCCGGCGGCGGGCTCGCCGCGCCGGAGCAGCGACGGCTCAGCCCAGCACGGCGTGCAGGGCCCGCATCGACCGGATCGCCGAGCGGATCTCCTGCAGGTACCGCCCGGGGGTCAGGGCCGGCTCGGGCAGCGCCGTCAGGTCGGGCAGGGCCGGGTCGACGCCGACCGTGTCGATGCCGCAGCCGTACGGCACCGCGAGGGTGCGCAGCGCGTCGCAGTGCTGGAACGGCACGTAGATCGGCGCGGTCACCATCAGCACCGGGTCACCGGGGCGCAGGACGACGTGCCCGGCCCAGAACCGTTGGGTGTCGGCGGTGTGCGCCCGGCGCAGCGCGGGCTCGCTCGACGGCGCGGCGAGCACCCGCACCGGCGGCAGCCCCGACGGCCGGTAGGTCCGCGAGGACCACCGGTGGTGCGGATGGCCCCCGTCGTGCCCGTCCTGCGCGGCCGGCGCGGTCACCCCGAACACCCGTCGCACCGCCGCGTCGAGCACGTCGACCTCGGTGTCGCCGGTCAGCCCGGCCGTGGCCAGCACGCCCCGCTCCACCTCGGACAGCGGCCGGAAGCTGCCCAGCACGGCGACCTCACCGGTCACCGACGGGCCGTGCCGCAGCAGGTGCGCGGCGTACCGGACGCGCCGCAGGCAGGCGTGGGCCAGCCCGCCGAGCACCACCAGGTGGGCGTAGCGGGGGTCGGCGGGCGGGGCGGGACGGACCAGGCCGAGCGCCTCGGCCGCGGCCAGCACCAGGGCGGCGGTCGTCGGGTCGAGGGCCGGCTCGCGGGCCTCGGGGCGTTCCCGCCCGCCCCGGAAGTCCCAGTGCCGGGCGGAGAAGTCGTCCAGCGCGGCCAGCACCACCGCCAGGTCACCGGCCGGCCAGTCGCCGCCGAACCGGTCGACCAGGGTGCGCAGCGGCGGGGAGTCCACCCAGGCCCGGACGCCGACCGCGATCTCGTCGGCGCTCGCCCGTGCCCGCCCGGTCGGCAGCGCCACCCCCGCGATCCGCACCCGCCGGATCGTACCGGCCGCCGGGCCCGCCGACCGGCAGCGACGGCCGGTCGTTGTGGACCGTCACTACGCTGAGGACACATCACGGATCGGAGGGTGACGATGACCGGTGAGGTGCTGGGTCGCGGGGCCGAGCGGCGGGTCCGGTCCGCCGGCGGGCTGGTCAGGCTGGTCGCGCACACCGACCCGGTGGCGCTGGTGGGCATCTCGCTGTCGATCGCGCTCTCCGTCACGCTCGACCTCACCAACGCGGCCACCGGGGTGGAGTCGCTGCTGGCCGGGCTGATGGGGATCACCATCTCGCTGCTGGTGGACTCGCTGGCCCGGGCGGAGCGCCGCTTCCACCTGCGTACCCTGCTGGACGGGCCGCCCTGGCTGGTGCAGGGCACGCCGCAGATCGTCGCCGCCGTGCGGGAGGCGGTCGAGCGGCACGCCGAGACCCGGGTCGCGGCCGAGGCGCAGCGCCGTTACGAACAGTTCCGTGTCGAGGCCGAGCAGCTCGCCGCCGGCCGGATCATCCGGCCCGGGGACGACGACGAGGACCTGATGGGCGCCACCCGGGACTGCGTCCGGCGGATGTCCGGGCTGACCAACGTGACGCCCCGGGCCAGCGGGGAGCTGAGCTGGTGGTACAGCGACATCGGACGGCGCTACTGGGAGGCCAACCTGGCCGCCCTGCGGCGCGGCGTCCGGATCACCCGGGTCTTCGTCCACGCCACCCTGACCGACGAGCTGTCCGAGTTGGTGGAGACCCAGCGTCGCGCCGGGGTGCGGGTCGGGTTGCTGCCGCTGGGCGTGGTCGGCCCGCACCTGCACGTCAACCTGACCCTCTGGGACGGCGCGAGCTGCTGGGAGGCCAGGATGAGCGCGCACGGGGAGATCACCGAGAACCGGTTCTCGGTGGATCGGGCCGACGTGGACCGCCTCACCCGCGTCTTCGACCAGTGCGCCGCCGCCGCGACCTTCCGGAACTGACCGCGCCGGCGACGGGGCGGTGGAGACGGAGCGGCCATGACCTGGGCCGCCGTGCTCCTGGTGACCGCCGTGGTGTGGGCGGTCAGCGTGATCCGCTCGGTGCGGCTGCGGGCCTTCGTCTACAGCCTGCCGCTGCCGATGACCCTCGCCCTGGTCACCACGGGTCACCGGGTGGACGGCGCCCAGGTGCTGGGTGTGCTCGGGCTGAACCTCTTCTTCGGCACCGTGGCGCTGACCCACCGGCGGCTGCGCTGGCCCGTCCTGCTCGCCGACCTGGCCGGGATCGGCGCGTACGTGGCGGTGAGCGTCGGCCTGCTGGCCGTCCCGATCCCGTTCGAACCGGCCCTGGCCGCCGTGCTGGCGCTCTGGACGGTGGCGATGCTGGTGCTGCGCCGCCGGGCCCGCGCCGCCGGCCCCGCCGTCAGGGAGCCGGAGGCCGCCGGCCGGGACGGCCTTCCCGCCCCGGTCAAGCTGGTGGTGATCTTCGCCGGGGCGGTGCTCACCGGGCTCCTCGGTGAGCTGCTGCGCGGGATGGTGGTGACCTTCCCGTACGCCGGTGTGCTGGTGGCCGTCGAGGCCCGTCGCCACCTGGTCGCCTTCAGCCGGCACTTCGCCCGCAACAGCCTGGCGCTGGTGGGGTTCCTGACCGGGTACCACTACCTCCAGGACGTCTCACCCGCCGCCGCCCTGGTCGCCGGCTGGGCCGCCTTCGCGCTGGTGTCGATCGCCCTGCACCTGCCGCGCGTCGTCGGGGCGGTCCAACCGGTGACGCGGCGGCGTGCCGGCGACGCCACGGCGGACCGGCGCGCGGCGACCATGCGCTACGGATCACGCGGCGACGACGCCGAATCGGTGCGGAGAAGATCGACACACGACGGCCGATGGCACGGAAATCGTGGCGATGGGGGTTGACGCGCTGTCAGGCCGGCACCTCCGGTCGGCTACACAGTGACAGTTGTTCCGGCCACCCGGCGGTGGAAGCGTGCGGGGAACGCGAAACCGCCGCCGCTGAAGGGTGCGACGATGACCTCCGACGACCTGCTGGCCCGACACCGGGCCGTGCTCCCGTCCTGGATGCCGCTCTACTACGCCGAGCCGATCGAGCTGGTCTCCGGTTCGGGCCGACGGGTGACCGACGCGCAGGGCCGCACCTACCTGGACTTCTTCGGCGGCGTGCTGACCTCGATGATCGGGTACGACATCGCGGAGATCCGCGACGCGGTCGAGCGGCAGATCCGCACCGGCATCGTGCACAGCTCCACGCTGTACCTGATCCGCCAGCAGGTCGAACTGGCCGAGCGGATCGCCCGGCTCTCCGGCATCCCGGACGCCCGGGTGTTCTTCGCCAACTCGGGCACCGAGGCGAACGAGGCGGCGCTGCTGTTCGCCACCAACCACCGCCGCTCGTCGCAGATCCTGGCGGTGCGCAACAGCTACCACGGCCGGTCGTACGCGACGATGGGCGTCACCGGCAACCGGAGCTGGTCGGCCAGCGCGCTCAACCCGCTCCAGGTGGCCTGGCTGCACTCCGGGGACCGGCTGCGCGGGCTGCTCGCCCGGCTGCCCGAGGCCGACCGGATCGACGCGGCGGTGGAGGACCTGCGCGAGGTGCTCGCCACCCAGACCGCCGGTGACGTGGCCTGCCTGATCGCCGAGCCGATCCAGGGCGTCGGCGGCTTCGTCGCCCCGCCGGACGGGCTCTTCGCCGCCTGGAAGAAGGTCCTCGACGAGCACGGCATCCTGCTGATCTCCGACGAGGTGCAGACCGGCTGGGGCCGGACCGGCGAGCACTTCTGGGGCTACCAGGCGCACGGGGTCACGCCCGACCTGCTCACCTTCGCCAAGGGCATCGGCAACGGGTTCGCCCTGGCCGGGGTCGTCGGCCGCGCCGAGGTGCTGGAGTCGGTGCCGGCGATCAGCTTCTGCACCTTCGGCGGCAACCCGGTCTCCACCGCCGCCGGCAACGCCGTGCTGGACTACCTGCGCGACCACGACCTGCAGGCCAACGCGGCCCGGGTCGGCGCGATCCTCGCCGACGGGCTGCGCGCCGCCACGGCCGACCTCGACCGGGTCGCCGAGGTGCGCGGCAAGGGCCTGATGCTCGCCGTCGAGTTCGTCCGTCCCGGCACGGCCGAGCCCGACCCGGCGCTGGCCACCCGGGTCCTGGAGGCGTGCCGGGCCGGTGGCCTGCTGGTCGGCAAGGGCGGCCTGCACGGCAACGTGCTGCGGATGGGTCCGCCGCTGACCCTGACCGAGGACGAGGCCCGCGAAGGGCTGGCCGTCCTCGTCGACGCGATCCGCTCCTGCGCCGCCCAGGCGGTGGGGGCATGACCCTCATCGGGCACTTCGTCGACGGCAAGCGGATCTCCGGATCGTCGGCGCGGCGCGGCGACGTCTTCGACCCGGCCACCGGACGGCGTACCGGTCAGGTGGAGCTGGCCTGCGCCGCGGACGTCGCGGCGGCGGTCGAGTCCGCCGAGCGGGCCGCGCGTGGCTGGCGGGACGCCTCCCTGGCCCGGCGGACGGCGGTGCTCTTCGCCTTCCGCGAGCTGGTCGCCGCCCGGCGCGACCGGCTCGCCGAGGTGATCACCGCCGAGCACGGCAAGGTGCTCGCCGACGCCGCCGGCGAGGTGCAGCGCGGCCTGGAGGTCATCGAGTACGCCTGCGGCATCGCCTCGGCGCTGCGCGGCGGGTTCAGCGAGAACGTCTCGACCGAGGTCGACTCGTACAGCATCCGCCAGCCGCTCGGCGTGGTCGCGGTGATCTCGCCGTTCAACTTCCCGGTGATGGTGCCGCTGTGGTTCGTGCCGGTCGCGGTGGCCTGCGGCAACGCGGTGGTGCTCAAGCCCAGCGAGAAGGACCCGAGCGCGGCGCTGCTGCTCGCCGAGTGGTTCGCCGAGGCGGGCCTGCCCGACGGGGTGCTCAACGTCGTCAACGGCGACGCCGAGGCGGTCGACGCGCTGCTCGACCACCCCGGCGTCAAGGCGGTGTCGTTCGTCGGCTCCACCCCGGTCGCCCGGCACGTGCACCGGCGCGCCGCGCTGGCCGGCAAGCGGGTGCAGGCGCTGGGCGGGGCGAAGAACCACATGGTGGTGCTTCCGGACGCCGACCTGGACCTGGCCGCCGACGCGGCGGTCAACGCGGGCTTCGGCTCGGCGGGGGAGCGGTGCATGGCGGTCTCCGCGCTGGTCGCGGTCGAGCCGGTCGCCGACGCCCTGGTCGCCAGGATCGCCGTGCGGATGGCCGGGCTGCGCACCGGCGACGGCCGGCGTGGCTGCGACATGGGTCCGCTGGTCACCGCCGCGCACGCCGAGCGGGTGCGCGGGTACGTCGAGGCGGGGGTGGCCGCCGGCGCGGTGGCGGTGGTCGACGGGCGGGACGTCACCCCGGACGGCGAGCCGGGCGGCTACTGGCTCGGCCCGACCCTCTTCGACCACGTCACCCCCGACATGTCGATCTACACCGACGAGATCTTCGGCCCGGTGCTCAGTGTCCTGCGGGTCGGCTCGTACGACGAGGCGGTCGAGTTGGTCAACGCCAACCCGTACGGCAACGGCACGGCGATCTTCACCAACGACGGGGGCGCCGCCCGGCGCTACCAGCACGAGGTGGAGGTCGGCATGGTCGGGATCAACGTGCCGATCCCGGTGCCGATGGCGTACTACTCGTTCGGCGGGTGGAAGGCGTCCCTCTTCGGCGACCTGCACGCGCACGGCGAGGACGGGGTGCGCTTCTTCACCCGGGGCAAGGTGGTCACCAGCCGCTGGCTCGACCCGCGCCACGGCGGGGTCAACCTCGGCTTCCCCACGCAGACCTGAGCAGCCGCAGCAGACCCGCCCCGGCCAGGTACGCCAGCAGGGCGGCCACCGGCACCCCGAGGGGCTCCGGGGCCGCCCTCGGCGTCTGCGCGTTGCCCACCAGGGCGTACACCACGGCGGCGAAACCGACGGCGGCCAGCGCGCCCCGCACGGCCGCCGACCGCCCGGCTCCCCGGGGCTGCTCGGCCGGCGTGCCGCGGCCGGGGCGGGTGGCGCGGGTACCGGCCTCGACCGGACCGAAGACGGCGACCAGGACGGCCAGCACCACGGTCAGCAGGAGCACCCACGGCAGCCGCCAGGCCAGCCAGGCCGCCGACCCGGCCGCCGGGGTGGGCAGCAGCCCCGCCGCGTCGAGTGCGCCGACCAGCAGGATCGCGGCGGTCAGGTGCCACAGGAAGACGGTGAGCACCACCGCGTTCACCGCGATCACCGCCTGCCACGGGCGTGGCCGGTGCAACCACCGCTCGGCCGGGCCGCGCAGCAGCAGGATCAGCCCGAGCTGGGCGACGGTCAGGGTGAGCAGGGCCAGGCTGGGCGGGGCGGCGTTGTCCAGCCGCTCACCGGGCACGTTGAGCATGGCCACCGGGTACGGGCCGACGGTGGTCAGCAGCACCGTCGCGGCCAGCCCGCCGAGCAGCGCCACCCCGCCGGCCCGCCGGGACATCGGCAACCGCCGCGACCGCAGGCCGCGCCGGCCGTCGTGCCGGGATCCGTCGTGCCCGGGTCCCGCGTGCCCGGGGCCGTCGTGCGCGGGTACGTCGTGCCGGGATCCGTCCTGTCCGGGGCCGTCGTGCCGGGATCCGTCCTGTCCGGGGCCGTCCTGTCCCGGGCCGGCCTGTCCGGGGCCGTCGTGCGCGGGTACGTCGTGTCGTGGTCCCTCGGGTCGCGAGCCGGGGGAGTCGTCGTGCGCAGGGGCCGGGGGCGGGGTGCGGGCGTCGTGCCAGGCGAAGCCGAGCTGGTGGACGGCGAGCCAGCCGAAGAGGTAGTTCGGCACGGCCAGCTCCGCCGGGCCGAGCGTCCGCCCGACGTCGCCGGCTGCGACGAGGACCGCCAGCGCGACGGGCACCAGCAGGCCGAAGCGCCGGTGCAGCGCGTACATGGCCGGGGTCAGGGGCACCACCAGCAGGTAGGCGGCGAGGAACCAGAGCGGGATGGTGGCGAACCAGACGACGGTACGCACCAGCGTGGCGTCCGCCCCGGCCAGCGAGGCCACCGCGGCGCCGCCGGTGAGCACCAGCAGCAGCGCGGTGGTGGGGCGCAGCAGCCGGGCGGCCCGGTCCAGCAGCCAGCCGGCGGCGTCCCCGCCCCGGGCCCGGCGGGCGGTCAGCGAGGCGGCGTTGGCGAACCCGCCCACCAGGAAGAAGACCGGCATGACCTGGGCCGCCCAGGTCAGCGGGTACGCCCACGGCAGCTCGGGCAGGGCGGAGCGCCCGGTGGGCCGGCCGGTGGCGTCCTCGCCGATGACGGTGACCGCCCAGTGACCGATGACGACCATGGCGATGGCGACCGCCCGGAGCAGGTCGACGTAGCGTTCCCGGCCAGCCGGGGTGCGCTCGGCGAGCTGGGCCAGGCGGCGCATGGGCCCAGGCTATGCCAGCGCGGGGTGGCCGGTGGTGACAACGGTTCGGCCACGGGTCTTGAAGTCCACGCGCTCCTGCCGTAGAAATTCTTCAGCAACACCACGTGAACTGAAGACAATCAACGTGCCTCGCGCGGCGGACACCACCCCTGCACCGGTGCTCCGCCCTTCCCCCTACCGAGGAGAGCTGATGAACAGGCGTGACATCCTGCGTCGTACCGCCGCCGCGGGCCTGCTGGCCACCCCCGCCGCCGGCCTGCTCGCCGGCTGCGCCACCGGCGGTGGCGGCGACAAGAACACCGGCGGCACCTACCAGGGCACCAAGAGCGCCCAGAACCCGCTGGGCGTCAAGGAGGACGCCCCGCTCGACGTGGTGATCTTCAACGGCGGCTTCGGCGAGGAGTACGCCAAGGCGCACGAGGCCATGTACCGGGAGAAGTACCCGAAGGCCGAGATCAAGCACTCCGCCACCCAGGAGATCAGCAAGACCCTCCAGCCGCGCTTCGTCGACGGCACCCCGCCCGACGTGGTCAACAACTCCGGCGCCGGGCAGATCGACTTCAACGGCCTGGTCTCCCAGAACGCCGTCGCCGACCTCGGCGAACTGCTCGCCGCCCCCAGCCTCGACATCCCCGGCAAGACCGTCAAGGACACCCTGCTGCCCGGCGCGGTCGAGGTCGGCTCGTACGACGGCCGGTTCCTGGTGCTCAACTACACCTACACCGTCTACGGCATCTGGCACTCCACCAAGCTCTTCACCGAGCGCGGCTGGCAGTACGGGAAGACCTGGGACGAGCACATCGCGCTCTGCAAGCAGATCAAGGCCGCCGGCATCGCCCCCTGGACGTACGCGGGCCTGCACCCGCGTTACATGAGCTGGCCGCTGATCGCCACCGCGATCAAGTTCGGCGGGCCGTCCGTCGCCACCGCGATCGACAACCTGGAGCCGAACGCCTGGAAGTCCGACGCGATGAAGGCCGCCGCCGACGCCTGGCACCAGATCGTCAAGGACAAGTACATCCTGGAGGGCTCGCCCGGCCTGGACCACAAGCAGTCGCAGACCGCCTGGTGCCAGGGCAAGGCCGCCTTCATCTCCTGCGGCTCCTGGCTGGAGAGCGAGCAGAAGGACGTCACCCCGGCCGGCTTCGACATGACCGTGCAGCCCACCCCGAGCCTCGGCAGCGGCGACAAGCTGCCGTTCGAGGCGATCCGGGGCACCGCCGGCGAGCCGTTCATGGTGCCGGCCAAGGCGAAGAACCTCGCCGGTGGCCTGGAGTACTTCCGGGTGATGCTGTCGAAGAAGGGCGCGCAGGACTTCACCCGCAAGGTCTCCAGCCTCACCGTGGTCGCCGGCTCCACCGAGGGCGTCGACCTGCCGTACGGGCTGAACACCGTGGTCAAGGCGCTGGAGGCGTCCGGGTCCAACGGCTTCAACTGGGTCTACAACAACTACTACCGCAAGCTGGAGCGCAACCTCGTCGACGCGGCCTGCGGCGAGTTCTTCAGCGGCCGGATCGGTCCCGCCGAGTTCCTCGACCAGTGCCAGAAGGGCGCCGACTCGATCGCCCAGGACAACTCGGTCAAGAAGTACAAGCGGACCGCGTGACCACCGGTCGGTGGGGGCGGGCCAACCGTCCCCACCGGCCACCGCCGGGAGGTGGACCCATCGTGAGACATGGCAAGTACCCGCTGATCGTCACCTTCCTGGTGCCGCCGGTGCTGCTCTACGTCGTCTTCGTCGTCTCGCCGTACCTGCAGGCGTTCCAGATCTCCACCACCGACTGGCTCGGCTACTCCGCCGAGGCCGACTCCGTCGGGCTGGCGAACTTCCGGGCGCTGTGGCGCGACGACTACGTCTGGAACGCGCTGAAGAACAACGCGATCCTGCTGGCCCTGGTGCCGGTGCTGACCATCGTGCTCGGGCTCTTCTTCGCCACCATGCTCAACATGGGTGGCCGCCGGGGCCGGGCCGGGGTCACCGGCGTACGGGGCAGCGCGCTCTACCGCACCGTCTACTTCTTCCCGCAGGTGCTCTCCGTGGTGATCATCGCGCTGCTGTGGAAGGAGGTGTACCACCCCAACAAGGGCCTGCTCACCAGCGCGTTGCACGCCCTCGGGCTCGGCTCGCCCACCTGGCTCGGCGACCCGCGCACCGCCTTCTGGTGCGTGCTGGCGGTGATGGTGTGGAGCAACGTCGGCTTCTACGTGGTCCTGTTCGGCGCGGCCATGTCGGCGGTGCCGAGGGAGATCTACGAGGCGGTCATGCTCGACGGGGCGTCCCGGCTGACCACGCTGCGCCGGGTCACCCTCCCGCTGCTCTGGGACACCGTCCAGGTCGCCTGGGTGTACCTGGCCATCTTCGCCCTCGACGGCTTCATCCTCGTGCAGTTGATGACCAACGGCGGGCCGAACTTCTCCACCGACGTGATCGGCGTGCGGATGTACGACACCGCGTTCGGCAGCGAGACCAAGTTCGGTTACGCCTCGGCGATCGGCGTGGTGATGTTCTTCCTGACCCTGTCGGTGGCGGCGCTCTCGCTGCGCCTGGGCCGACGCGACCGGATCGAGTACTCATGACCACTCTGGACGACGCCGTCGCCGTCACGGCCCCGGCCGCCCGGGCCGCCGACCGGCCGGTACGCCGGGAACTCGGCGTGGCCAACGTCCTCTCGCACGGCTTCCTGCTGCTCTGGGCCGCGCTGACCGTGCTGCCGCTGGTGTGGATGTTCCTCAGCTCGTTCAAGAGCAACGGCGAGATCCTGGCCGACCCGTGGGGGCTGCCGGAGACCCTGCGCTGGGACAACTGGGCCCGGGCCTGGACCGGGGCGCACATCGGCCGGTACTTCCTGAACAGCCTGGTCGTGGTCGCCGGCTCGGTCTCGCTCACCATGCTGGCGGGCGCCACCGCGGCGTACGTCTTCGCCCGGTACGAGTTCCGCGGCCGGCAGTTCGTCTACTACCTGTTCGTCGGCGGGCTGATGTTCCCGGTCTTCCTCGCCCTGGTGCCGCTCTTCTTCGTGGTCCGCAACGCCGGCCTCTTCGGCACCTGGACCGGTCTGATCCTGGTGTACGCGGCGTACTCGCTGCCGTTCACGGTCTTCTTCCTGACCGCGTTCTTCCGCACCCTGCCGACCACGGTGGCGGAGGCGGCGATGGTGGACGGCTGCGGCCACTTCCGGCTCTTCTTCCGGGTGATGCTGCCGATGGCCCGTCCGGGACTGATCAGCGTCGCGATCTTCAACTTCCTCAGCCACTGGAACCAGTTCCTGCTGCCGCAGGTGCTGATGCAGGGCGACGAGTCGAAGTGGGTGCTCGCCCAGGGCCTCTTCGCCCTCTCGGTCAGCCAGGGCTACGCCGGCGACTACGCCCGGCTCTTCGCCGGGCTGAGCATCGCGGTGCTGCCGGTGCTCGCCGTCTACGTCGCCTTCCAGCGGCAGGTGCAGTCCGGCCTCACCGCCGGCCAGCTCAAGTAACCCACCGCTACCTGGTCCGGAAACGATCAGGTGCTCCGGGCGGACCGCTCCGTGCCGGCCGGAGTCCGCGCGCGACGGCACGGGCCGGCGGCGGTCGGCGTGCTCAGGCGGTCGCGGGAACCAGGAGGGCGTGCAGGGCCGCCGGGTCGGTGACCTCGGGGAGGTCCCGGGCGGCGAGCCAGGCGGCCGCGGCGGCCCCGTCCCCGGCGGTGCGCACCGGCGCGTCCGGCCACCGCCGCCGCGCCTCGGCGCGGACCGCCGCCGCGAGCGGGGTGTCCCCGGTGAGCAGCCCGCCGCCGAGCACGATCGGCGCGGCCGCCCCGGCGGGCCGGATCCGGGACGCGCTCTCCGCCAGGTGCGCGGCGGCCTGCCCGATCAGGTCCACCGCCGCCGGCTCACCCTCGACCGCCGCGGTGACCACCAGTGGCGCGAGCCGGGCCAGTTCGACCGGGGCCTGCCGGGTCACCGCCTGGACCAGGGTGTCGACGGTGTCCCGGGGGCGGGGGGCCACCTCGGCGGAGCCGAGCAGTTCGGTGAGCACCCGCGCGCCGAGCGGGCCGGGCGCAGACCCCCGGTCGAGGTCGGCCAACAGGTGACGGACGGCTTCGCGGCCCAGCCAGAAGCCGGAGCCGGCATCGCCGAGCAGCCAGCCGTGCCCATCGGCGACCCGGTCCAGCCGCAGGTCGCGCACTTGGGCGGCGATCGCACCGGTGCCGGCGATCAGCACGGTGCCGTCGGCGGCGGCGGTGCCCGAGGCGTACGCGACGAGGGCGTCGCCGTGCACCGCGTACGGGCAGCGCAGCCCGGCCTGTGCCCACGCCCGGTCGAAGGCGGCCCGCCCGGCCGGGTCGGCCAGCAGCCGCGCCGCTCCGGCCAGGCCGATGGTGCCGGCGCGTACCCGGGCGGGATCGACCCCGGCGAGCGCGCCGCGCAGCGCGGTCAGCAGTTCGGCGGCGGCCCGCTCGGCCCCGTGGCTGGTCGGGTTGCCGCCACCACCCCGGCCGCTGCCGAGGCGTTCCCCGGTCAGCGTCAGCGCCGCCGCGCGGGTGGACGTGCCCCCGACGTCGAGACCGACCACCACGGTGTCGGACATGCTCACGGGCCCTCCCGGTGCGGCGGTGCGGACCTGTTCATGCTGGTCGGCCACGCCTCCTCGGGCAAGATCGGCGGCTCGGTCGGCGGGTGTGCGCCAGGTAACAGTTTGAAAACTTCGCCCACGGCCTTGACACGGAGGGCCCTTCAGTAAGAACTTTTACCACTAACAGTTAACAGTCTTTCCGAAAGGCGTCCGATGGTGGATCACGAGGTGGACACTTCCGCGGGGACCGCGGTGGTCGACGCCGACACGGTCGACCGACGGGGCGTCGACGGGGTGCTGGCCCGGGTCCGGGCCGGTGCGGGAGAGCTGACCGGAGCGCTGCGCCGGGTCGCCGAGCACGTGCTCAGCGATCCCGAGGCGGCCGCCCGGGCGACCATCGTGGAACTCGCCGAGCGCAGCGGCACCTCGCCGGCCACCATCACCCGGTTCTGCCGGGCGATGGGCTTCGACGGCTACGCCGACCTGCGCCTGGGCATCGCCTCGGAGACCGGCCGGGCCCGGTCCGCCGGCTGGACGGTCGACATCGGGCGGGAGATCCAGCCGGGGGACCCGCTGCAACGGGTGCTCGGCCAGATCATCGCCGCCGACACCCGGGCCATGCACGACACCGCCGCCCTGCTCGACCTCGTCGAGGTGGAGCGCGCCGCGGTCGCCATCGCCGGGGCCGCCCGGGTCAACATCTTCGGCGCCAGCGGCAGCGCCCTGGTCGGCGAGGAGATGCAGTTCAGCCTGCACCGCATCGGGGTGGCCGCCTGGGCCTGGAGCGACGTGCACGAGGGGCTGGCCAGCGCCGCCCTGCTCGGCACGGGGGACGTCGCGCTGGGCATCTCGCACACCGGGCAGACCCGGGAGACCATCGAGATGCTCGCCGAGGCGGGCAGCCGGGGCGCCACCACCGTGGCGCTGACCGGCTTCCCCCGCTCCCCGCTGGCGGAACTGGCCGACATCGTGCTGCTCACCGCCAGCCAGGCCACCACCTTCCGGCCGGACGCGCTCTCCGCCCGGCACCCCCAGCTCGTCGTGCTTGACCTGCTCTACATCGCCGTGGCGCAGCGCACCCACGACCGCGCCCACGCGGCCTTCCGGCGTACCGCCCAGGCCGTCGACGGGCACAAGGCCGCGAAGGGAGCCTCATGATCAGCGCCCAGGGGTACGCCGAGGCCGTCCGCCCCGTCCTCGACCGGGTGGTCGAGTCGCAGACCGAGGAGATCGGCCGGGCCGCCGACCTCATCGTGACCAGCCTGCGCGCCGGCGGCGTGCTCCAGGCCTTCGGCGCCGGGCACTCCGAGGCGTTCGCCGCCGAACTGGTCGCCCGGGCCGGCGGGCTGGTCCCCACCAACCGGCTCTCCCTGCACGATCTGGTCCTGCACGGCGACGCGCCCCGCGACGTGCTCGCCGACCCGAAGCTGGAACGCGACCCGGCCGTGGCGCACGAGCTGTACCCGCTGGCCGGGGCGCAGCCCGCCGACGTCTTCCTGGTCGCCTCCCAGTCCGGCATCAACGGCTCGGTGGTCGAGCTGGCGCTGCTGGTCCGGGAACACGGACATCCGCTCATCGCGGTCACCTCGGTCGCCCACACCGCACGGGTCGCCCCACGGCACCCGTCCGGTCACCGGCTCGCCGATCTCGCCGACGTCGTGCTGGACAACGGCGCGCCGTACGGCGACGCACTGCTGCCGCTGGAGGGCGGCGGCGCGGTCTGTGCGGTCTCCTCGGTCACCGCGGCGCTGCTGGCGCAGTTGGTGACGGCGGAGGTCGTACGACGGTTCCACCAGGCCGGAGAGGTACCCCCTATCTACCTCTCCGCCAACGTCCCCGGTGGGGACGCGCACAACCACGCCCTCGAGTCGCGGTACGCCGGACGTCTCCGGCGCACCGCCTGACCCGAACACACAAGGAGAGACGACGATGTCGATTACCCCCGGCAACCCGGCCGAGCTGAACCGCCGTACCCTGCTCGGCCGCGCCGCCGCGGCGGGCCTGCTCGCCACCCCGGCGGTCAGCCTGCTCGGCGCCTGCGCGACCAGCGGCTCCGACGAGGGCGCCAGCAAGGCGGAGGAGGGCACCAAGAGCGCTGCCAACCCGCTCGGCGTCAAGGACGACGCCCCGCTGGAGGTGGTCATCTTCAACGGCGGTTACGGCGAGAAGTACGCCACCGACGTGCACGAGCCGCTGTACAAGAAGGCGTTCCCCAAGGCGGAGATCAAGCACCAGTCCACCCAGGCGGTCTCCACCGTGCTCCAGCCGCGGTTCGCCTCGGGCAACCCGCCGGAGTTCGTCAACAACTCCGGCGAGAAGCTGATCGACTTCGGCTCGCTGGTCGCCGACGGCCAGCTGATGGACCTCACCGAGCTGTGGGACGCCCCGTCGGTCGACGACCCGAACAAGAAGGTCCGCGACACCGTCGTCCCCGGCACGGTCGAGGCCGGCTCGTTCAACGGCAAGCCGTACGTCCTCTACTACGTCTCCACGGTCTTCGGCATCTGGTACTCCGGCAAGCTGTTCCGGGACAACGGCTGGGCCCCGGCGAAGACCTGGTCGGAGTTCACCGCCCTGCTCGACAAGATCAAGGCCAAGGGCATCACCCCGTACGGCTACGCCGGGGCGAACGCCGCCTACTACCAGTGGAACGTGATCCTCACCCACGCCGCGAAGATCGGCGGCACCGACGTGCTCAAGAACATCGACAACCTGGAGGACGGCGCCTGGCAGCAGGACGCCGTCAAGCAGGCCGCCGCGGCGTGGGCCGAGATCGGCGCCAAGTACGTCGACAAGAGCTTCGAGGGGCTCAAGCACACCGACGTTCAGCTGCGGCAGAACCAGTACAAGCTGGCCTTCTACCCCAGCGGCGACTGGCTGGAGGGTGAGCAGAAGAAGGACACCCCGGCCGGCTTCGAGTACCAGCTCATGCCGGTGCCGAGCCTGTCCGCCTCGGACAAGCTGCCGGCCACCGCGGTGCGGGCCACCGCCGGTGAGGGCTACTTCGTCTCGGCGAAGTCGAAGAACCCGCGTGGCGGCCTGGAGTACATGCGCCAGATGCTCTCGGTGGCCGGCGCGAAGGGCTTCACCGAGGTGGTCAAGGCCCCGACCGTGGTCACCGCCGGCAGCGAGGGCTTCGCCTTCCCGCCCGGCGTGGCCAGCTCCCAGGCCGCGCTCAAGGCCGCCGGCCAGGACGTGTTCAACCTGTACTTCGACGGCTGGTACAAGGAGCTCGACACGGAGGCGCGCACCGCCACCAACGAGCTGATGTTCGGCCGGATCAAGGCGGACGCCTTCTGCGAGCGGATCCAGAAGCGCGCCGACGCGATCAAGAAGGACAGCTCCGTCGCCAAGTTCAAGCGCTGACCGATCGGAGCGTGGGGTCATGCGGCACGGCAAGTATCCGTTCGTCATCGGGTTCCTCTTCGCCCCGGTCACGCTGTACGTGGTCTTCGTCATCGCGCCGTACGCGCAGGCGTTCCAGATCTCGATGACCAACTGGCGGGGGCTGTCGGCCCCGCAGTGGGTGGGCTTCGACAACTACCGGAGGCTGCTCGACGACGGCAGCTTCTGGAAGGCCGTCCAGCACCACGGCGTACTGCTGCTTGCCCTGCCGCTGATCACCATCGCCATCGCGCTCTTCTTCGCCTTCCTGCTCAACGTGGGGGGCCGGAGCGTGGGCGGGCAGCGGCAGGGGGTCGCCGGGTCGAAGTTCTACCGGGTGGTGTTCTTCTTCCCCCAGGTCCTGGCGGTGGCCATCATCGCGGTGCTGTTCCAGATGGTCTACCGGCCCAACGAGTCCGGCCTGATCAACGGCGTGCTGATGAAGCTGGGTCTCGACCCGGTGCTCTTCCTGATCAGGCCGAACCTGGCCCTCTGGTCGATCATCGCGGTGCTGGTCTGGCAGGCGGTCGGCTTCTACGTGGTGCTCTTCTCGGCCGGGATGGCCTCCATCCCCGGCGAGATCTACGAGGCGGCCGAGATGGACGGGGCGACCCGGGTGACCCTCTTCTTCCGGGTGACCCTGCCGCTGCTCTGGGACACCCTCCAGGTGGCCTGGGTCTACCTCGGCATCGCCGCGTTCGACGCGTTCGCCATCGTCGCGGTCCTCTCGGTGGACAGCGGCGGCCCGGACGGGGCCACCACCGTGCTGGCGATGGAGATCTACCGCAACGCCTTCGTCTACTCGAAGTACGGCTACGCCTCGGCGATGGGTGTGGCGCTGTTCTTCCTCACCATCACCTTCGCGGCGTTGACGCTGCGGCTGACCAAGCGGGAAAGCGTGGAGTACTGAGATGACGTCGCAGACGCTGCCGCCGGCCCCGGCCACCACCCGGGAGGGCGCGGACGCCCCGGCGAAGGGCCGCCGCCGGGGCCGGCACCAGGAGGTACGGCTCTTCGCCGGCCTCGGGCACGTGGCGCTCGCCGTCTGGGCGGTGATCGTCATCGTGCCGATCCTCTGGACGTTCCTGGCCGCGTTCAAGAACACCAGCGAGATCTTCAGCAGTCCGTGGACGCTCCCGGCCGAGCTGCGCTTCGAGAACTTCGGCCGGGCCTGGACCAAGGCGCACGTCGGCCGGTACTTCCTCAACAGCGTGTTCGTGGTGGCGTGCAGCACCTTCGGCACCATGCTGCTCGGCTCGATGGCCGCGTACGTGCTGGCCCGGTACAAGTTCCGGGGCAACCGGGCGATCTACTACCTGTTCGTCTCGGGGCTGGCCTTCCCGGTCTTCCTCGCCCTGGTGCCGCTCTTCTTCGTGGTGAAGAACCTGGGCCTGCTGGACACCCACACCGGGGTGATCCTGGTCTACATCGCGTACTCGCTGCCGTTCACGATCTTCTTCCTGGCCGCGTTCTTCCGGACGCTGCCGAACTCGGTCGCCGAGGCCGGGATGATCGACGGCTGCTCGCACACCCGGCTCTTCTTCCAGGTGATGCTGCCGATGGCGAAGCCGGGCCTGATCAGCGTGGCGATCTTCAACATCATCGGCCAGTGGGCGCAGTACCAGCTGCCGCTGGTGCTGCTCTCCAACGCCAAGGAGAAGTGGGTGCTCACCCAGGGCATCGCCGACATCTCGGTCAATGCCGGCTACGAGGCCGACTGGTCCGGTCTCTTCGCCGCCCTCACCATCGCCATCCTCCCGATGATCCTCGTCTACGCGGTCTTCCAACGACAGATCCAGTCCGGCCTCACCTCCGGCGCCGTGAAGTAACCCCCCACCACACCCATCTCCTGAGCCCGCACTTTCAGAGAAAGAGTGGCTATTCCGCGCGGAATAGCCACTCTTTCTCTGAAAGAGGCCCCTCGACAGGGCGGGGCGTGGGCGGGGCGAGGGTGGGGCGTGGGCGGGTGGCGGGGTGGGAGGGGCGGGTGGGTGGGGGGGGTCAGTGGTGCCAGGAGTGCCAGAGGGCGGCGTACGCGCCGCCGGCCCGGACCAGCTCGTCGTGGCTGCCGATCTCGCTGATCCGGCCCTCGGCGAGCACCGCGACCCGGTCGGCGTCGTGCGCGGTGTTCAGCCGGTGCGCGATCGCGATGACGGTACGCCCGGTGAGCAGGGCCGCGAGGGCCCGCTCGGTACGCCGGGCGGTGGTCGGGTCGAGCGCGGCGGTCGCCTCGTCGAGGATCAGCGTGTGCGGGTCCGCCAGGACCAGCCGGGCCAGGGCGAGCTGCTGCGCCTCGGCGGCCCCGAGCTGCCGGGCCCCGTCGCCGAGCATCGTGTCCAGACCCTCGGGCAGCGTGGTGTGCCAGTCGGCGCCCACGGTGGCCAGTGCGGCGCGCATCCGGTCGTCGTCGGCGTCCGGCGCGGCGAAGGCGAGGTTGTCGCGCAGCGAGCCGATGAAGACGTGGTGCTCCTGGGTGACCAGGGCGATCCGGCGACGACGCTCGGCCGGGTCGAGGTCGGTGACCGGGCAGCCGCCGATGGCGACCACGCCCTGCCGGGGCGCGTCGATGCCGGCGAGCAGCCGGGCCAGGGTGGACTTCCCGGCGCCCGACGGGCCGACGACGGCGAGCCGCTCGCCGGGGCGTACCTCCAGGTCGATGCCGTGCAGCACGTCGGGGCCGTCGCCGTAGGAGAACCGCGCGTCGCGGACGACGAGCCGCTCGTCCGCCGGCACGGCGGCGCGGCCGGGCCGCTCCGGAGGGACCTGGCCGACGCCGAGCACCCGGGCGAAGGAGGCGAGCCCGCGCTGCGCCTGCTCGGTCCACTGCAGGATCCGGTCCAGCGGGTCGATCGCCTGTTGCAGGTAGAGCGCGGCGGCGACGACCGCGCCGAGGGTGACCTCGCCCCGGGCGAGCAGCGCCCCGCCGACCAGCAGCACGGCGGCGATGGGCAGCGGATAGCTCGCCTCCACCGTGGAGAAGAACACCGTCCGCAGCGCGAGGGTGGCCCGCCGGGCGGCCCACACCCGCGCGATGCGGGCGGTGCCGTGCCGGATCCGCTCGTCGGCGAGGCGGAACGCCTCCACCGTACGGGCGCCCTCGGCGGTGCTCGTCAGCGTCTCGGTCAGCTCGGCGGCGGCCGCCCCCTCGGCCAGGTACGCCCCGCCGGCCCGACGCAGGTACCAGCGGGTGACCAGCACGATCGTCGGCAGCCCGGCCAGCGCCGCCACCCCGAGCACCGGGTGCAGCAGGAAGACCGCCCCGAACAGCAGGGCCAGCTGCACCGAGGCGATGACCATGGTGGGCACCACGTCCCGGACGGTGAGGCCGACCGTGGACACGTCGACCGAACTGCGGGTGGCCAGGTCCCCGGAGCCGGCCCGCTCGACGACGGAGACGGGCAGGTCCAGCGTCCGGTCGACGAAGCCCTCGCGCAGTCGGGCCACGGCCCGCTCACCGAAGCGGTGGCCGGCGTACTGGGCGTAACGGGACAGCAGCGCCTGCGCGAGCACCGCGCCGACGATGGCCACGGCCAGCCGGTCGACGGCGTCGACGCCGGCCCCGGCGCCCACCCGGTCGACGACGGCGCCGAGCAGCCACGGCGGGGCGAGCCCGGCGACCGCGGCGGCCGTGTGCAGCGCCAGCACGGTGGCGACGGCGCGCCGGTCACCGACGATCAGCTCCCGGGTCGCCCGGCGTACGGCGGCCCGGTCGGCCACCGGCAGTCCGCTCACCGCAGCACCTGCTCGGCGTCGTCGCGCGCCACCAGCCGCCGGTACGCCGGGTCGTTGTCGAGCAGTTCGGCGTGGGTGCCGGTGCCGACGACCCGGCCGGCGCGCAGGTGGGCGACGGTGTCCGCGTGGCCGAGCAGCAGCGGCGAGGTGGTGAGCACGAGGGTGGTCCGGCCGGCCCGGCCGGCGCGCAACCGCTCGGCGATGCGGGCCTCGGTGTGCGCGTCCACGGCGGAGGTCGGGTCGACGAGGATCAGCACCTCCGGGTCGGCGAGCAGCGCCCGGGCGAGCCGGATCCGTTGCCGCTGCCCACCCGAGAGGGACCGGGCCCGGCTGTCGAGGCGGGTGTCGAGGCCGTCGGGGAGGGAGTCGAGCACGTCCCCGGCCGACGCGGCGTGCAGGGCGGCGAGGATTCCCGCGTCGTCGCCGTCCGGCCGGCCGCCGCGCAGCAGCTCGCGCAGCGTGCCGGCGAACAGGTACGCGTCGTGCTCGGCAACCAGGATGCGGGCCCGCACCTCGTCGAGTCCGATCCCGGTCAGCGGCGCCCCGCCCCAGGTGACCTCGCCGGCGACGTACCGGCCGAGCCGGTCGGCCAGGGCGGCGGCGTCGGCCGGGTCGGCGCCGGCGACCGCGCTCAGCCGGCCGGCGGGGACGGTCAGCCCGCTCGCCGGGTCGTACAGGTCGGCGGGTCGGTCCGGCGCGGCCATCGGCCGCTGCCGAACGGTGTCCGGCCGGCGCGGGTCGGGCACCGCCGGGGCGCGCGTCGCGGGCCGGTCGTGGGGCGCGTCCGCCGGGCCGTCGACCCGGTCCGGCCGGGCGTCGAGCAGGGCGATGATCCGGCGGGCCGCGACCCGTCCCCGGATGAGCTGGTGGCCGCCCTCCAGCAGGAACCAGACCGGCACGACCAGGGTCGCGGTGTAGCCGTACACGGCGACCAGCTCGCCGATGGTGATCTCCCCGGTGGCCGCCATCCGGGCGGCCAGCCAGACCACGGCGGCGAGGAACAGCCCGGGCAGGGCGACGGTCGCCGCGTCGATCCAGCTGTTCACCGCGCCGACCCGGTACCCCTCGACGAGCAGGTCGCGGGAGCGGGCGGCGTACCGGCGGGCGAACAGTGCCCGGCCGCCCACCCCGGCGAGCACCCGCAGGCCGGCCACGATGTCACCGGAGCGGGCGGTGAGCGCGCCCTGCTGCTGCCGGTAGACCGACTCGGCCCGCTCCAGCCGGCGCAGCAGGGGCATCACCACCAGCCCGACCGCCGGCACGCCGACGAGCACGCAGAGCGCCAGCAGGGGCGAGATCGACCAGAGCAGCACCGCCACCACCAGGTACGCGACGACCGCGCCGACGCCCGGCCCGGTCACCGTCAGCACCTGCCCGGTCCGGTCGACGTCGGTGCCGCCGACGGTGGCCACCTCGCCGGTCGCGGTGCGCCGCGGCAGCGCCGCGCCGAGCCGGGACAACTGGCGCAGCACCACGGCGGCCGAGCGGGCCTTGGCGTCCTCGCGGATGAAGGTCATCGTCCGGTGCCGCATCGTCCCCAGGTACGCCAGCCCCACGCCGGCCGCGACGATCGCCGCCACCCACAGGGTCAGGGCGCGGGTGTCACCGGCGCGCAGCCCGTCGTCGACGGCGCGGGAGATCAGGTACGGCCGGGCCGACAGCCCGACCATCCAGGCGGTGCCGAGCAGGCTGCCGCGCAGCACCCGCCCCGGCTGGCAGCGGGTCAGCCACCACAGGTACCACATCGGGCCCCTGGTGTCGGGTGTGCCGGGGTCGGGATGGGGGATCTGTGGTGGCACCCGCCCACGCTACCGATCCGGCCGCCGCCGCACCGCCCCGTTACCGCGCGGTGCCGGACGGCGCCGGCCTGCCGGTCGGGTGTCACAGGGGCGAGGCAGAATCGCATCCGTGCTGGTGGCGATGGTGGCGGACGAGCGGGGTGGGGGAGAGCTCCAGCCGCTGGCAGCCGACGGGCGGCCGGTGGGGCCGGTCGAGCGGGTCGCCGACCTCGCCGCGGCCGTCGCCGCCCGGGAGGCCGCCGACCGGCCGCGCTGGGTGTGGGCGTCCGGCGCGTCGGTCTACCCGGCGCTGCTGCGGGCCGGCGTCCGGCTGGAGCGCTGCCACGACGTCGAGCTGACCGAGGCGCTGCTGCTCGGCCACGCCGGCCGGTGGGGCGAGCCCCGTTCGTTCGCCGCCGCGCACGCCCGGCTCACCGGGGCCGCCGTCCCGCCCGACCCGCCACCCCGGCCGCCCGCGCCGCCCGGGCACGGCCAGGCCGCGCTCTTCGACGCCGTCCCCGGGCCGGCGGGTCCCGGCGTCGCGGCGTTGTCCGAGGTGTACGCCGACCAGCTCGCCCGGATCGCGGCGACCGCGCACCCCGGCCGGTTCCGGCTGCTGGTGGCCGCCGAGTCGGCGGGGGCGCTGATCGCGGTGGAGATGGGCGTGGCGGGCCTGCCCTGGAGGGTCGAGGTGCACGACGCGATCCTGGCCGAGCTGCTCGGCGAGGCGTCCCCGGTGGGTGGGCCGCCCCGGCGGCTGGCCGAGCTGGCGGCGCGGATCGCCGACGCGTTCGGCGTACGCCAGGTGCACGCCGACTCCCCGGCGGAGCTGTTGCGGGCCTTCGCCCGGGCCGGGGTGGAGTTGCCCAACACCCGGGCCTGGGTGCTGCGCGGGGTCGACCACCCGGCGGTGCCGCTGGTCCTGCAGTACAAGGAGCTCTACCGGATCTGGACGGCGCACGGCCGGGCCTGGCGTGACGCCTGGGTCCGCGACGGCCGTTTCCAGCCGGAGTACGTGCCCGGCGGGGTGGTCTCCGGGCGCTGGGCGACCCGGGGCGGCGGCGCCCTGCAGATCCCGAAGGTGATCCGGCGGGCGGTGGTGGCCGATCCGGGCTGGCGGTTCGTGGTCGCCGACGCCGGCCAGTTGGAGCCGCGGGTGCTGGCGGCGGTCTCCGGCGACGCCCGGCTCGCCACCGCCGGCGCGGCCGGTGACCTCTACGCCGCCCTCGCCCAGGACGCCTTCGCCGGTGACCGGGCGCGGGCCAAGGTGGCCCTGCTCGGCGCGATGTACGGGCAGACCGGCGGGGCGGCCGTGCCCGCGCTGGCGGCCCTCAAGCGGCACTATCCGACCGCGTTCGCCTACGTCGAGGCGGCGGCGCGCACCGGTGAGGCGGGCGGGCTGGTCCGCTCCTGGCTGGGGCGCACCTGTCCGCCGGGGACGGCGGGGTTCACCGACGGCGACGACGCCGGGGCCGATCCGGACGCCGGGGCCGACCCGCAGTCCCCGCGCGCCCGGGCGGCCCGGTCCCGGGGCCGGTTCACCCGCAACTTCGTCATCCAGGCCACCGCCGCCGAGTGGGCCTCCACGCTGCTCGCGACGCTGCGCGGCGAGCTGGCCGGCACCGGTGGTGAGCTGGTCTTCTTCCAGCACGACGAGGTGCTGGTGCACTGCCCGGCCGAGCAGGCCGACGCGGTGGCCGAGGCGGTCACCCGGTCCGGTGCGCGGGCCTCGACGCTGCTCTTCGGCGACACCCCGGTCCGCTTCCCGTTGGACGTGTCCATCGTGGAGTGCTACGCCGACGCCACCTGACTGCCGCGCGACGCCGTCGGTGCGGGACGGCGTCAGGTGCGGCATAGCGGACGAATTTCCCTTTTGCCCCGACACCCTCCGCCCCGGGCGCTCGTTGGGTCCGGTGTGCGTAACGGACCGGGCGGCTCTGCTCGGTCCGTCTTCACGACGGAGGTGGCGCAGCTGAACCGGATCGCAGGGATGATCATCGCGGCGGGCGGGGGACGCCGGATCGGTGGCCCGGAGGCGCTCCTGCACCAGGGGGAGAAGCCGCTGGTGGACCAGATGATCGACACGATGACCGAGGCGGGCTGTGAGCAGATCGTGGTCGTGCTGGGCGCCGCCGCCGACCAGGTGCGTGAGACCGCCGACCTGTCCCGGGCCACGGTGGTGGTCAACCGCGCGTGGGGGACCGGGGTGGGCTCCTCGATCCGGGCCGGCCTGGCCGCGCTCACCGACGAGGGGATCGAGGCGGTGGTGGTGGTCCCGGTCGACATGCCCGGACTCACCCCCGCCGCGGTACGCCGGGTCGCCGCGCTGCCGTACCCGGACGTGCTGGTCTGCGCCACCTACGACGGGCTGCGCGGGTACCCGATGCTCTTCGGCCGCCGGCACTGGTCCGGCATCGCCACGCTGGCCAGCGCGGACGTCGGCGCCCGGCCGTACCTGCTGGCGCACAAGAACCAGATCGTCGACATCTCCTGCGACTCCGTCGCGGACGGCAGCCGGGTGGACTCACCGGAGCTGATGGCGCTCTACGGGCTGACCGTCCCACCGCAGCGCGTCGGCGCCTGAGCCCTCCCGGGCCCGCCACCCGCTGCGCTACGGTTCGTCGGACGCGACACCCTCGGGGGGTGCGCGACGCGGGGGAGGTGCGGTCGATGGTCGCTGCGGTGAGCCGGCATCTCGCCGGGGCGGTGGTCGCCTGGGTCGTGGTCACCGTCGAGGGTCTGGTCGGCTACCTCCTGCTGCTCGGCTACGCCCTGCTGACCGGCGGCGGCATCGGTGGTCCGCTGGCCGGGCCGGTGATGGTGCTGGCGGCCGCGCTGACCGGCCTGGTCCTGGTGCCGCTGGTCGTCGTCCCGGCCGGCGTGGTCGCCGAGCTGACCGGGCGCCGTCGCAGCGGTGTGGCCGGGACGCTGGCCGGCGCCGGTGTGGCCGGCGTACTCACCCTGCTCGCCGTCGTCGGTGTCGCACTCGTGGCCGGCGGCTCACCGTTCGGCGTCGCGGTGGCCTGCGTCGTGGGGGTGCTGCTGGTGCTGCCGCCGACCCTCGCGTACGCGGGCATCGTGCGGGGCGCCGGGGAGGTGCCTCGACTGCTGGCCCGGTTCCGCCGGAGGACCGAGGCGGCCGGCGCCGACGCGTCGGCGGTCGGCACGCGCTGACGCCACCGCGTCCCGGCCCGCCGAGGATCCCGTCCGGGCCGCCGGTCGCCGCCACCCCGGCGGCGCGGGTCAGGAGGCCGGCCCTGCCGGTTGGTCCAGGTCGAACAGGGCGGCGGCGCTGTCCCAGCACACCGCGCGCAGCCAGTCGTCGCCCAGGTCGAGCCGGGCCAGCCCGGCCAACTGCTCGGCGTACGGGTAGGGGATGTTCGGGAAGTCGCTGCCCAGCAGCACCTTGCCGGCCAGACCCAGCTCGCGCAGCCGGGGCAGTTCGGCGGCGGGGAACGGCACGAACCGGTCGAAGAACGGGGTGAACGCCATCGTGGTGTCCAGCCGGACCCGCTCGTGCCGTTCGGCCAGGGCCAGGAAGGCGGTGTGGTCGGGCGCGCCGAGGTGCGCCACGATCGCGGCGAGGCGGGGGTGCCGGGCCATCAGCGCGGCGAAGCCGTCCGGCCCGGTGTGCGCGGTGCCCACCGGCGCGTGCCCGACGTGGACGACCACCGGCGTGCCGGCCTCGGCGAGCAGCCCCCACACCGGGTCCAGCGCCGGGTCGGTCGGGGCGAAACCGCCGACCTGGACGTGCACCTTGAACAGCCGGGCGCCGGCCGCCAGCGCGTCGGCGACGTAGCCGGGGGCCTCCGGCTCGGGGAAGAACGTCGCCGAGGGCAGGCAGCCGGGGGTGCGTCGGGCGAAGTCCAGCGTCCAGCGGTTCAGCTCCGCCGCCATGCCCGGCTTGTGCGGGTACGCCAGCGCGCCGAACGCCCGTACGCCCATCCGGTGCAGGTGCGCGACCCGTTCGGCGTCGCTCCACCGGTACCGGATCGGCCACTCGGTGCCGAGCAGTGGCCCGGCCGCGTCGAAGTACGCCCAGACCCGGCGCAGCAGCCGGGGCGGCAGGAAGTGCACGTGCACGTCGGCGAGGCCGGGCAGCCCGAGTCCGCGCCAGAACGCGGGCACGGCCTCGTCGTCGGCCGGGAGGTGGTGGCTCACACCTCGATGTTGAAGCGTTGCAGCACCGACGGCGCGACCAGGCCCACCGCGGCGAGCACCGAGAGCACGGTCAGCGCGGTGCGCAGCACGACCACCTCCGCCTTGCTGCCGGTGCGCAGCGCGATGCCGTTCGGCAGGCCGACCATCAGCCACATCCGGCGCTTGATCGGGATGGGCCAGAGGATGGGCACGCCGGCCTTGGTGATCATGTCGCCGAGGATGTGCGTAAAGCAGCCCACCCCGACGGCCAGCCCGATCATCGGGTAGCCCCGGTCGCCGGGCAGGTTGGCGAAGGTGTACCAGGCGGCGGCGGCCGAGGCGAGGGTGACGATCACCCAGCCGGCCCGCTCCGCCCACTTGTCGAACAGGCCGCGCAGGGCCAGCCCGATCATGAAGAACAAGATGCCCACCACGGCCCACTTGCCGTACGCCGTGCAGAGCGCCGTGGTGCCCCAGCCGACCAGCGCGGTGAACGGCAGGGTGTGGGTCAGGGTGCGGTGGCCGTTGTTGCGGCGCGGGTCCCGGCTGAGCTTCGTGGCGTAGTAGACGCCGAGCGAGATCTTCTCCATCACCTCGGCGATGAAGAGCGAGAAGACGCCGAAGGTGCGGGCCACCGTCGCGCCACCCTGGTTGCGGGTGACCTTGCCGGAGAGGTCGAGGTCGGGGAAGAGGGCGCCACCGGCGCAGACCGCCGTGCCGACCGCCAGCGCCAGCGGGGACTGGTGGTAGTCGGCGAAGTGGTCCAGTGCCCACGAGCCGGTCAACCACACCGCCGCGCCGGACAGCGCGTGGGACGGACCCATCATGTCGCCTCGCCCTCCCCAGTCCCTTGATCGACAAAACTACGCCACTGTGTCAGAGCCGCCGCCGAGGGGCAATCACCCGGACGGTCCACAGGGGAGGGTGGCGTCCGGCGGGCGGCCGGCGCCTGCCGGACCATCAGGAAGTATGTCGCGTCGACCGGCCCGCCGAGCCGCTGTGTCAACCTTGGGACGCAGTCGTGTCAGGTCGGCGGGACCCTCCGGCGGAGCGGTCGTGGAAGCTCTGCCGCGCCACGGTCAGCTGCCCGACGGAGGCGTCCCAGTCCCGGTCCGCCGCGCTCCAGGTCAGGATCCAGCCGCCGGCCTGATCGCCGGGGAGCAGCCGCAGCGCGTGCTCACGTTCGCCGAACGGGGTCGTCCACCGGCACTCCCAGCCGACGTCCCGGCCGCCGACGTCGCCGAGCCGCAGCTCTTCGTACCCGGGCAGGGTGCCCGCCTCGACCTGGCGTCGCTGCTCGGCCCGCAGGAACGCCTTCCGGTCGACGAGGTCGGCCGTCATCGGGGTGATGCTCAGCGTGCGGCGGCTGGCCGGGTCGCGGAAGCAGGTGGCGCCGTGGTCCTGGGAGCGCAGCCAGCCGACCGGGACGGCGACGCGCCAGCCCTGCTCGGTCTGCCAGGTCCAGCCCGACGGTGGCCGGTAGCCGTCGTGGTCGCCGACCGGCGCGGCGGTGACCGGGTCGCCGAACGCGTAGGGCCGCAGGCACGGGAAGGGCGGCGGGACCACCGGACGTCCCCCCGCGCCCGGAGGTGGCAGGGGCCGGCCGTCCCGGGATGGTGTCCGCTGCTCCTCGGGCAGCGACACGCTGGCGGGCGTCCGTACGGGCGTGTCGCCGTGGTCGTGGTCCACGAGGGCCAGCGCGGTCCCGACCCCGGTCGCCGCCGCCACCCCCAGCGCAATCCCCACCAGCGCCCAGCGCCGCCGGGGCGGCATCGGGGCGGCGGCCCGGGCCGGGGTGGCGTGGCCGTCCGGTCCCGCGCCCGCCGGCCGGTGCCCGGTGGTTCCGCCGTCCGGCGCAGGGACGGGCGGGCCGCCACCGACCCGCAACACGCCCGACGGCGCGAGGGCGTCCGCGTCGTCGGGGGCGCGCTCGGACGTGCCCGGCCACGCCGGCGGGGGCGTCGCCCCGGCCGCCGGGCGGGCGACGGGCAGCACCACTGTCGGAGGTTCGGTGTCGGACGGCGACGCCGGGCGCTCGGCGGCCAGCAGCCGCCGTTCGGCCTCGTCGTGCCCGATCCGCCGGCCGGGGTCGCGGCACAGCAGCCCGGTCAGCACCGGCGCCAGCGGACCGGCGTGCGGTGCGGGGTCCGGCGGCTCGGTGGCCAGCGCCGCCAGGGTGGCCATGGCGGTGCTGCGGGCGTACGGCGAGCGGCCCTCCACGGCGGCGTGCAGGGTGGCGCCCAGCGACCAGAGGTCCGCCTCCACGCTGGACACCCCCTCGGCCGCGCGCTCCGGGGCGACGAACTGGGGTGAGCCGAGCACCAGACCGGGCCGGGTGGTCAGACCGTCCCCGCCGTCGAAGGTGGCCAGTCCGAAGTCGGTGAGCATGATCCGCCCGTCGTGCGCCATCAGCACGTTCTGCGGCTTGACGTCACGGTGCAGCACCCCGGCGGCGTGCGCGGCGCGCAGCGCGGCCAGCAGCGCCCGCCCGATGCCGGCGGCCCGGACCGGGTCGACCGGACCGGTGCTGTCCAGGACGGCCTGCAACGTGCGGGAGGGGACGTACTCCATCACGATCCACGGGTGCTCGTCGACCCGGACGACGTCGTACAGCCGGACCACGTTGGGGTGGCTGAGCCGGGCCGCGGTGCGCGCCTCGCGCAGCGTCCGCAGCCGCAGCTCGTCGCGTTCGGACTCGGCCAGCCAGTGCGGCGGCAGGACCTCCTTGACCGCCACCTCGCGGTGCAGCACCTCGTCCCGCGCCCGCCAGACCCGACCCATCCCGCCCCGACCCACCAGCTCGACCAGACGGTACCGACCGGCGATCATCACGTGCTGCACCGCTCTCCTCACCCTCGGCCGACGTACACCGTAGCCAATGGATCGGGGCGGACCTATCGGTTGTCGGGACCGGTCAGCACGCGGCGCTGTCCATCGCCAGCAGGTTGCCCTCCGGGATGGCGATCCGGGGCCGGTCACCGCCGAGCAGCGTGGCGGCCCGGCGGGCCTGGAACGCGCCGTGCTCGCGGGCCGCGGCGGCGTAGCTGCCCGCGGTGCGGGCGGCGATGGTGGCCCAGCCGTACCGCTCGCCGACCATGGTGCGCGCGCGGCGGGCCACCCGCCGGGCGAACACCTCGTCGCCGAGCAGCCGGTCGACCGCGCCGGCCAGGGCGTCCGGGTCGCTGTGCGGGAAGGTCACCCCGGTCACGCCCGGCTCGACGATCTCGGCCAGCCCGCCGGTGTCGGCCACGGCGAGCGGCGCGCCGGCCGCGGCGGCCTCCAGCGCGATCATGCCGAACGGCTCGTAGAGGCTGGGCACGACGGTCGCGTCGGTGGCGGCCAGCACCGCCGGGAGCTGGGTGGAGTCCATGAAGCCGGCGAACCGGACGGTGTCGTCGAGGCGCAGCCGCCGGGCCTGGTCGACCAGTTCGTCGCGGTACGGCCCGTCGCCGGCGATCACCACCCGCAGGCCCGGGTGCCGGTCGCGCAGGTACGGCACCGCGTGCACCAGGTGCTGCACGCCCTTCTCGTAGACCAGCCGGCCGGCGTACCCGACCAGCGGGCCGTCGCCGGCGAACCGGGCGCGGGCGGAGGCGACGGCGCGCGGGCGGGCGTGCCAGGCCCGGTCGTCGACGCCGTTGGGCACCACGTCGACCCGGGCGGCCGGGACGTCGAAGAGCCGGGTGACCTGGTCGCGCATGTACCCGGAGCAGGCGATGACCCGGGCCGAGGCGTTGCTGATCCAGTGCTCGACGCCGTGGATGGTGCGGTTCATCTCCTCGGGCAGCCAGCCCTGGTGCCGGCCGGCCTCGGTGGCGTGGATGGTGGTGACCAGGGGCAGGTCGAGGTGCTCGGCGAGGGTGACCGCGGTGTGCGCGACCAGCCAGTCGTGGGCGTGGATCACGTCGTAGTCGCCGGACTCGGCGGCGCGCAGCGCGGCCCGGGTCAGGGTGTGGTTGAACGCCATCGTCCAGGCCAGCAGGGAGCCGGTGGCCAGCGGGAAGGTGACCGGGTCCTCGGCGGCCCGCAGGATGCGCACGCCGTCGGCGTACTCCTCCAGCGGGGCGCCCTCGGCGTGCCGGGTGACCACGGTGACCTCGTGCCCGGCGGCGGCCAGGGCCACCGACAGGGCGTGCACGTGCCGGCCGAGGCCGCCGACGAGCACCGGCGGGTACTCCCAGGACAGCATCAGCACGCGCTGGTGCCGGGCGGGGTGGATGTCGATCACGTCGGCGTCAGGTGACATGCGGCCCCCTTTGAGTTGTGTCCTGGGCGCGCGCGGTGCCACCGGCGAGGGAGGCGCCGTCCGTGCCCGGGGTCGGGGCCCATCCTGCCGAGCGCTGGATAACCAGCGGAGACGCGGTGATTGCCGGTGTGTAACGCCCCCTAGCCGGCCTTGTGGACGCGCAGCAGTTCGGCCACCGACCACGCCTGGAACGGGCAGCCGGTGGCGGCGTGCGGCGCGGTGCCGTCGGCCGTCTCGCTCACCGAGCCTAGGCCGAATTCCCCCAAATGTCCCACAAGACCCACCAGAAGGTCATCGGTGGGCAGTCCGGCCCGCCGGTACGCGTCGACGAACGGTCCGATCAGCCACGGCCACACGGTTCCCTGGTGGTAGGCGGTGTCCCGCTCCGCCGGCCCGCCCCGGTGCCGGGGTGCGAAGTCCGGCGAGTCGGGGGAGAGGCTGCGCGGCCCGAGCGGGGTGGACAGCCCACCCGCCACCCGCCGCAGCGTCGCCGGGTCCGGCTCCAGCGGGGCGTACGGCAACGACCAGGCCAGCAGCTGGTTGGGGCGGAGCAGGTCGTCGTCGTGGTGCGCCGCCCCACCCAGCGGGTAGGCCGGCGCGGGAGCGTCCACCACGTCGTGCAGCCAGCCGGCCGGCGCCGGGAACCGCCGCCGGAACGACTCGGTGGCCCGGGCGTGCAGCCGCCACAGCTCGGCGGCGTCCTGACCGGCCAGCTCGGTCAGCTCGGCCAGGCCGGCCAGCCCGTTGATCCAGAGCGCGTTGACCTCCACCGGCTTGCCGGTGCGCGGGGTCACCGGCGCCCCGTACACCCGGGCGTCCATCCAGGTCAGCGCGGTGCCCGGGGTGCCGCCCTGGGTGATCAACCCGTCGGCCGGATCGACCGCGATGCCGTACCGGGTGCCGGCCAGGTGCGCCCGGACCACCCCGTGCAGCGCCGGCAGC
Source organism: Micromonospora coxensis (assembly GCF_900090295.1). Lineage (NCBI taxonomy): Bacteria > Bacillati > Actinomycetota > Actinomycetes > Micromonosporales > Micromonosporaceae > Micromonospora > Micromonospora coxensis. The sequence goes on along the minus strand of NZ_LT607753.1, from coordinate 1,383,058 downwards.
AGCTCGTCGCCCAGGTCGGTGTCGCCGGTGGCGGTGACGTGCCGGCTCACCGCGTGCAGGAACCACAGCGTCGCGTCGACCGTGTTGTACTCCACCCGCCCGGTGTCGGCGGTGTTGGCCAGCATCCCCTCCGACAGCGTCGCCGCGTACGACCGCAGCAGTTCCCGTCCCTCCTCGGCCCGGCCGGTGCAGAGGAACAACCCCTCGTACGAGGTCATGGTGTCCCGCGACCACGCGCCGAACCACGGGTAGCCGGCCACCACGTCCGGCCCGGCGCCGGTGCGCACCACGAACGCGTCGGCCGCCAGGGCCAGCGTCGCCCCGACCGGATCGGCCGGCTTCGCGGCGGCCACCACCGCCCGGTGCCGCGCCCGGGCCGCCGCCACCACCTCGGTCGCCGGCGGCGGCTGCTCGGCCAGGTCGTCGGCCCAGGCCAGCACCGACACGGTGTCGCCCGGGCGGTCCAGCGCGCCGGCGAACCGGCCGGCGTACCAGAGGTCCTCCTCCGGGTGCAGGCCCCGCGCGGCCTCCTCACGGTGGCGCACCCCCAGCCACCACTGCCCCTCGGGTCGCCAGTCCGGCCCGGACAGCCGGTACGAGCCCTCGATCACCGCCCCGCCGTCGACCGGCTCCATCCGGGGCGCCGGGCCGTCGGCACGGCGCTCGCCGTGCGCGTCGCGCCAGGTGCAGGCCGCCGAGAGCTCCAGCCGCACCGGACCCCCGGCGAGCAGCCGGTGCACCACCGCCACGCAGGAGCGGCCGTGCGTCATGGCCAGCTCCCGCTCGATCACCACGTCACCGATCCGCCACCGCCACCGGGGCAGCCCGTCGACCAGGTCGAAGCGCTCCAGCAGCTCGAAGCCGCGCGGGTCGACCGTCCCCGAGGACCACTCGTGCGCGCCGAGGCGCACCCGCGCGCCCGACGGCAGGGTGACCGCCGGGTCCAGGCTGACCAGCCCCACCCGGCGGGCCGCCGGGGTCTCGCCGGCGGTCACCAGCAGCCCGTGGTAGCGCCGGGTCCGCAGCCCGCTCACCGTGCCCATGGCGTACCCGCCCCGGCCGTCGGTGACCAGCCACTCCCGGGTCGTCCCGGTGGCCGGATCGGCGCAGACCTGAGGGCCGAAGGCAATCTCGATCAAGTGGTTTCCTCCCACTGCGGCGAGGTGTAACACGCCACGACGACAATGGCCGCTGTGGTGATGTACCCGGGCGGCGTCGAAGATGTGCAGGTGTTCACCGACAGTTCGCCCTCCGACGCACCGTCTCCCGACGCCGAGCGGCTCCGGCTCGCCCAGGCCGATGCCGGCGAGCAGGACTGGCGCGCATGGGGTCCCTATCTGTCCGAGCGGGCGTGGGGGACGGTACGGGAGGACTACAGCGAGCACGGTACGGCGTGGGACTACTTCCCCCACGACCACGCGCGGTCCCGAGCCTACCGGTGGAACGAGGACGGCATGGCGGGCGTCTGCGACGACCGGCAGACGTTCTGCTTCGCCCTCGCCCTCTGGAACGGCGTGGACCCGATCCTCAAGGAGCGGATGTTCGGCCTCGGCGGCGACGGCGGCAACCACGGCGAGGACGTCAAGGACTACTGGTGGTACGAGGACTCCACGCCGACCCACTCCTGGATGCGCTGGCGCTACCACTACCCGCAGGCCGCCTTCCCGTACGACGAGCTGGTCGCGGTCAACGCGCTGCGTGGCCGGGACGAGACCGAGTACGAGCTGGTCGACACGGGGATCTTCGACGACGACCGGTACTGGGCGGTGACCGTCGACTACGCCAAGGCGTCCCCGACCGACATGTGCATCGTGGTGACCGTCGCCAACCGGGGTGACGAGGCGGCCACCCTGCACGTGCTGCCGCACCTGTGGTTCCGCAACACCTGGGCCTGGGGGCTGCCCGGCGCCGACCGGGTGCCGAAGCTGGTCGGCGAGGGCTCCCGGCTGGTCGGCGAGCACTGGGTGCTCGGGCAGATCGTGCTGGAGGGCGACGGCACGCCCACGCCGCTGCTCTGCGACAACGACTCCAACGCCGAGCGGCTCTGGGGCCTGCCCGGGCGGTCGCCGTACCCGAAGGACGGCATCAACGACCACGTGGTCGCCGGCGCGGCCACGGTCAACCCGGACCGGGAGGGGACCAAGGGCGCGCTGCACTACGTCCTCGACGTGCCGGCCGGCGGGCAGCGGCAGATCCGGCTGCGGCTGACCCGCACCGCCCCGCCGCCCGGGAGCACCCCGCCGCCCCGGGCCGACCTGGCTGCCGGCTTCGACGCGGTCCTCTGGGCCCGCCGGGCCGAGGCGAACCGCTTCTTCGCCGGCATCGTCCCCACCGGGGCCAGCGCCGACGAGGCCCTGGTGGCCCGGCAGGGCATCGCCGGGCTGATGTGGGGCAAGCAGTTCTACCACTTCGACGTCAAGCGCTGGCTCGACGGCGACCCGGGCTCCGCCCCGCCGCCGCCCGGGCGGCGGCACGGGCGCAACAGCGCCTGGTGGCACATGACCAGCTTCGACGTGATCTCCATGCCCGACCCCTGGGAGTACCCCTGGTACGCGGCCTGGGACCTGGCCTTCCACTGCGTCAGCATCGCCCGGGTCGACCCGGGCTTCGCCAAGGCGCAGCTGCTGCTCCTGCTGCGCGAGTGGTACCTGCACCCCAACGGGCAGATCCCGGCGTACGAGTGGGCGTTCGGCGACGTCAACCCGCCGGTGCACGCCTGGGCGGCGCTGAAGGTGTTCGAGATCGACGGCAGCCGGGACCACGAGTTCCTCGCCCGGGTGATGCACAAGCTGCTGCTCAACTTCACCTGGTGGGTCAACCGCAAGGACACCGGCGGCAACAACGTCTTCGAGGGCGGCTTCCTCGGGCTGGACAACGTCGGCCCGTTCGACCGCTCCGCCGCACTGCCGGTGGCCGGGGTGCTGGAGCAGTCCGACGGCACCGGCTGGATGGCCATGTACGCGCTCAACCTGCTCGACATGGCCATCGTGCTGGCCGAGCACGACCACGCGTACGTCGACACCGCCACCAAGTTCTTCGAGCACTTCGCGTACATCGCCGCGGCGGCGTACGAGCAGGGGCTCTGGGACGACGAGGACGCCTTCTTCTACGACGTGCTGCGGCTGGCCGACGGCAGCCGGGTGCCGTTGAAGGTCCGCTCGGTGGTCGGGCTGCTGCCGCTGGCCGCCACCACCCGGCTCAGCGTGCGTACCCTGCACCGGCTGCCCGAGCTGGGGGCCCGCCTGCGCTGGTTCCTCAGCCAGCGGCCGGAGTACGCCGACGTGATCGGCGCCCGCCGGATCGGCCCGGACGGGCGGCAGCAGCGGCTGCTGTCCATGGTCGGCCCGGAGCAGGTGGTCCGCCTGCTCGCCCGGATGCTCGACACCGACGAGTTCCTCTCCGAGTACGGCCTGCGCACGCTGAGCCGGGCCCACCTCGAGGAGCCGTTCTCGGTCACCCTCGGCGGGGCCGAGTTCAGCGTCGGCTACGAGCCGGCCGAGTCCACCAGCGGCCTGTTCGGGGGCAACTCCAACTGGCGCGGACCGATCTGGATGCCGACGAACTTCCTGCTGATCAGCGCGCTGCGCGACTACGCCGCGTTCTTCGGCGACGACCTCCAGGTCGAGTACCCGACCCGCTCCGGGCGCAAGTGCACCCTCGACCAGATCGCCGACGACCTCTCCGCCCGGCTGATCTCGCTGTTCACCCGGGACGGCTGGGGCCGGCGGCCGATCTACGGCGCCGCCCAGCTCTTCCAGACCCACCCGGACTGGCGGGACCTGATCTGCTTCCCGGAGTACTTCCACGGCGACAACGGCGCCGGCCTGGGGGCCTGGCACCAGACCGGCTGGACGGCCCTGGTCGTCGACCTCATCCTCACCCTCCGCCGCTGACGGGTGAGGCTGCCCGGGACGCCCGCTCCGGCGGTCGGGCCGCCACCGCGGCCGGGGTGACGGCCCGACCGACAGTCGACAATCCGTCGCGAGCCGGTCGCCGTGGGTGCGGATCGCTAGCATCGACGAGATGTCGCCGACAGACGGAGCAGACGCCGGGACGGCCGACCAGGACCGCGTCGTCGCGGTCGCCCGGCAGTTGGCCGAGGCCGAGGGGTGGGCGGCGGTGACCCGTCGCCGGTTGGCCGAGCGGACCGGCACCGACATCGAGGCCCTGTACCGCCAGTTCCCGGACCCGGCCGAACTGGTGGAGACCGTCGCGCTGGGCGGCTTCACCGACCTCGCCGCCGCGCTGGCCGCCGCCCGCTCCGCCGCGGGCGACGACGGTGGCTGGCCGGCCGTGGTGACCGCCTACCTGGACTTCGCCTACGCCAACCCCGAGGTGTACGACGCGATGCTCGCGCACACCCCGGACCTCACCCTCGGTCGCGACCCGACGCCGGGGGCGCCCCGGGCGGTCTTCGCCGAGCTGCGCGCGGCCCTGGCGCCGATGGCCGCCGGACGCGACCCGGACACGCTCGCCGAGGTGGGCTGGGCGCTGCTGCACGGCACGGTCATGCTGACCCGGGGTGGCCGGCTGCGCCCGGACACGCAGGAACAGCGCGAGCAGATGATCGCGGTCGGGCTGCTCGCCCGGGGGGCGGGTCCGACGGAACCCGGATGACCGGGCCGACGGCGCGCAGTAGCGTGGCGCCGAACGCCTGACCGGGAGGGACCGATGGAACAGCGCCGGGACGCGGCGGTGCTCGTCTTCGACGCCGACGACACGCTCTGGGAGAACAACGTCGTGTTCGAGCGGGTGATCGACGACTTCCTGGACTGGCTCGCCCATCCCACGCTCGACCGGGCCGAGATCCGCGCCGTCCTGGACGACATCGAGCGGGCCAACGCCGTCGTGCACGGGTACGGCAGCAAGGTCTTCCTGCGCAGCCTGGGCGAGTGCCTGGAGCGGCTGCGGGAGCGCCCGGCCACCGAGCGGGAGCGCCGGGAGATCGACGAACTGGCCGCCGCGCTGATCGCCCACCAGGTCGAGCTGATGCCCGGCGTCGCGGACACCCTCGACGCCCTCGCCGGCCGGTACGAGCTGCTGCTGCTGACCAAGGGCGAGCGGGAGGAGCAGCAGCGCAAGCTCGACGCGTGCGGCCTGCTGCACCACTTCGACGCCGCGCACATCGTGCCGGAGAAGGACGTGGCGACCTACCGGTGGCTGATCGGCGAGCACGCCTTCGAGCCGGGGCGCTCCTGGATGATCGGCAACTCCCCGAGGTCGGACATCCTGCCGGCCCGGGCGGCCGGGATGAACGCGGTCCTCATCCCGAACGACAACACCTGGGTGCTCGAACACGACGAACTCGACCCGGACGACTCCGGGGTGTTGGTGCTGAAGGAGTTCACCGACCTGCTTCGGCACTTCTGAGCGGCCCGCGCCGGGTAACGTCCGGCTCGTGCCCCTGACCTTCCCGTCGCACCTGGCGCCGGTGCTGCCGCTGAAACTGTGGCGACCGCACTGGTTCGACGGGGTGGCGCTGGCCACCGGCGCGGTGGCGCCGGACGTGGCGTACCTGTTCAGCGGCACCCGTCTCGACCTGGGCATGCGGCCCCACACGCTGGGCGGGTTGCTGTGGTGGTGCCTGCCGGTGGCGCTGGCGTACGCCTGGATCGTCCGTCGGGTCGTCGCCGGTGTCGCCGTGCACCTGCCGGCCCGGCGGGTCTTCGCCTGGTGCGACTACGCGGCGCTCGGCACGGTCCGCCATCCCTGGCAGGTCACCGTATGCTCGGTGCTGATCGGCGCGTTCAGCCATGTGGCCTGGGACCGGGTCATGCACACCGAACGGTGGCTGCGCCTGGTCGGGGTGCGGGACTTCCACGCGGCCACCGGTGTGCACTGGTGGACGGCCTCGGACCTGGTCGGCAGCGCCGTCGGCGGCGTCGTCGTGCTGGCGCTGGCGTGGCGGGCGGCGCGCCGCGGGCAGATCTTCGACGGGGTCCGCCCACCGGCGCCGCCGGCCCGGCCGGCCGCCTTCTGGGGCGCGGCGCTCGTCGTCACCGGCGTCGGGGCGGCGGTGCTGCCCGGCCTGCCGTCCGCCGCCGTCCCCGGGCCCGCCGGGGTACGGCTGCTGCACCTGGTGGCGCTCGCCTCGATCGTCGGGGCGTGGTGGGCGGGAGCGCTCTCCGCCGCCCCGCCGGCGGGTGAGCAGACGGATCACTTCGAGGGGAAACAGCGTCAGGCCGGCTGACGACGTTACGTGGACATGCCGCAATTCAGAATTGGTGTCAATCACATTCCCCAGGGCCCCGGAATGCTTGTCCGGCCGGCCCTCGGCTGCCTAACCTGGGCGCGCGTTCGCGGCTCTTCGGGGTGAGTCGCCGAACGCGCCGAAGTCCGGTAGTTGGGCACCGTGGAGCTGAGTGCAGGCGGGCCGGCTCGCCGAGATGGGCCCGGCGTGAGCGGCGTGCCACGCCCGCCGCGCCCATCGGCGAATTCCGCTACCACGCCGGACGGCTGGCGGTCAGGACCGGGGAGTTGCGGACCCGGTCCTGACCCGCCGGCACAATTGTCGCCGGTGCCGGTCCGATCCCCGGGAAACAGAAGCGTCGCCCGCCCCGCCCGCGTTACATCGGCCCGCCGTAATTGTGGATCGCCATTTCGCGGCCGCCGGAAAGCGCCCGGGCGCGCACATCCTCGGAATGGCACCGACCACGCCGGCAGCGGGCCGGCGTGGTCGGTCCACGCGTGGGTCAGGAGAGCTCGCCGCGCACGATCGCCACCGCCACCCGGCAGAACTCGTCCATGTCCGGGGTGAACCCGGCGGCGATGTCGGGGTGCAGGCCCGAGCGGGTCTCGTCGAGCAACCGCTGGCAGACCTGCTCGACCGGCTCCCCGGCGTAGCTGGCGCGGACCCGGTCCGTGGCCGCCTGCAAAGCCGAGGTCAGCTGGTCCTCCAACGGGCCGCGCAGCTTCTGCTGCACCGGGTCCAGCCCGCGCGGGTCCAACGTGACATGTGGCTCCGACATCGGCGCTCCCTTCGTCGGCGTCCGCGATACCCCATCGCGGGCGACGGTCAAACCACGACCGGTACGGCGGCCACCCGCACCTGGTACGAGAAGTCCTCCGCGGGCTCCTCGACGTACGACAGTCGCCGGATCTGCCGGTCGTCGTCGTAGAGCGCGACGTCGACCAGGACGCCGAGGTGGGCCAGCCCGATGTTGGCGACCCGCTTCTTGTCCTGGAGCACCGCGCACACCCCGCCGAGCAGGGTGCTGGCGTCCGAGGTGCGGTGCCCGGGCGGGCAGCGCAGGATCAGGTCGACCTCGACCGGCCCGGACAGCGGCGTCCAGCCGGTGCGCTGGGCCGCGGCACAGGCCGCCTGGAGCAGGGCGCGGACCCTCGTCGCCTGCCGGTGTCCGGCGGCGAAGATGGACAGCGCCTCGGTCTTGACCGGTGGCAGGCCGCTCACCTCGAACGTCAGGGCGAGAGCGCGGGTGTCCTGCACGACGGCACCTCCTCGTTGGTGACGATCCTGCCCAACCGGTGGAACGGCAGAGGGGAGTTCGCGCGAGAACCAACCGATCGGGCGGGCTGGGGGTCTGCCGGAGGCGTATCGACTTCGACGGCGACGCGCTGGCGGGGGAGCTGACCTGACGCTAGTCCACCGGGCGGGCGCAGGGTAGCCCCACCACGCCCACCTGGTGGGACACGCCGGTCAGGTCGTGGGGCGTGGGCGGAAGGCGCAGAACTCGTTGCCCTCCGGGTCGGCCAGCACCCACCAGCCGATCCGCTCGTCCGGCTCGCGCAGCAGCGTCGCGCCGGCCGAGATCAGCGCGGTGGCGTCCGGGCCGGTCAGTTCCACGTCCCAGTGCACCCGGTTCTTCACCCGCTTGCGCTCCGGCACCGGGTCGAACACCCAGCGCTCCCAGGGGAAACCGGCGGCGTCGGTCACCGACGCGGGCCCCTCCGGGGAGGTCTCCACCGTCCCGCCCGTCACGCCGGCCCACCAGCTCGCCTGGGCGACCGGGTCGGCGCTCTCCACCACCAGCCGGAAGACGCCGGGCCGGGCGTCCCCGCGGCGGGCGAAGGCGCGGAACTGGTTGCCCTCCGGGTCGGCCAGCACCCACCAGTCGATCTCGGTGTCCGGCTCGCGGACCAGTCGCGCGCCGGCCGCCGACAGCCCCTGTGGACCGGTGTCGGCCAACCGGAGGTCCAGGTGCACCCGGGTCCTGCCGGTGCGCGGCTCGGGTACCCGGTTCACCCAGATCGACTCGGCGGACGGGCCGGCGGCGCGCGGGTCGATCCGGGCGTCCCCGTCGCCGGTGTCGACGAGGTCGCCGTCGAGCAGGTCGGCCCAGAACCCGCCGAGCGCGTGGGGGTCGGCGGCGTCCATGCACAGGTCCTTGAAGCGCGCGATCATCGCCTCATCATGCCGGGCGGGTGCGCCGTCGCGCCGTCGCGCGCGAGCCGGCCCGCCATCCGGCACCCACCCCCTGCCCCGACGCCGAACTCGACTCCGTCGCCCGGCGCGGATCCGTCGCCCGGCGGTGATCCGGGCCACAGTGCGGGCTGTCGGTCCGGTCTCCTGTCGGCCAGGTTTCGCGACTTCGCAGGTCGGGCAGTGTAGGCGCACGAAACGTCCGGGGCAGGGGATCTCCGCAACCTGATCCTCCCCGGAGACGTTCCGCCGTGCGCCGGGGCACGGGTGTCTTCCCCGGTCTATCGCCGAAGAAGAGGGGGAGGGCGATGACGAGGGACCCCGAAGCGACCCGACATCGGCGCCGCCCGGGTGTGCGGGTCGGCGCGGCCGCGGCCGCGCTGGCGCTGCTCGCGCCGCTGGCCGCGTGCGGCTCCGGTGACGAGGGCGGTACGCCCACCATCAACCTGTACTACCCGCCGGAGCAGAACCTGCAGAAGGTGGTCGACGACTGCAACGCGCAGGCGCAGGGCCGCTACCGGATCGCGTACCGGGTGCTGCCCCGGCAGGCCGACGACCAGCGGGTGCAGCTGGTCCGCCGGCTCGCCGCCGAGGACAGCGGCATGGACGTGCTCGGCCTGGACGTCACCTGGACCCAGGAGTTCGCCAGCGCGGACTGGATCCGCGAGTGGACCGGCCAGGACAAGGCCGAGGTGGAGCAGGGGACGCTCAGCGGCCCGCTGGACACCGCCCGCTACGAGGGCCGGCTCTACGGCGCGCCGAAGAACACCAACGTCCAGCTGCTCTGGTACCGCACCGACCTGGTGCCCGAGGCGCCGAAGACCTGGGACGACATGATCAAGGTGGCCCAGGACCTCAAGGGGCAGGGCAAGCCGTACCAGGTGCTCACCATGGGCGCCCAGTACGAGGGCCTGGTCGTCCTCTACAACACCCTGGCCGAGAGCGCCGGCGGCAAGATCCTCAGCGACGACGGCAAGCAGGCCGTGATGGACGAGGGCACCGTCAAGGCGCTCGACCAGCTCAAGCGGTTCGCCACGTCGGGCGTGACGTCGCCGTCGTTCAGCAACGCCACCGAGGACCCGGTCCGGCTGGAGTTCCAGTCCGGCGACGGCGCGTTCCAGGTCAACTGGCCCTTCGTCTACCCGGCGTTGCAGGAGGCCGATCCGGAGCTGGCGAAGAAGGTCAAGTGGGCGCGGGTGCCGGGCATCGACGCGAACACCCCCAGCAAGGTCACCATCGGCGGGGTGAACATGGCCGTCAGCGCGTACTCCAAGTACCCGACGGAGTCCTTCGAGGCGGCCCGGTGCATCCGCAACGAGAAGAACCAGAAGTTCTCCGCGATCAACGACGGCGTGCCGCCGACCATCGAGAAGGTCTACGACGACCCGGAGATGGCCGAGGCGTACCCGATGAAGGAGACCATCCTGGAGGAGCTGAAGGAGCCGGCGGTCCGACCGCTGACCCCGGCGTACCAGAGCATCTCCACGGTGATGTCGGCGATCCTGTCGCCGCCCTCGGCGATCGAGCCGGAGCGGACCGCCGACGACCTGCGTCAGGCCATCGCCGACGCCCTGGAGTCGAAGGGGGTCCTGCCGTGACCGCCCACCGCCCCGTGCCGGCCCGCACCGGCGACCGCCCGGAGGTGACCGCATGAGCGTCAACGCCACACCGGCCGGCGCCGAGGTGAGCGCCGAGGCCGAACGCCCCACCGGCCGGCACGCCACCGTGCCGGCGCAGCGGGCCTCCCGCCGGGCCAAGGGCCCGCTGAGCGAGAACAAGAAGGCCGAGCGGCGGCTGGGCTGGCTGCTCTGCGCCCCCGCCGCGCTGGTGATGGTGCTGGTCACCGCGTACCCGATCATCTACTCGGTCTGGCTGTCGTTGCAGCGGTTCGACCTGCGCTTCCCCGACCAGCGCGAGTTCATCGGGCTGGAGAACTACGTCACCGTGCTCACCAACGAGTTCTGGTGGACCGCGTTCGGGGTGACCATGCTGATCACGGTGGTCACCGTCGCGGTCGAGCTGGTGCTCGGCATGGGACTGGCGCTGGTCATGCACCGGACCCTGGTCGGCCGGGGCATCGTCCGCACGGCGGCGCTGATCCCGTACGGCATCGTCACGGTCGTCGCCGCGTTCTCCTGGCGGTACGCCTGGACGCCCGGCACCGGCTACCTGGCCAACCTCTTCTCCGACGGGGCGCCGCTGACCGAGCGGGCCAGCTCGCTGGCGATCATCATGCTGGCGGAGATCTGGAAGACCACCCCGTTCATGGCGCTGCTGCTGATGGCCGGGCTGGCGCTGGTGCCGGAGGACCTGCTCAAGGCCGCCTCCACCGACGGCGCCACCGCCTGGCAGCGGTTCACCAAGGTGATGCTGCCGGTGATGAAGCCGGCGATCCTGGTCGCGCTGCTGTTCCGCACCCTGGACGCGTTCCGGGTCTTCGACAACATCTTCGTGCTCACCGCCGGCGGCAACGAGACCTCCTCGGTGTCGATGCTCGCCTACAACAACCTGATCCGGGGTCTCAACCTCGGCATCGGGTCGACGATGTCGGTGTTGATCTTCCTCACCGTGGCGATCATCGCCTTCGTCTTCGTGAAGCTGTTCGGCACCGCTGCCCCCGGCAGCGACGACGGGGAGAGGCGCTGACATGTCAGTCGAAACCACCACGCGGGCGAAGCTGCGCTGGGGTCTGCTGGACGTCATCGTCGTCGTCTTCGCGCTGATCCCGGTGCTCTGGATCGCCTCGCTGTCGTTCAAGACCCCGGCCACCCTCACCGACGGCAAGTTCTGGCCCCGGGAGTGGACGCTGGACAACTACCGGTCGATCTTCTCCACCGACCAGTTCGTCCGGGCCCTGGTCAACTCGATCGGCATCGCCCTGATCGCCACCCTGATCGCGGTGGTGCTCGGCGCGATGGCCGCGTACGCGATCAGCCGGCTGGACTTCCCCGGCAAGAAGCTGCTGGTCGGGGTCTCCCTGCTGATCGCGATGTTCCCGCAGGTGTCGCTGGTGTCGCCGTTGTTCGAGATCGAGCGGCAGCTCGGCATCTTCGACACCTGGCCGGGGCTGATCCTGCCGTACATCACCTTCGCGCTGCCGCTGGCGATCTACACGCTGTCGGCGTTCTTCAAGCAGATCCCGTGGGACCTGGAGAAGGCGGCGAAGATGGACGGCGCCACCCAGGGCCAGGCGTTCCGGCGGGTCATCGCCCCGCTGGCCGCGCCGGGGCTGTTCACCACGGCGATCCTGGTCTTCATCTTCTGCTGGAACGACTTCCTGTTCGCCATCACGCTCACCTCGACCGAGCGGGCCCGTACGGTGCCGGTGGCGCTGTCGTTCTTCACCGGCGAGTCGCAGTTCGAGGACCCCACCGGGGCGATCTGCGCCGCCGCCGTGGTGATCACGATTCCGATCATCCTGTTCGTGCTCTTCTTCCAGCGCCGCATCGTCTCCGGCCTGACCTCCGGCGCCGTCAAGGGATAGGTGACAACAATGGCTGACATCGTGCTGGACAAGGTGAGCAAGCGGTTCCCGGACGGCACCGTCGCGGTGCAGGACGTCGACCTGGAGATCGCCGACGGCGAGTTCGTCATCCTGGTCGGCCCGTCGGGCTGCGGCAAGTCGACCACCCTCAACATGATCGCCGGGCTGGAGGACATCAGCTCCGGTGAGCTGCGCATCGGCGGGCAGCGGGTCAACGACAAGGCCCCCCGGGACCGGGACATCGCGATGGTGTTCCAGTCGTACGCGCTCTACCCGAACATGACGGTGCGGGAGAACATGGCCTTCCCGCTGCGCCTGGCGAAGATGGACAAGGCGACCATCGACACCAAGGTCGAGGAGGCGGCGAAGGTCCTGGAGCTGACCCCGCTGCTGGACCGCAAGCCGGCCAACCTCTCCGGCGGCCAGCGGCAGCGGGTGGCGATGGGGCGGGCGATCGTCCGCCAGCCCAAGGCGTTCCTGATGGACGAGCCGCTGTCCAACCTGGACGCCAAGCTGCGGGTGCAGATGCGCACGGTGGTGTCCCGCCTGCAGAAACAGCTCGGCACCACCACCGTCTACGTGACCCACGACCAGACCGAGGCGATGACCCTCGGCGACCGGGTGGTCATCATGCGCGGCGGTGCGGTGCAGCAGGTCGGACCGCCGCAGGAGCTGTACGACCACCCCCGCAACCTCTTCGTCGCCGGCTTCATCGGCTCCCCGTCGATGAACTTCCTGCACGCCGCGGTGGAGGACGGCACGCTGCGGACGGCGCTGGGTGACGTGCCGATCGGCGAGCGGATCCGCCGGGAGCTGGACTCCGCCGACGCGCCCCGCGAGCTGATCCTCGGCATCCGGCCCGAGCACTTCGAGGACGCCGAGCTGATCGACGACGACACCCGCCGCCGGGGCATGGAGTTCGAGGCGCCGGTGGACATCGTCGAGTCGATGGGCTCGGACAAGTACGTCTACTTCAGCGTCGAGGGGGAGCGGGCCAGCGCCGCCGAGCTGGAGGAGCTGGCGGCCGACGCCGGCGCCGACTTCACCGGCGGGGGAGCGAGCCTGGTGACCCGGCTGTCGGCCGAGTCACCGGTGCGCGAGGGTCAGAACCGCCGGGTCTGGTTCAACCTGGAGAAGATCCACCTGTTCGACCCGACCAGCGGGCGCAACCTGACCCTGCACGAGGGCCGCTCGGCGGGCGCGCTCGCCGACTGACCGACCACGACGGCGCGGGGACCGGCTCACCGCCGGTCCCCGCGCCGTACGTCGTGCCCTGCCGGCATCCCGGTCGAGGAGGGCGACGACCGGCCACGCGGCGGGCGCTCGGCCGGCCGGGGCCGGCGGACGGGCGCTCAGTCCGGCCAGCTCAGCTTCGGCGGCAGGCCGACGAAACGGGCGTACCCGCCCAGCGCCGCCTCGACCGGCGCCCGGTCGACGTCGACCAACGGGCGCACCGTCACGCCGACCCGGGTCCTGCCCATGGTCCGCTTCCACGTCCCGACCACCCGGCCGCCGCGCACCACGGTGGACTGGAAGACGCCGTTGCCGCCCGGGACGACCGCCTGCTTGTGCGCCGGGTCGAGCATCAACGCGCGGTCCTTGTAGCCCAGCAGGTACTCGTCGAAGCCGGGCAGCGCCAGCACGTCGTCCAGCGGTTGCCGGGGCGCGTCGAGCAGGGCCGCGTCCAGCACCGCCTCCGTCTCGCCCACCCGTACCGTGGCCAGGTCGTCGCCGGCCACCGCGATGGCCCGCTTGGCGTCGGTCGCGGTCAGCCCCGTCCAGCCGGCGAAGTCCTGCCGGGTGCACGGCCCGTGGCTGCGGAAGTACCGCAGCGCGAGGATGCCCAGGGCCTCGTCGCGGTCGGGCCGGTGCGGGTCGGGGGCCCACTCGTCGAGCAGCGCGAAGGTCTGCTCGGTGCCGACGTGCGGGGCGATGCAGGTGACGCCGCGCTGGCTGGCGTACCAGAGCAGGTGGTACCCGCGCTGGCCGGTGGTGTCGATGCCGGCGGCGGTGAGGGTGGTCAGGCACCCGGCGCGGGTCAGCCGCCCGCCGCCGGCCAGCGCCGCGCCGAGCACGTCCGCCGCCCGGTCGGCCTCCGCCTCGGTCAGGCCCAGCGCCGCCCGGCGGGACTGCACGCCGGCCAGCGCCCGCACGCCGGTCACCGCCAGCATCCACCGCGCGTCCCGCGCAGGTACGAGGTGCACGGTGCCCCGCATCGGCCAGGTGCGCAGCGCCTCCCGCCGCTCCAGCGCCGCCTGCACGTCGGCGACGGTGGCCCCCGGCAGCCGTACGCCCAACGACCACAGCCCGCTCGCCATGTCCTGCGCCTGCATGGCCCCGAACCACTCCACCACGCCCGCCACGGTGTCCGGCCGGCCGCGTGGGTGCTCGCGCAGCAGCAGGCTGGTCATCCGCAACGCCAGCGCCTCGGCGTCGGTCAACCGCACGTCCACGCCATCGCCCCCTCCTCGGTGGAGGGCCAGCATAGGAGGCGGCACCGACATCGCCGGGACACCGGGCCGGGCGGCGTCCGCCCTTCGGCTGACCGCCCGTCGATCGCGACCGACGACCCGATGGGCGTCGCCCCGGGCGCACGGCCGGGCGGGCGGGCCTGTCGGCCCACCCGCCCGGGTCCTCGCTCCGGTCAGCCGCGTCGCCGCGCCCGCTCGGGCACGTCGGCGTCGACCAGCTCCCGACGCACCTGGGCGTCGATCGGCTGCTCCTCGACCACCTCGTCCTTGGTCAGCCGGACCCGCTCGACCGGGACCTGCTCCTTGCCGACCACCGGACGCTCGGCGCGCAGCTCCATCTCCCGCTGCTCGTCGCCGATCTCCGCCCGGGCGTCACCCCGGTTCGCCGCGGTGATCGGCTCACGCACCACGCTGACCTCGTCGTGCTCGACCGGCACGGTGGTGTGCACGTCCTCGGTGACCACGTGCTTGCGCAGTCGGGCGGTGCCCGCCGGCTCGCTCTCGGTGCCGACCCGCAGCCGCTCCTCCGACCGGGTCAGCTCCGGCGAGCCCGGCATCCGCTGCGGCGGACGCTCCTGCTGCTGGAGCTGGTAGTGCCGGTAGAGCTGGGCCAGTTGGTCGCTGTCGAGCGGCTGCTCGGTGCCCGACTCGACGGACGGCGCGCTGCGCACGGTCGCCTTGTCGTAGGGCACCTTCAGCCGGCCCTCGGCCATGCCGGCTCCGGCCAGCGGCGCCATGGACTCGTGGTGGCCCATCACCCCGGTCTTGACGCTCACCCAGGTCGGCTCGCCGGCGGCGTCGGCCCAGACCTGGCCCACACTTCCGATCTTCGCACCCGTGCGGTCCTGGACGTCCTGCCCGTACAGCGAACGGATCTGCTGCTCGGTCAGTCGCATGGTTCGTCCTTCCTCTCGTGGGTCACGACGTGGCTACCCGACGACGGTGAGCAGCATTCGACCGGGCCGGTACGGATGGCAGCAGCGGCGTCGACCGGTGTGCCGACGCGCACGCATGGGTGCCGGCACAGCGGGAATGCGCCGCGCGCGACCGACGCGACGAATGCGAGGTACGAGATGACCGCGTCCAGTGAGCCGGCCCGGGGTGCCGGCCGGGTGCGGCCGGCGCCCACCGGCACGCCGGCCAAGACCAGCGCCGCCGCCGCGTTCGCCCTGGTGTTCGGGGTGGCCGCGCTGTTCAGCGTGCTGACCGCGATCCTGGCCTGGATCGGCCTGCTGCTGGGGATCATCGGGGTGATCCTGGGGATCGTCGGGCTGAAGATGAGCCGTCGCCCCGGGGTGACCGGTCGGGGAGTGGCCGTCGGCGGGCTGGTGCTCAGCGCGCTGGCAGTGCTGCTCGGGCTGGCCCTGGCCGCCGGGATCACCACGTTTGTCAACGACGAGGGTGCGGTGGACCGCCTCCAGCAGCGGGTCGACGACCTGCGCGACAAGCTCAACGAGTGAGCAGGACGGGCCGTCGACCCGCTGGCGGAGCCCCCCAGCCGAAGAACGGGCCCCCTGATCGCGCTACGCCCGCCGCTTCGCGAGCGGAGCGCGATCCCCCGTTCAGGTTCGTCGGAGTGTCGCCGGCGGTCCCGCGCCGCCGACACCCGTGCGAACAGGATCCCGGCCGGCGGCGGCCGTGGCACCACCGTGGCACGGAACTTGCGGAAATCTTGAGCTGGGCCGCCCGGCGCTCAGAGCCGCCGGTGCATCACCAGCAGGTCGACGTAGCCCTCGGACGGGTGCCGGAAACCCTCCGGGATCCGGCCGACCACCGCGAAACCGAGCGCGCGCCACAGCGCCACCGCCCGGGTGTTCGTCGCCACCACCGCGTTGAACTGCATCGCCCGGTAACCGTCGGCGCGCGCCAGGTCCAGCACGTGCTCGCCGAGCGCCCGGCCCACGCCGCGCCCGGCCGCCGCCGGGGCCACCATGAAACTGGCGTTGGCGACGTGGTCGCCCGGGCCGGCCTGGTTCGGCACCAGCTTCGCCGAGCCGAGCACCGTGCCGTCCGCGTCCACGGCCACCACCGTTCGGCCGGGCGGCCGGACCAGCCACATTTCGCGCGCCGTGGCCTCGGAGACGTCGGGTGGCCAGGTGTACGTGTCGCCGGCCGCGACGATCTCACGCAGGAACGGCCAGACGCCCGCCCAGTCCGCGTCGGTCGCCGCCCTGATCCGCACACCCCGAGCATGCCACGGCCGACGTTTGACGTGGCAACTACCGGGTAGTCGCCGGAGCTGACCCGAATCGAGGAGGAACGTCTGATGGACGGCCAGGTCAAGGTCGCGGTCATCTACTACAGCGCGACCGGCATCACCTACCAGATGGCGCAGGCCGCGTGCGAGGCCGCCGGTGAGGCGGGCGGCGAGGTGCGCCTGCGCAAGGTGCGGGAGCTGGCACCGGATGAGGCGATCCGCTCGAACGCGGGTTGGCAGGCGCACCGCCTGGAGACGCAGGACGTCATGGAGGCCGAGATCGACGACCTCGCCTGGGCCGACGTGGTGATCCTCGGCTCACCCACCCGGTACGGCATGATCGCCGCCCAGCTCAAGCAGTTCATCGACACCACCGGCCCGCTCTGGGCCAACGGCGCGCTGGCGAACAAGGTCTACAGCGGCTTCACCTCCACCGCCACCGAGCACGGCGGGCAGGAGTCCACCCTGTTGTCGCTGTTCACGATCTTCTACCACTGGGGCGGCGTGGTGGTCACCCCCGGCTACACCGACCCGAGCCAGTTCGTCGCCGGCAACCCGTACGGCGCGTCGCACACCAGCAACAACGGCGAGATCGCCCCGGACCAGAAGGCGTTGGGCGCGACCGCGCTGACCGCGAAGCGGGCGGTGCAGATGGGCGCGGCCCTCAAGCGGGGACTCGCCGCGGGCTGACGTCCACCGGGGACCGGTGGACCGGGCGAGGGCTCTCGACCCGCCCGGTCCACCGGTCGTCGCACCCCCTACCCGCGATCCGGCGAACCATGCGCGGTCAGCGCCGGATGCGCCAGCAGGTGCCCGAGCAGGTCCGCCAGCACGGCCAGCCCGTCGCGGCTGAGCACCGACTCCGGGTGGAACTGCACCCCGGCGAAGCCGGCGCCGCGCAGCGCGTGCACCGCCCCGTCGGCCGCGTCGCGCGACAGCTCCACCGGCCCGTACCCGGTGGCGACCCGGTCGGCGTCGGCCAGCGCGGTGAAGGTGGAGTAGAAGCCCACCCGCCGGGGCGTGCCGAAGACCGACACGTCCCGTTGCAGCCCCTGGTACGGCGCCTCGCGGCGGTGCAACGGCAGCCCCAGCAGGCCGGCGAGGATCTGGTGGCCGAGGCAGACCGCCAGCGTCGGCAGGCCGGCGGTCAGCCGTTCGGCCAGCAGCGCGCGCAGCGCGGCCATCTTCGGCGCGGTCACCGCCCGGGGGTCGCCCGGCCCGGGACCGATGACGACCAGGTCGTACCGGTCCAGCGGGCCGGGTCGCCGCCACGGGCGGACGTCGACGGCGAGGCCGAGCGCGCCGAGCTGGTGCGCCAGCATCCCGGTGAAGGTGTCCTCACCGTCCACGATCAACGCCCGCCGCCCGACCAGTCCGGGCAGGACGGTCGCTCCGGGGGCGCGCTGGTCCAGCCAGAACCGGGCCAGCGGCGCGTTGCGCGCGGCGAGGACCGCGCGGACCTCGGGGTCGTCGGCGAGGCGTACCGCCTCCTCGGGGCCCGGCGCGGGCGCCTGCGGGGCCAGTCCCAGCGCGGCCAGCACCCCGGCGGCCTTCGCGTGCGTCTCGGCCACCTCGCCGGCGGTCGTGGAGTGCCGCACCAGGGTCGCGCCCACCGGCACCCGCAGCTCGCCGCTGGGGGAGATCTCCGCGGTCCGGATGAGGATCGGCGCGTCCAGCGTCTGCCGGCCCTCGGCGTCGCGGCCCAGCAGGGCCAGCACCCCGGAGTAGTAGCGGCGGCCGGTGCGCTCGTGCCGGGCGATCACCCGGCAGGCGTTCTGCATCGGGCTGCCGGTGACGGTCGGGGCGAACATCGTCTCCCGCAGCACCTCCCGGACGTCCCGGGTGCCCCGCCCGGCGAGCAGGTACTCGGTGTGCGCCAGGTGCGCCATCTCCTTGAGGTACGGCCCCACCACCTGGCCGCCGTGCTCGGCGACCGTGGCCATCATCTTCAGCTCCTCGTCGAGGACCATGTACAGCTCCTCGACCTCCTTGGGGTCGCGCAGGAAGCGCAGCAGCGCGTCCCGGTCGGCGGTGGCGCCGGCGTGCCGGAAGGTGCCGCTGATCGGGTTCATCATGACCAGCCCGTCGTCGACGCTGACGTGCCGCTCCGGGCTCGCGCCGACCAGGATCCGGGTGCCGGTGTGCACCAGGAACGTCCAGTACGCGCCCCGCTCGCCGCGCAGCAGCCGACGCAACGCCGCCAGCCCGGCCCGCAGCGGCGCGCCCTGCACGGTGGCGCGCAGGGTGCGGTGGATGACGAAGTTCGCCCCCTCGCCCCGGCCGATCTCCTCGGCGAGGACCCGTTCGACGGTGCGGGCGTACTCGTCGTCGGCGACGTCGAAGGCGGCGCCGGTGGTGACCACCGGGGCGTCGGGCAGCGCGGCGAGGACGTCGGCGAGGGTCGGCCGGGCGTGCCCCGCTATCTCCAGGTACTCCAGTGGCGTGCCGTCGTCGACGCAGTCGAAGCCCCGCTCGGTGATCTGCCGGTACGGCACCAGGGCCAGCGTCCGCGCGCCGGCCGGACCGTCCGGCAGCGGCAGGTCGGCGAGCCGGTCGGCGACGCGTACCGTGCCGGTGAAGAGGTCGACGTGGTCGGCGCTCTCGCGTCGGACGAGCGCGAACGGGCCGGGGTCCCCGCCCCGGGCGAGGACGGCGAGCAGGTCGTGCGGGCGGGTCATCGGGATCTCCTCCGGGGCTGTACGCCGCCCGGCGGGGCGGCCCGGGAGCCGGGGAGAGACCGGCGGCCGCCTCGTCGGGCGGCCGCGTGGAAGCTACGCGCGGAAGGTGGCCGCCGGGTCGGCGGGCCACCAGCAGGACAGATGCGCGAGCATGCCGCCACCATACGGGGACCGCGCCGGTGCGCACAGCCGTTCCCACTTCGTGGCGGCGCGCGCCGACGCCCCGATCATGGCGTCGCCACCCCCGCCGTTGGGTACCGTGACCCGCGATGAACATTCTCGCTCTCGACCTCGGCACCTCCTCGGTGCGCGGGCTGGTGCTCGACGCCGACGCGGACCCGCTGCCGGGCGCCCTGGCCCGCCGCAAGGTGCGGGTGCACGTGACCGACGACGGCGCCGGGACGCTCGACAGCGCGGGCTACCTGGCGTGCCTGGTCGAGTGCCTGGACGAGCTGGCCGAGGGCGGGCACCTGCGGGACGTGGAACTGGTCGCCGTCTCCGCCCAGTGGCACTCGGTGCTGCCGCTCGACGCCGCGGGCGCCCCGCTCGGGCCGGTGCTCACCTGGCTGGACACCCGGCCCGAGCCGCCCGCCGGATCCGCCGGCCCGACCGACCCGGCGGCCTTCCACCGGCGTACCGGCACCTGGTGGCACCGCTGCTACTGGTCGGTGCGGCTGCCCTGGCTGCGCGCGCACGCCCCGGCCGCCCGGTTCGCCGGCCTGGTCGAGTACGCGCTGGGTGAGCTGCTCGACTCCGCGCCGATGTCGGTGTCGATGGCCTCCGGCACCGGGCTGCTCGACCTGGGCACGGCGGACTGGGACGCCGAGGCCTGCGAGCTGGCCGGCGTCCGCCGGGGCGAGCTGCCCGAGCTGGCGCCGACGGACTGGCGCGGCCGGCTGCGCCCCGAGCACGCCCGCCGCTGGCCCCAGCTGGCGCACGCCCGGTGGGCCGCCCCGGTGGGCGACGGCGCCGCCTCCAACGTGGGCTCCGGCTGCGTCGACGCGCGCCGGGTCGCGGTCACCGTGGGCACCTCCGCCGCGGTACGGCTGGTGCAGCGCCTCCCGGTGGGGGCGGAGCTGCCGCCGCTGCCGGAGCGGCTGTGGCGGTACCGGGTCGACCACGAGCACGTGGTGACCGGGGCGGCCTACTCCAGCGGCGGCAACCTGTTCGCCTGGGCGAACCGGGAACTGCGACTGCCGCAGGGGGCGCAGCTGGAGGCCGCGCTGGCCCGCGTACCGCCGGACGGCCTGGTGCTGGCGAATCCGCGCCTGGGCGGCGACCGCCCACCGGGGCTGGCCCCGGCGGGCGCGGGCGAGCTGGTCGGGCTCAGCTTCTCCACCTCCGCGGTGGACATCCTGGCCGGTCTGATGAGCGGGCTGTGCCGGATGGTCGCCGACGACCTGACCGTGCTGGAGTCCGTCGTGGACGCCCCGGTCGACGTGGTGCTGGGCGGGGGCGCGGTGACGGCGTCCGGATGGTGGCGGGCCGCGTTCGCCGCGGCGCTCGCCCCACGGTCCGTGCGGCACCGCCCGGAGCCGGAGATCGGGGCCACCGGTGCGGCGTTCGTGGCGCTCGGGCGGGTCGCCGAGGCGCGGCGGTTCGCCGGCCCCGGCCGGACGGAGGAGGTCGGCTCCCCGGCTCCGCCGAGCCGTTCCGGCGTCCCGGCCCGACGGGTTGCCCCCGGGGGGCGTTGACACAGCTCGCGGGCCTGGTTGGATGGACCCCGCTCCCCGGCGAGGGGGAGTCGGGCGGGACCGAGGAGGCAGGCGTGGGCGCAGGTCCCGACGCGACCGGCGGCGAGCAGCCCGGTGGGCGGGCCGACGTCGGGGTCGCACCCCACCGGCGGCGCTCGCCGTTCCGGCTGCGCGACTGGCGGATGCGGACGAAGCTGGCCACCGTCCTGGTGATCCCGTCGGTGGCCTTCCTGGTGCTGGCCGGGGTGCAGACCACGACGCTGGTGGGGCGGACGACCGCGCTGAGCGACTTCGCCCAGCAGGTCGACATCGGGCGGCAGATCACCGTCCTGGTGGACCGGATCCAGCAGGAGCGCGACCGGACGGCCGGTGAGCTGGCCGAGCTGCGCCGCGACGGGCTCGCCTCGGACCGGGCCGCGGCGGCGCTGGCGTTGCGGCCGTTGCAGGACGCCACCGACGCGGCGGTCGGCGAGCTGCGCCGGGCCGCCGAGCCGCTGGCCGACGCCGACGCCTCCTGGCGGGTCGGCTACGGCGAGGTGCTGGAGGCGTACGACCAGGTGCGCTACATCCGGGCGGCGATCCTGCCGGCGGTGCTCAACAACGACACCATCCTGAGCAACTACCACCGGGCCGTCGAGGCGCTGCTCAATCTGCTGGCGGAGCCGTCCCCGGGCGAGGGCCAGCCGGAGCTGACCGACGCCGTGCTGCGCTACGTGCAGCTGGCCCGGGTCAAGGAGCTGTCGTCGCGGGTGCGCGCCGAGTTGTACGCCGCCGCCCGGGCCGGCCGGTACGACCTGGACGACCAGGTCACCCTCACCGATCTGCGGGCCCAGCAGCTCTCCGCGCTCGGCGCGTTCCGGGTCGCCGCGACCACCGGGCAGATCCGGCTCTACGACCGCACCTCCGTCGACCCGGCCTTCGTCGCGGCGACGAAGCTGGAGGAGCGCAGCCTCGCCGGCGGTGGCGCCCGTCCGGCGGTGCTGCCCGCCGAGCAGTGGTGGGACGCCAGCGCGGCGCGGCAGGAGCTGCTGCGCCAGATCGAGGCCCGGGTGCTCGACGACGCGGTGGCCCGCGCCGACGACGTCAGCGGCGAGCAGTTGCGGGCCACCCTGCTGGTGGTGGGCGGCATCCTGGTCGTGCTGGGGCTGGCCGTGCTGCTCGCCCTGCTGATCGGCCGGTCCATCGCGAACTCCATGCAGCTGCTGCGCGGGCAGGCGCTGCGGATCGCCCAGATCGAGCTTCCGCACGCCCTGGACCGGCTGCGCCAGGTCCAGGGCGGGGTGCCCGCGATCGACGTGGCGCCCCCGGTGGTGACCTCGCTCGACGAGATCGGTGAGCTGGCCGAGGCGTTCGTCGCGGTGCACCGCAGCGCGGTCAGCGTCGCCGTCGAGCAGGCCGAGACCCGGCGCAGCGTCAACGCGATGTTCGTCAACCTGGCCCGGCGCAGCCAGGTGCTGGTGGAACGGCAGCTGGAGCTGCTCGACGACCTGGAACGGGAGGAGGCCGACCCGGACCAGTTGGAGAACCTGTTCAAGCTCGACCACCTGGCCGCCCGGATGCGCCGTAACGACGAGAGCCTGCTGGTGCTGGCCGGCACCGAGTCCACCCGGCGGTGGAACCGCCCGATCGGGCTCGGCGCGGTGCTCCTCGCGGCCAGCGCGGAGATCGAGCAGTACCAGCGGGTCCGCCACGACGTGGTGGCCGACCTGCACGTCGTCGGCCACGCCGTCGGTGAGCTGGTGCACCTGCTCGCCGAGCTGCTGGAGAACGCCACCGCCTTCTCCCGCCCGGACACGGTGGTCCGGGTCACCGCCCGCCGGGAGGGCCCGGGCGCCCTGGTGGAGATCGTCGACCAGGGGCTCGGGATGAGCCCGGCCGCGCTGACGGCCGCCAACGAGGTGCTGGCCACGCCTCCGGCCGCCGACGTGGCCGCCTCCGAGCGGATGGGTCTCTTCGTGGTCAGCCACCTGGCCGCCCGGCACGGGGTGCGGGTGCACCTCTCCGGCGGCGCGGGCGGACTGGTCGCCCGGGTCCTGCTCCCACCGGTGCTGCTGGCCCCGGCCGCCGCGCCGGAGCTGGACCCGCCGGCGCCGCAGCGGATGCTCGCCTCGGCCGGCGGCGCGGCCCGGCGGCGTACCCTGCCCCGGGCGGGTCGGCCGAACCCGACGGAGCTGCCGGTGGCCGGTCGCCGCCCCGATCCGACGCCCGTCGCGGGCCGTCCGGTGCCGCTGCGGGCCGAGGACGTGCTGGCCCCGGCGGCCGCGCCGGATCCGGCCGCGCCGGCCGGCGGCGGCTGGTGGTCGCGGCAGGGACCGGCCCCGTCCTCGCCCGCCTCGACCGGTCATGTGACGCCCGAGCCGCCCGCGACGCCGGTGACCGGAGGCACCAACGCGCAGGGGCTCCCGGTGCGGGTGCCGATGGCGCAGCTCTCCGCCGTCACCGAGCCCGCCCGCGCGGCGGTCCCGGTCCCGCGGGAGGACCCGGACCCGGAGGCGGTCGGCGGAATGCTGTCGCGGCTGTACAGCGGCGTCCGCCAGGCGGAGGCCGAGGAGACCAGAGAGATAATCGTGCCGCCGGGCGGCATGGGCAGTGAAGGGGGACGACAGTGACGACGTTGAGCCAGGAGGCGCGTGACCTGAGCTGGCTGGTCAACGCGTTCGCCGAGCGGGTGCCGGGAGTCGCCCACGCGGTGGTGGTCTCCTCCGACGG
The DNA here is from genome assembly GCF_900090295.1 of Micromonospora coxensis. NCBI lineage: Bacteria > Bacillati > Actinomycetota > Actinomycetes > Micromonosporales > Micromonosporaceae > Micromonospora > Micromonospora coxensis. The sequence goes on along the minus strand of NZ_LT607753.1, from coordinate 1,359,445 downwards.
GTTGCTGGTCGCCATCTCGGCGCACCTGCCCCGCGACCACGCCGACAAGCTCGCCGCGGTGACCTCCGGGCTGATGAGCATCACCGCCGGGGCGGCGCAGATGTTCGACGGCGACATCGTCAAGCAGACGGTGGTCGAGATGGGCCGTGGCTACTTCCTGGTCATGCAGATCCGCGACGGCTCGATCCTGGCCACCCTGGCCGGGTCCGAGGCCGACATCGGCGTGGTGGGCTACGAGATGGCCCGGCTGGCCAAGCAGGCGGGCGAGATGCTCACCCCGGCGCTGCGCGCCGAGTTGCAGCAGGCGCTGCCCCGCTGACCCGACGCCGTCCGGCCTGCCGGACCGCCCCCACGCGGTCCGGCCACCCGGGTGGTCCGTCGGCCGTTCAGAGCCCGTTGTCGCGGATGACGCCCCGGTACCAGTGGGCGCTGCGCTTGAGGACCCGGCGCTGGGTGGCGTAGTCCACGTAGACCAGCCCCCAGCGCTGGTCGTACCCCTGGTCCCACTCGAAGTTGTCCAGCAGCGACCAGACGTGGTAGCTCTCCAGCGGCACCCCGTCGGCGATGGCCCGGTGGGCGGCGGCGAAGTGGTCGCGCAGGAAGGCGACCCGGCCGGCGTCGTCGACCGTGCCGTCGGGGCCGAGCACGTCCGGGCAGGGCAGGCCGTTCTCCGTGACGGTGATCGGGACCGGCCCGTAGTCACGGGTGACCCGGGTCAGCACGTCGTACATCCCGTCCGGGTAGATCTGCTGCCAGTCGGCCTCGGAGGTCGACCAGCGCCGGGTGGTGCCGCCGTCGGCGGTGACGTAGATCGGGGTGTAGTACTGCACGGCCAGCAGGTCGACCGGGCTGGAGATGATCTCCAGGTCGCCGTCGGCGATGCCGCGCGCCATCCGGCTGCCCTCGCCGAGGTCGGCCAGCACGTCCGCCGGGTAGGCGCCGGTGAGGATCGGGTCCAGGTAGAGGCGGTTCTCGTACCCGTCGTAGAGGCGGGTGGCCGCGGCGGCGCCGGGGCTGTCGTCGGCGGGGTAGCAGGGGTGCAGGTTCAGCGCCGGGCCGATGCGGGCGTCCGAGCCGCCGGCGCGCAGCGCGCGGACCGCCAGGCCGTGGGCGAGCTGGAGGTGGTGGGCGACGAGGTACGCCGCCTCCGGGTCCTGCCGGCCGGGCGCGTGGTGGCCCCAGAGGTAACCGTTCTGCACCACGGTCTTCGGCTCGTTGACGGTGAGCCAGACCGGCACCTGGTCGCCGAGGCCCCGGAAGACGGCGTCGGCGTAGTCGGCGAAGCGGTAGGCGGTGTCCCGGTTCTCCCAGCCCCCGGCGTCCTCCAGCGACTGGGGCAGGTCCCAGTGGAAGAGGGTGACCATCGGGGCGATGCCGCGCTCGTGCAGTCCGTCGACGAGGCGGCGGTAGAAGTCGAGGCCCCGCTGGTTGGGCAGGCCGGTGCCGTCGGCCTGGATCCGGGGCCAGGAGATGGAGAAGCGGTAGCTGCGCAGGCCGAGGTCGCGCATCAGGTCCAGGTCCTCGGCCCAGCGGTGGTAGTGGTCGGCGGCCACGTCGCCGGTGTCGCCGTTGCGGGTCCGGCCGGGGGTACGGCTGAAGGTGTCCCAGACCGACTCGCCCCGGCCGTCCTCCTTCGCGGCGCCCTCGATCTGGTACGCCGACGTGGCCGCGCCCCAACCGAAGTCGCGGGGGAAGCGCAGGCCGGGCGCGGCGGTGGCGGCCGTCGGGTCGGCGTCCGGCCCGGTGGTGGTGTCGCAGCTCGTGGCGGTGGCCCCGGCCGCGGCGGCGGTGGTGACGGGGGATGTCCCCGCCCCGGCCGTGGCGGTGGCGGAGAGCGCGGCGCGGCGGAGCAGTCGCCGTCGGGTGAGCATCGACATGGGCATTTCTCCTCGGGTGCGGGCCACCCGACGGCCGGGAGCGCTCCCAAATCGGGCGCGTGACGACCCGGCCGTCTCGTCGGGCGGACTGCCCAGCCTAGAGGGGCCGGACCCGTGCGGGTGGCCGGGATGGGGGTGTGTGGGAGGGGTCGCAGGGCCTGGCCGCTTCGCCGAGGCCCGTGACGGTGCGCAGATAGCGAGCGAGGCCGGCCGGGTGGCGCGCACGCCTGTCCCGTCGGCCTCTTTTCCCGTCGAGTACGGGGGTTTAGTGTGGGGACGGGGGAGGGCAACCCCCGTCCCCACCTGTGGTGCACACACGCACGTGTGGAATTGGCTGTCCGGCCGTGCGTGTCGCGCGGGAGCCGGGCCACGCGAGTGGCTCTGGTTCCACCTCCCTCCTGCTGGTGGGTGTCGGCTGACGACGGTGTCCGGGCTGGCCCGTCGTCAGCCCCTCGGGCTGTACTCCGTGGCCGGTGACCACGGTCGATCCAACTAATTGCATCTCCGTCGATGGAAGCGCTCCCATCGGCGATGCAGCGACTGTAACGCCCGTCACCGGTTTGTGAAAGACCCTAAACGAGATCGAAACATGGATCTGCGTGTGACCTGCGGTGTTGTTGTGGGAGCGCTTCCATGGCAGACTGTCGAATCAATCGCGACGCGGAGCCAGCTCGCGCGAGCGCGGGTCGCCGAGGGCATCCGGTTCTCCGGACGGCACCCGAGGAGACGGCACGCTGCCGCTGGGCAGCGCACGGCCGATCCAGACCGACCACCTTCCCGGGCGCCTCCGTCCCCCCGCGAACCCTGCTCGCGTGGAGGTGCCCCGCCGGCGGCCCGTACGGCCCCGGCCCGGTCCGAGGAGACACCGCGCACATGAGACTCATGGCAAGACGTCGCCGGATGGCGATGCTCGCCGCCACCGCCCTCGCCATCGGCGGGGTGACCCTGCCGGCCGGCGCCGCGCAGGCCGCCCCCGCCTGCGACGTGGTCTACACGACCAACGACTGGGGCAGTGGCTTCACCGGCAACGTCACCATCAAGAACCTGGGCGACGCCGTCAACGGCTGGACGCTCAAGTGGACCTTCCCCAACACCAGCCAGCGCGTCACCCAGGGCTGGTCGGCCAAGTGGAGCCAGACCGGCAGCGTCGTGACCGCGACCAACGAGTCGTGGAACGGCAGCCTCGGCACCGGGGCCTCGACCACCATCGGGTTCAACGGCGCCTACTCCGGCAGCAACCCGAAGCCCACCTCGTTCACCCTCAACGGCGTGACCTGCAACGGCGTCGGCACCAACCAGCCGCCGACGGTCGCCCTCGGGGTGCCCACCGGGCCGTTCGAGGCGCCCGCCGACGTGCCGCTGACCGCCACCGCCAGCGACCCGGACGGCACCATCAGCAAGGTCGAGTTCTACCGCAACGGCCTGCTGGTCAACACCGACACCACCGCGCCGTACGGCTACACCCTGGAGGACCTGCCGGCCGGCAGCTACACCGTCCAGGCCAAGGCGTACGACAACGCGAACGCCAGCGCGGTCGCCGAGAAGGCGTTCACGGTCAGCCCGGCCTCCGGCCCGGTGCTCGTGGCCACCCCGTCGGCGGTGAGCGTCACCGAGGGCGGCAGCTCCACGGTCAACCTCAAGCTGAGCGCCGCGCCGAGCGCCAACGTGACGGTCGCCCTGGCCCGCACCGGCGACACCGACGTGACCGTCTCGCCGGCCTCCGTCACGCTGACCCCGAGCAACTGGAACACCGGCGCCACCGTCACGGTCTCGGCGGCGGAGGACTCCGACACCGTCGGCGGCACCGCCACCATCACCGCCTCGGCCAGCGGGCTCGCCCCGCTCGCCATCACCGCCACCGAGATCGACAACGACACCCCCGGCGGCGACAACACCTACATCGCGCGCTTCCTCGACCAGTACGGCAAGATCAAGAACTCCGGGTACTTCAGCCCGGAGGGCGTGCCGTACCACTCGATCGAGACGCTGATCGTCGAGGCGCCCGACCACGGCCACGAGACCACCTCCGAGGCGTTCAGCTTCTGGCTCTGGCTGGAGGCCAACTACGGCCGGGTCACCCAGAACTGGGCCCCGTTCAACAACGCCTGGACGGTGATGGAGAAGTACATCATCCCGTCGCACGCCGACCAGCCCACCGCCGGCGCCGCCGGCACCCCGCAGTACGCCGCGGAGCACCCGCTGCCCAGCGGCTACCCGTCGCAGCTGCAACCGAACGTGCCGGTCGGCCAGGACCCGCTCCGCTCGGAGCTGCAGTCCACCTACGGCACCGGTGACATCTACGGCATGCACTGGCTGCTGGACGTCGACAACGTCTACGGCTACGGCCGCTGCGGCGACGGCACGACCAAGCCGGCGTACATCAACACCTTCCAGCGGGGCACCCAGGAGTCGGTCTGGGAGACCGTGCCGCAGCCGTCCTGCGAGACCTTCAAGCACGGCGGCCAGTACGGCTACCTCGACCTGTTCATCAAGGAGTCGAACGCCCCGGCCAAGCAGTGGAAGTACACCAACGCCCCGGACGCCGACGCCCGCGCCGTGCAGGCCGCGTACTGGGCGATGACCTGGGCCGAGGCGCAGGGCAAGGAGGCCGACGTGGCGGCGACCGTCGCCAAGGCCGCCAAGATGGGTGACTACCTGCGGTACGCGATGTTCGACAAGTACTTCAAGAAGATCGGCAACTGCGTCGGGGCGTCCACCTGCCCGGCCGGCACCGGCAAGGACTCGGCGCACTACCTGATGTCCTGGTACTACGCCTGGGGCGGCGCGTACGAGGCCGGCCAGAACTGGTCCTGGCGGATCGGCTCCAGCCACAACCACTTCGGCTACCAGAACCCGTTCGCGGCCTGGGCCCTGACCAACGTCGACGCCCTCAAGCCGAAGTCGCCGACCGCGGTCGCCGACTGGCAGAAGAGCTTCGAGCGGCAGCTGGAGTTCTACACCTGGCTCCAGTCCGCCGAGGGCGGCATCGCCGGTGGCGCCACCAACAGCTGGGACGGCAGCTACGCCCAGCCGCCGGCCGGCACCGCCACCTTCTACGGCATGTACTACGACGTCGACCCGGTCTACAACGACCCGCCGTCCAACCAGTGGTTCGGCATGCAGGCCTGGTCGATGCAGCGGATCGCCGAGCTCTACCTGGAGACCGGCAACGCCAAGGCCAAGGCGCTGCTGGACAAGTGGGTGCCGTGGGCCATCGCCAACACCACGCTGGGCGCCAACTGGTCCATCCCGTCGGACATGAAGTGGACCGGTCAGCCCAACAACTGGAACCCGACCAACCCGCAGCCCAACACCAACCTGCACGTCGAGGTGACGGTCAAGGGCCAGGACGTCGGTGTCGCCGCGGCCTACGCCCGCACGCTTATCGCGTACGCGGCCAAGTCCGGCAACGTGTCGGCGAAGAACACCGCCAAGGGTCTGCTGGACGCGCTGCACGCGGCCAGCGACGACAAGGGTGTCTCGATGCCGGAGAAGCGTGGCGACTACAAGCGCTTCGACGACGTCTACGACGCCGCCACCGGCCAGGGCCTCTACATCCCGCCGGGCTGGACCGGCAGGATGCCCAACGGTGACGCCATCGCCGCCGGCAAGAGCTTCACCGACATCCGGTCGTTCTACAAGAACGACCCCGCCTGGCCGAAGGTCCAGGCCTACCTCGACGGTGGCCCCGAGCCGGTCTTCAACTACCACCGGTTCTGGGCGCAGGCCGACGTCGCCATGGCGTACGCCGACTACGGCCACCTGTTCCCGAACGGGTGAGGTGACCCTTCCGGGTGGGTGGCGCGGCGCCACCCACCCGGAGGCCGACCGGGCCCGGGGGAGCGGACCGCCCGGTCGGCGGACGGCCTGATTCCCACGGTCAGGCCGGGGGTGGGTCGACCGTCCGGTCGACGCAGCGGATCGGGAGGCCCACCCCACCGTCCGCCGTTCCAGTCGTTGTGCGCGACGCGGCGAAAAAAGAGGGCGTCGTGGGATCACACGATGCCCCACGACGGAGTACCGTATTTCTCGGAGAGGCCGCTCCCCCCGTGGCGGCCTCTCCTCTTACGTTCCGGGCCTCACCCGTCCGAGGGCGTCACCGGGTGCCGCAGCCCCGGATGGCCGGCCGGCAACGACCGCCGGATCACCACCCAGCTCACCGTCAGCGCCGTGGCCACCAGCGGCCAGGTCAGCGCCGCCCGGGCCACCGTCAACGCGACCACCTGTCCGCCCAGGTACAGCGGCAGGAACACCGCCACCCGCAGCGCGTACGTCGCCGCCCACACCCAGCTGCCCCGGCCGTACGCCCGCAGCAGCGCCCGGTCCCGACGCCAGCGACCCCGCTGCCCCAACGCCGTCCCGACCACGACCCCGAGCAGGGGCCACCGCACCACGATGCTGACCACCCAGACCAGCGCGCTGGCCGCGTTGGAGAAGAGCTGCACGAGGAAGAAGTCGACCGCCCGTCCGGTGCGGAGCGCGATGAGCGCGGCGACGCAGACCGCGAGCAGCCCGACGAGCACCGACCGTGGCCGGTCACCGCGCCGCCACCGCCACAGCGCCACCGCCGAGCCGGCCAGCACGGCCACCGCCACCCCGCCGACGACGGAGCGGCCGGTCAGCAGCCAGCCCACGGTGAACGCCACCGGCGGCAGCGTGGCGTCCACCGCGCCGCTGCGCCCGCCGAGCAGATCCGCCAGCGACTCGGGCCGTTGCGCGCCCGTCCGCTCCCGCTCCGATGTGCCGCCCACCGTCACCTCCCGTGGTCCGGCCCCAACGTAGCCGGGACGTACCGGTGGTCCCACGAGCGACCTGCCGGGTGTACCGCTACGGTGTGCGGGTGCGCGCGACGGCGAGGGGTTGGACGGCAGTCTGGTTGGTCGTACTGGCTCTGGCCCAGACGGCCGCATTCGCCGTGGTGTGGCGGCTCGCCGTACACACCGGGACGGGGCAGTGGCTCGACACGGTCGCGTTGACCGGCAACCGGATCGGCCAGGACCGCATCGACGATCTGGTCAACCGGATCCTCGACGCGATGTCCGTGGTGTCCCTGCTCGCCACCACGGCGGTGATCGGCTTCATCGCGTTGATCCGGGGACGCAAGGCGCTCGCCATCGCGGCCACCCTGCTCATCGCCGGCGCCAACGTCACCACCCAGGTGCTCAAGTACGTCATCGACCGGCCCGCCCTCGGCATCGACCCGGAGCGCGACGCCGTCGGCAACAGCCTGCCCAGCGGGCACACCACCATCGCCGCGTCGGTGGCGCTGGCGCTGATCCTGGTGCTGCCGCCCAAGGTGCGCGCGCTCGGGGCGTTCCTCGGCGTCGCGTACGCCGCCGTCGCCGGGGTGGCCACCCTCTCCGCCGGCTGGCACCGGCCCAGCGACGCGGTGGCCGCGTTCCTGGTGGTCGGGGTCTGGGCGGCGCTGGCCGGGCTGCTGCTGCTGATCTTCCAGCGGGAGCAGGCGCAGGTCGCCGGCGAGGACGCGCACCGGGTCTCCGCCGCGGTGCTCGGCGTGGGCGGCCTGGCCGCCGTCGTCGTCTCCGGGCTGGCGGTGACCTCGCTGCTCGACCAGCAGCAGGTCGCCGTCGACGAGCTGAGCCGGCGCACCCTGTTCACCGGGTACGCCGGCAGCGCCGCCGGCATCGCCGGGACGATGGGCGTGGTGGCGGCGCTGGTCCTGCTCTCCGTGCACCGCCTGGTGCCCCGCCACAAGGGTTAGGCCGTCCTTCACCCAGGCCGGTCCGTCCCCGTGCAACCGGCCTAACGCCGGTACGTCCCGACCAGCGTCCCGCTGGCCAGCTCACGGCCGGCGAGGGCGGCGTGCACGTCGGCGGCCTGCGGCGCCTCGGCGAGGTCCAGCGGGCGTTCCAGCGCGTACAGCCGGAAGAAGTACCGGTGCGCCTCCTCGCCCTGCGGCGGGTGCGGCCCACCCCAGCCGGTGGTGCCGAAGCCGTTGGGCCACTCCCGGCCACCCTCGGGCACCGCGCCCTCGGCGACCCCGCCGGAGGTGGGGGAGATGCCGGTGACCAGCCAGTGCAGGAACGGACTTCGCCCGGCGTCCGGATCCTCCACCAGCAGGAGCAGTTCGGTCGCCGACTCGGGCACGTCGGACCACTCCAGCGGCGGTGAGACGTTCCCGTCCTCCCGGCCGAAGCGTCCCGGCAGCTGGTCGTGGTCGGTGAACGCGGTGCTGCGCAGCATGATCCCGGCCATCTCTCGTCCGCCCCCTCTCGTCGGCCCGGCGCGTACCCGTCGCCCGGTCGACGAAACCGCGTGAGAGGGTACGACCCGTGGAGAACGCGCACGGCGCCTTCCGCGACGAGTGCGTCCGGCTCGACGCGGTCCTGCGCACCCTCGACGAGGCGGACCTGGACCGTCCCACCCGCTGCCCGCCGTGGGCGGTGCGCGACCTCGTCGCACACGTCAGCACCGGCGCCGGACGCCTGGTGGACATGCTCGCCGCGCCGCCCCCGCCCCGGGCCGAGGTGGACGCGGCCGGCTACTTCGGCGCCGCCAAGTTCGTCCCCGAGGTGGACGCCGCCCGCGTCGACAGCGCCCGCCGGGTGGCGCGCGGCCGGGCCGACGTGGCGACCGTCGCTTCGGCCTTCACCGCCGCCTGGCGCGGCACCGACGCGGCGCTCGCGGCGGCGCCGCCCGGCCGGTTGGTCCGCACCCGGCACGGCGACGCGATGACGCTCACCGACTTCCTGGTCACCCGGGTGGTGGAGGTCGGCGTGCACGGCCTCGACCTGGCCGAGGCGCTGCACCGGGAACCCTGGCTCACCCCGGCCGCCGCCCGGGTGGTCGCCGACCTGCTGGCCGCCGGCCGACCGGCGCCGGCGGGGCTCGGCTGGGACCCGCTCACCCTGATCCGCAAGGCCACCGGCCGGACGCCGCTGACCGCGGGGGAGCGGGCCGTGGTCGAGGCGGCCGGATTCCGCTGGCTCGCCTTCGGCGGCTGACCCGGCCGGCACTCGGCTCGCCGGGCGGGGTCAGTCGCCCGTGCGCGGGGCCGGCAGGTGCGGCGCGCTGCGGCGCAGGTGCGCCAGGACGAGCGGGTCGATGCGCCCGGGCACCAGCCGTTCCTCCAGGTTCTCCCAGCCGGCCCACGCGGCGAGCGCCTCGTCGAGCGCGGCGGCCATCGGGTCGGCGGGGGCCGCCACCGCCCCGACCGGCTGCCCGGAGGTGCCCGGCGTCGCCCCGCCCACCACCGGGTGCCCGGCGGCGGCCAGCAGCGCGGCCACCTCATCGGCGAGCGGACCGGTCAGGTCGAGCAGGGTGGCCGGGTCGGGCCGGCCGAAGAGCATGGTGTGGATGTCGAGCAGCCGGCCCAGCTCGGCGATCGGGTCCGGGTGGTCGTCCACCCGCAGGTCGACCAGGTTGTCGCCGGTGCCGGCGTACCCCCCGCCGCGCTGCACCACCAGCAACGCGGCGCTCTGCCGGCCACGCCGGTCGCCGCCGGCCTCCTCGCCGGCGCGCAGCGCCGCGAGCAGCCGCTGCGGGAGCGGCAGCGCCGAACGGCCCAGCCAGGCGTCCCGGACCGCGTCGATCACCTCCGGACCGGTGAGGATGTTGCCCTGGGCCGCCCAGCCGTCGCCCGCCTGGCCGCCGGCCCAGCCACCGCACCGGGGACCGGTCCAGGTCGCGCCGTCGCCGGTGGCCCCCACCACGGCGAGCTGGCGGTCGTCGCGGCCCGGGTCGGCGGCGACCAGCCCGGCGACCACGTCGGGGGCGGCCACGCCGCTGCGCAGCAGGGCGAGCCCCTGCGGACGGTAGGCGAGGTTGGCGTGCGCCTGGCTGGCGATCGCGCCCACCTCGGCCTCGGCGGCCGGCACCAGCGCGCCGGCGGCGAGGAACCTGCTGGCCACGGCCACACCGTGCAGGCGCCCGTCAGCCGAACGGGCCACGATCGAGAAGGTCACCCCAGGAGGTTAGCGCCGACCGACGGTGACCGGTACGTCCCGCAGCGTCGAGGCGCGGCCCCCATCACCCCGGCGTCACAGCGGTGGCGACGCCTCCTCCGGCGGCCTGCCCCGGGCCCGGCGGGCGTCGGCCACCGCGACCACGAGCAGCACCACCGCGACCAGCACCGTCGAGATCAACGGGGCGGCGTGCAGCAGCAGCGGCACCAGCGCCACCAGGACCACGGCGGCGATCCAGCGCGACGGCGACACCCGGCCGAACACCTCGTACTCGAAGCGGGCCCGGGCGGCCAGGAAGAGCACCGGGCCGCCCACGATCATCGCCACCCAGGCCGCCTCGGGGTGGTCCAGCGGATGTTCGATGGTCAGCTCGTAGCCGATCGCGGTGGCCACCAGCCCGATGACCATCAACAGATGGGTGTCGGCCGCCGAGCGGCCGGTGGCCGCCGGGTGCCGGGACCTGGTCACCGCCTCGGCCAGGATCAGCCCGGCCCGCTGCACGTAGATCCGCCAGTACAGCACCGAGGTGACCATCGCCACCGCGAACGCGGCGCTCTGTGCCAGCTCGAGCGGGACGCTGCTGTACGCCAACCCGCTGACCAGGACCGTCTCGCCGAGGGCGACGAGGAAGAACTGCTGGTACCGCTCGGCGAGGTGCTCCCCGGCGATGTCCCAGCGGCTGATGGCGGAGCGGCCCAGCCCCGGGATCGGCCAGCCGAACCGGGACGCGAGGTACTCCAGGCCGAGCGCCGTGCCCCAGAGCACCACCTGGGGATTGGTGGACAGCAGCGCGCCGGTGATCCAGAGCACACCGGTCACGGAGAAGGTGATCAGCATCCGCCACTTGAGCCGCCGGTACTGGTGCTGCCCCAACGCCAGCAGCAGGATGCCGGGACGGGACACCTGCGCCACCACGTACGCCACCGCGAACGCCAGCGCGGTCTCGCTGAACGCGCGGGGGACCGCCACCCCCATCACCATGCTGCACATCAGCGCGGCCACCACCAGCGTCTGCAGCCAGACGTGGCGCGGGTCGTACCGGCTGGTGGTCCACGAGGTGCCCTGCCAGACCGCCCAGAGCGCGAGCAGCAGCAGCAGCGTCTTGCCGCCCCCGGTGACCGGTGACCAGCCCTCGGTGCCCCCCGGTTCCAGGGCCAGGTCCTCGAAGGCGCGGTACGAGATCCGGGTCAGCGCGAAGACGTAGACCAGGTCGAAGAAGAGTTCCAGGAAGGTCGCCCGCTGGACAGGACCGGCCAGCGGGAGGGGCCCGGCCCCCGTCCCGCTCGTCACGCTCGTCGCCGTTCACCGTCGGCCCGGCCCACCTGGCGTTCGTAACATCCCCGGGGCCCGCCGACCGGGTGTTCACGACATCCGGACCGCCACGTCCGCCCGTGTCCGGGGCATCCCGGCGGCCCCGTCGGTCGGTGTCCAGGGTGTCCTGGCGGCCTCGTCGGTCGTGTCCGGGCTGTCGCGGCGGCCTCGTCCGCCGGACGTCCGGGGTGGCCGGTGGGTCGGGACGGCCGGATCCGGCTCTTGTCCCGCTGCGGGGGAACGGGCACGATCGACCGGATGACGAACCGATGGGGCATGACGGTGCCGCTGGGCGGCATCCCGCTCGCCGAGCACGCCGCGGTCTACGCGGCCCTGGACCGGGCCGGCTTCACCGATGTCTGGTCGTCGGAGGTCAACGGCGCGGACGCGTTCACCCCGCTCGCCCTGGCCGCCGCCTGGCAACCGACGCTGCGCCTGGGCACCGCGATCACGCCGGTGTTCACCCGTGGGCCCGGACTGCTCGCGATGAGCGCCGCCGCGCTCGCGGACGCCGCGCCGGGCCGCTTCGCCCTCGGCATCGGCGCGTCCTCGCCGGTCGTCGTCGGCGACTGGAACGCGGTCGAGTTCACCGAGCCGTTCCGGCGTACCCGGGACGTGCTGCGCTTCCTGAAGACGGCGCTGCGCGGGGAGACGGTCGACGGCGCGTTCGACACCTTCGCCGTGCGGCGGTTCACCCTGGAGCGTCCGCCCGCCGTGCCGCCCTCGGTGCTGCTGGCCGCGCTGCGCCCCGGCATGCTGCGGCTAGCCGCCGCCGAGGCCGACGGGGTGATCCTCAACTGGCTCGCCGCCGACGACGTGCCGAAGGCCCTCGCCGGGCTGGGCGCCCGGGCGCCGGAGTTCGAGGTCGTCGCCCGGATCTTCGTCTGCCCCACCGAGGACGCCGACTACGCCCGGGCCCTCGGCCGCCGGCTGATCACCAGCTACCTCACCGTCCCCGCGTACGCCGAGTTCCACCGCTGGCTCGGCCGGGAGTCGGCGCTCGGGCCGATGTGGGCCGCCTGGGCGGCCGGTGACCGGCGCGGCGCCGGGGCGGCCGTGCCGGACGAGGTGGTCGACGAGCTGGTGCTGCACGGCTCGCCCGAGCACTGCCGGGCCGAGGTGCGCCGCTACGCCGACGCCGGGGTGGACGTGCCGGTGCTCGCCCTGCTGCCCACCCCCGAGCTGACCTCCGGCGGGGCCGCGGCGCTGGCCGCGTTGCTCCCCCGGCTCGGTCCGGCGGAAGGACGCTGAGATGAACCTGACCGACCGGGTGGCGGTGGTCACCGGGGGAGCGGGCGGCATCGGCGCGGCGCTGGCCCGCCGCTTCGCCGCCGAGGGCGCGGCCGCCGTCGTCGTCGCCGACCTGGACGCGGCGGCAGCCGCCGTGGTGGCCGAGCAGGTCGGCCCGGTCGCCCACGCCGTCGCCGTCGACGTCACCGTGGAGGACCAGGTCCGCGAGCTGGTCGCCGACACCGAGCGACGGTACGGCCGGATCGACCTGTTCTGCGCCAACGCGGGCGTCTCCACCGGCGGGGGCGTCGAGGCCGCCGACGCCGACTGGGACCGGGCCTGGCGGGTCAACGTGCTGCACCACGTGTACGCGGCCCGCGCGGCGCTGCCCGGGATGCTGGAGCGCGGCGGCGGCTACCTGCTGCACACCTGCTCGGCGGCCGGGGTGCTGACCGCCGTCGGCGACGCCCCGTACACCGCCACCAAGCACGCGGCCGTCGGGTTCGCCGAGTGGCTGGCGATCACCTACCGCGACCGGGGCGTACGGGTCAGCGCGCTCTGCCCGCAGGGGGTGGACACGCCGATGCTCGCCGACGGGCTGGCCTCCGGTCACCTGGGCGCGCAGGTCATCGCGGCCTCCGGCGCGGTGCTCACCCCGGACCAGGTCGCCGACGCGACGATCGCCGGGCTGGCCGAGGAGCGCTTCCTGATCCTGCCGCACCCCGAGGTCGCCGGATACGCCCTGCGCCGCGCCCAGGACCCGGACGGCTGGCAGGCCGGCCTGCGCAAACTCGTCCGCCGCCTTCGCGCCTGACAGTGAGGCTGCAGGTGGGGTCACCCGGTCTGGTCCGACTCAGCGCCTGACCGACCATATTGTCCTGCTGTGGCCCGCCCGGATGCGCCCGACCTCCGTGCGCCCGCCCTCCCACCTCCGTGCGCCGACCCGGCCGCCGGCCTCCCGCCTCGTTGATCAAGAGCTCTGGGTCTGAATCGGGCCCTCGGAGCTACCCGAACTTCTTGATCATCGGGCTGAGGTCCCGCCCCCGGCCGGGGGGTGGGGCCGGGGGCGGGGTGGGGTCAGCGGTGCCAGCGGAGGGGGCCCGGGTGGATCGACCAGAGCAGGCGGCGCCACCAGGGGCGGGCGGCGCGCAGCGCGGCCACGTAGCTGACCGCCTCCGCCGCCGCCCGGTCGGCCTCCGCACCGGTCAGGGTGCCGGGGGCGAAGGCGACCTGGTTGAGCAGGCGGGCCAGCTCGTCCACCCCGGGCACCGGCGCTGCCAGGAGCGCGGTACCGGTCGGTGCGCCGGCCAACGGTGCCGCGCCGCCGTCCGCCGGCCAGCCGCCCGCCGCGCCGTCACCTGCCGCGCCGCCGCCCGCCGCGCCGTCACCTACCGGTCCATCGCCCGCGCCTTCGCCACTCCCGGGCCAGCCGCCCGCGCCGTCGCCGCCCTCCGGCCATCCGGCCGTCGGGTCACCGGTCGGTAGGGCCCCTGTCCGGTCGGGGGTGGGCGCGGTGCCCCGGGCCAGGGCGGCGCGGGCCTCGGCCAGCGCCTGCCGGGCGCGGGCGGCGACCTCGGTGGCGGCCAGGTCGTCGCCGACCGGCCGCCCCGCCAGCCGCAGCGCGTCGGTGACCTGCCGCCAGGCGCCGGCCACCCGCTCACCGGGGTCACCCCGCCCGAGCCGGGCCCGGGCCTGCGCGCGGCGCAGCCCGACCAGCGTGGCCAGCGCCGCCCCCACCAGCAGGGACGACACGAGCCCCGCGACGGTGACGAGCAGCCACCTCGACACGCCCCGGCCGGTGTCGCCCGACCCCGGCGCCGCCACCGCGGACGGGGTCGCCGTCGGCTCCACGGTGGGCTCCGGGGCCTCCGACGGCGGCGGCTCCTCCTTCGGCGGTCGGAAGTCCTCCTCGACCGGGCGGGGCTCCTCGTCGGGGCGGGGCAGCGGATCGAAGGGCACCCAGCCCACCCCGGAGAAGAACACCTCCGGCCAGGCGAGCGCGTCCGCGGCCCGGACCGGCCCGTCACCGCGTGGGGAGAACCCGACCACCACCCGGGTGGGCAGGCCGGTCAGCCGCCCCAGCACCGCGAACGACGCCGCGAACTGCTCCGACGTGCCGCGCTGCCCGCCGCCGTTGCGCGGTCCGAAGAGGAAGAAGCTCAGGTTCGGGTACGCGTGCCCGCTCGGCGCGTCCGCCACCACCCGGTAGTGCTCGGCGAGGAACTGTTCGATCGCGGTCGCCCGCGCGTACGGGGCGCCGTTGTCCTCGGCGAGCTGGGCGGCGAGCCGGCGCATCGGCTCCGGCGTCCCGTCAGGCACCCGCAGCACCCGGGCCACCTCGTCACCGGACGGCACGTCGGCGGTGGCGAGCAGGCCCGCGTCCGGCCGCTCCCGCAGCGAGGTGACCGTGTACCGCAGCCCCGGGCCCAACCCCTCGGGGCGGATCAGCGTCCCCGTCGTCGGGTCGTACGCCACCCGCGCGCCGGTGACCTCACGCGGGGTCGCCACCGCCGGCAGCAGCCGGCCGGTCAGGTCCGCCACGGTGATCTCCTGCCGGACCGTGTCCACCGTCCCCGGGCCCGGCTCGGTCGCCGGCAGCACCCGCCCCGCGTTGCGGTACGTCGCACCGACCCGCCAGGTCACCCCGTCGTAGTCGCTGAGCACCGCCAGCCGGATCCGGGGCGGCGGGCCGGCCGGCGCCCGGGTGGTGACGTCCAGCAGCTTCTGGTCCGGGTTCAGCGCCCACCCGGAGATCCGGATCAGCGGGTTCTCGTCCAGCGACTCCACCCGGGGCGGCTCGACGTACCGGCGCGGATCCACCGGCCGCTCGTCGACCTGCGCGGCCAGCGCCGGGCCGAGCAGCGCGGCCAGTCCGACCACCACCGCCACCCCGGTCGCCGTCCCCGCCACCAGCCGCGCCCGCACCGCCGTGCGGACCTCCGGGGCCAGCGCGGCCGTCGGATCCGGACCATTCGCGCCCCGCCCGCCGGGCGCCACCAGGCCCAGCGCCACCGCGGCGGCGAAGGCCACCGACGGCCAGACCGCCGGGTCCGCGTTCGGGCCGACGACGTAGAGCGCACCCGCGTAGAGCAGTGCCGCGGGCAGGAAGCCGAGCAGCGTCCGGCCGGCGCGCATCGCCACCTCGGCGCCGGTCAGCCCGGCCAGCCAGGCCGCCACCAGCGGCACCAGCACCGTGTCCGGGGTCGGTTCGACGGGGATCATCGCGGTCAGCAGCCGGGGGATGCCGTTGCGGGCGGCGTCGACGGCCACCTCGGCGAAGCCGCCCGGCAGCGCCGCGCGCCGGGCAGCCAGGTGCAGCGCGAACAGCGTCCAGCCGGTCATCGCGGCCACCGACACCGGCGCCACCAGCCAGGAGGGCAGCCGCCGGGCGGCCACGCTGACCAGCACCGACCCGACGGCCGCGCCGAGCATCAGCCGGGTCAGCAGGTCGTCGGCGTACACCCGGCCGAGCACCACGCCGGCCAGCGCAACCTGCACGACAAGCGCCAGCGGCACCGGCGTCGCGCGCAGCACCCGCAGCGCGCGCCCGCCGCGGTCGTCCGCCGGCGGCGCGACCGGGGCGGCCAGCGGCGCGTCGGTCCCGGTCACCACCGGCGCACCCCGTCCCATTCGGCGGCGAAGTCGGCGCCGTCGGCGGCGTCCACCACCACCAGCCCGGCCGTCCCGGACGGGGTCGGGCCGTCCGCGCCGAAGACCGCCACCAGCACCGACGGGTACGCCCCGCGCAGCGCGCCCACCTGCCCGAGGTGCTCGCGCCCACCCGGGCCGGTGAGGAAGACCAGGGTGTCGCCGCCCCGGTCCTGGCGCAGCCGGCCCGTCGAGGCGCGCAGCGCCTCCTCGCCCCCGTCGGCCAGCTCCACCGCGGCCAGCCGGTCCAGCGGTGGCTCGTCGGCCCGGTCCTCGCCCGGCGCCACCAGCAGCAGCACCACCGGCAGGTCGTCCCGCACCGCCGCCGTGACCACCGAGGCGGCCGCCTCGCAGGCCGCCTCGAACGACTCCGCGACCCCGTCGACCCGCTCCGGATGGGCGACCGCCCGGTTGTCCAGCAGCACCACGATCCGGGGCAGGCTGGTGTCCACGTTCTCCCGCACCATCAGCTCGCCCACCCGGGCGCTGGTGCGCCAGTGCACCCGGCGCAGCTCGTCACCGACCACGTACTCGCGCAGCGAGTCGAAGGTGATCGACCCGTGCGGCACGCTGTCCGACCGTCCCTCCAGGCTGCGGCCCGCGCCGGTCGGCACCGCGCGCAGCGGGTGCACCCGCGGATGCACCCAGACCGGCACCGTGCCGCCGTACGGGCGGGAGAGCGCCACCAGGCCCAGCGGGTCCCGTCGGGTCACCCGCAGCGGGCCCACCGGCACCACCCCCCGGCGTCGCGTCGGCACCTCGTAGTCCACCGTGGTGTCCCGGCCGGGGCGCAGCCGCAGCACCGGCACCGGCACCGTGGTGGCGCCACAGCGGTCCTCGGCGAGCAGGTTCGCCGCCCGCAACCGGCCGGCGTTGCGCACCGTCACCGTCATCCGCGCCGACTCCCCGCGCGCCACCCGGTCCGGGTCCGCGCTGCGGGTGACCTCCAGCCGGGGCCGCCAGGCCGCGGACACCACGGCGTAGCCGACCGCCACGACGGCCGCCGTGCCGAGCAGCGCCAACTCCGGGTACGCGTACCGGAAGCCGACGCCGAGCAGCGCCACGGCGGCGACGAGCAGCCCGACGCCCCGGGCCGTGATCCCCATCCCGATCCGGCCGGTCAGCCGTGGGCCGGGGCCGGCTGACCCGACGGCAGCGGCACCGGCACCGACGCGATCGCCTGGCGCAGCACCTCGGCGGCGGTCACCCCGCGCACCTGCGCGTCCGGGGTGAGCAGCAGCCGGTGCGCGAAGACCGGCTCGGCCAGCGTCTTTAGGTCCTCCGGCATGATCCAGCCCCGGCCGTCGATCAGCGCGTACGCGCACGCCGCCCGGGTCAGCGCGATCACGCCCCGGGGGCTGACCCCGACGCGTACCTGCGGATGGTTGCGGGTCGCGGCGGCCAGCCGGACCGCGTACGCGTAGAGCGGCTCGGCGATGTGCACCCGGCGGGCCATCCGGACCATCTCCCCGACGGTGGCCGTGTCGGTGACCGCGCTGAGCGAGTCGGGGGAGCGAACCGTCGCGCCGCGCAGCACCTCCACCTCGACCGCCTCGTCGGGGTAGCCGACGGAGAGCTTCACCAGGAAGCGGTCCAGTTGCGCCTCCGGCAGCCGGTACGTGCCGTCCATCTCCACCGGGTTCTGCGTCGCCACCACCAGGAACGGCTGCGGCACCGGGTGCCGTACCCCGTCCACGGTGACGGTCCGCTCCTCCATCACCTCCAGCAGCGCCGACTGGGTCTTCGGCGAGGCCCGGTTGATCTCGTCGGCGATGACGATGTTGGCGAACACCGGGCCCGGGTGGAACTCGAAGCCCCGGGTGGCCTGGTTGAAGATCGTCACCCCGGACACGTCGGACGGGAGCAGGTCCGGGGTGAACTGGATGCGCCGCCACTGGCCCTTCACGGTCGCCGCGATCGCCCGGGCCAGCGTGGTCTTGCCGACCCCGGGGACGTCCTCCAGCAGGACGTGCCCCTGGGCGAAGAGCGCGGTCAGCGCCAGCCGGACCACCTGCGGCTTGCCCAGCACGACCGCGTTGACGTTCTCCGCCAGCCGGGCGGCCAGGGCGGCGAAGCCCTGCACCTCCGGCTGAGTGAGCGGTTCCTGGGTGCTGTTCACGGTGGTGCTGCTCCTCGGCTGGGTGGTACGGCTCAGCAGGTGGGCAGGACGTTGATGTCGTCGCCGCCCTCCAGGTTGAGCCAGGCCCACGGGATGTAGTTCCTCCCGGAGTACTCGACCTGCACCCACCAGGTGCTCTGCTTCTGGTTGTTGTAGATCCACGAGTCGACGTTCTCGCCGCGCACCCTGCAGTACGCCTTCAGGCGGGTGCCCGGCCGGGCCCACCCCTCCTGCTGGTCGTTGTCCTGCCGGGGAACCCGGAAGATCTCGTTGCCGTTGCGCTTGTTCGGAATCTCCGCGTTGCAGTAGGTGCGCTGGTCACCGTCCGGCCCGTTGTTGCAGGTGGCGATGCCGTACAGCGCGTCGGTGGTCTGCGCGCGGGTCGCGGTGCCCTTGCCGGCCGCGTTGCTCGCCGTCACCGTCACCGTGTACGCCGTCCCCGGCGTCAGGCCGGTCACCCGCAGGCTGGAGCAGCTGCCGCCGGCTGACTCGCCCCCGGCGGCGGCGGTGCAGGTGGCCTGGCCGCCGCCGGCGTCGACGGTGAACGTCACCGTCACCGAGGTGGCCGTCGCCGACGACCCGGTCACCGTCACCTTCGGCGGCGCCACCGTCCGCGCGGTGACGCTCGCCTCCGGGCCCGGACCGGCCTCGTTGACCGCCTTGACCTTCACCAGCACGTTCTGCCCGTCGCCCAGGCCGCCCACGGTGGCCCGGGTGTCGGTCACCTCGCTGACCTTGCCGGCCACGTCCACCAGGTACTTCGTCACCGGCCGGCCGTTGTCGACCGCCGGGGACCACTGCACCGCGATGGTGCCGGGCCGGTCGGCGACGGTGCTGGCCCGCAGCTCGACCGGCTGCCCGGGCGGGGCGAACGGCACCACGGTGTTGCTCATCGGCGAGGCCGCCGAGCCGGCGCCCTTGTCGTTGACGGTCACCACGGTGAAGGCGTACTGGGTGCCGTACTCCAGCTCGCCGGCCGGGATCACCAGCTCGGTCCTCGCCGACTCGCCGGCCGGGGCGTTCGTGCCGGCCGAGGTGGCGGTCACCGCGTACTTGGCGATGGTGTTGCCCTGGCCGTTGGCGGCCGGCCACTTCACCAGCACGGTGCCGTCCGGGCGGGCCTCGGCGGTGACGCCGGCCGGCGGGTCGGGCACCGCGGCGGTCGGGGTGACCGGGTTGCTGCGGCGGGCCGGACCCTCGCCCTTGGCGTTCACCGCGTGCACGGAGAACGTGTACGTCTCGCCGTTGGTCAGGCCCTTGATCTCGATCGCGCGCTGGTTGGCGCCGACCTCGTGCTTCTGCCCGGCGCCCTCCACCACGTACCGGGTGATCTCGGCGCCGTTCGCGGCGGCCGGCCGCCAGCTGACCCGCGCCTGCGCGTTGCCGGCGGCGGCGGTGACGCTGCGCGGGGCGCCCGGCTTGCCCACCTTGGGCTTCTTCGGCGGGGGCGGCGGCGGGGGCGCCGGCGGCGGGTCACCGCCGAGCACGTCGTTGGCGTACTTGTTGACCTCGCGGACCTGGTGCTTGTCGTCCACCACGCGGGCGGTGGAGGAGTCCGGGGCGTTGATGAAGAGGTGGTTCTCCCGCACCTCCAGCTCCAACGGGCCGGTGCCCCGGCCGGCGACGGTGTCGACCAGCTGCCCGGCGCCGTCGAAGGCGTAGACGGTGCCGGTCGCCTCGTCGGCGCAGTAGAACCGGCCGGCCCAGGCCACCGCGGGGCTGAGCCGGTCACCGGCTCCGGGCACGGTGAACTGCCGTACCTCGCCGGCGCCGTCGGTGACCACGTGCACCCGCCGGTCGCCGTTGACCGTGACCGGCACGGCCGGGCCACTGGTACGGGCGGGCAGCGTGCCGGCGGCGGCCATGGTCAACGCGGTCCGCCGGGTCGTGCCGGCGCGCACCGTGACCAGCGACGCGGAGGTACGGTCCAGCACCGCCACCCCGTCGTCCAGGGTGGACACCACCAGCTCGTGGTTCGGCTCGGCGACCGTGTACGTCTCGACCTGCTTCGGGCTCAGCCCGCCGCCCGCCCCGGCCTCGGGGCTGGCGGGCAGGTCGGCCGCGGTCACGGCCGAGACGGTGCCCTCGCTCGGGATCGCGATCCAGAGCCTGCCCTCACCGTCGAACGCGCCACCGGTGATGCCCGGCGGGTACCGCACCGGCTCGCCCACCGGGGTCAGCGAGCGCGGGTCGAGCTGCCGGACGATGCCCTGTACGGCGTCGACCACGAAGGCGGCGTCCTCGTGCAGGACCACGTTCACACCGAGCCCCGGCGTGGTGCGGGTGGTGGCGGTGATCTGGAGGGTGGCCAGGTCCAACGAGCTGACCTGGCCGGTCTTCAGGTCGCGCAGGATCAGCAGCCGGTCGGTCTGGGTGACCTGCACCGGGTGCCGGCGGGCGCCGGGGACCTCCAGCCGGGTGTCCACCCGGGCGGTGACCCCGTTGACCCGGGCCAGCTCGCTGCGCGCCGCGCTCCACAACCAGCTGCTGGCGTCGTAGTTGGCCACCGCGTTGTCGGCGGCGCCCAGCCCGAGCACGGTCAGCCCCATGGCGGCCAGCAACGCGCCCACCGTGCCGATGGTGACCAGCCCGCCCCGCATCCGCGAGCGGCGTGGCGGTGTCCCGGTGTCGGTGCTCACGGCGTCCTCGATGGTGGCCACGGCCGGCTGCCTCCCCGTCTGGCTCTCCCAGGTGGCGCGCCGTGCCCCGGCGACCCTCCCCTGAGCCGTGGGACATCATATGGGCCGCTCCGGTGCGGGGAAACCCGCACCGTCCCGCTGTGGACACCCAGCGTGTGCGGTGTGGACGGACGGTCAGCCGGCCGGCGAGCGACGCTCCCGGTCCGTGCAGACCTGCCCCGAGGTGGCGAAGGCGTCCGTCGAGTACACCGCCAGCACGGTGAAGCAGTAGTCCACCGACTCGCTCAGCCCGTTGACCGTGTAGCTGGTCTGTCCGGGGTCGACGGTCGCCATGACGCCCAGCGCCTTGCCGGCCCGACCGCCGGCCACCATGAACGGCACACCACCGTTGGTCGGGTCCGACCAGCTGATCGTCACGGTCGTCTCGTCGTCGCGCAGCTTCAGGTCGGCCGGTGGCGCGCCGGTCTCCCTCGCCGCGCCGGGGGACGCGCCCGGCGGCGTCGACGGGGGAGCGGCCTCGTTCCGGTCGAGCGCCACCGCGCCGACGATGCCGGCCGCGACCACCACCACGACGCCGACCACGACCGCGATCACCGTCCGGCCCCGTCCGCGCCGCTCGGGCTCCGGATCCATCGGGTACGCCGGCGGCAGCGGCGCCGGGAACACCGCATCGCCCTGCGGGTACGCCGCCCGGGGCTGCTCCCGGTCGGCCGGGGTGGACACGTCGACCTCGTCGGACACTCGCTCGGGGACGTCGTAGGCCACCAGCGCGCCGTCGGCCGGATCGGTCGTCCCGTCCGTGGTGTCGTCCTCGTCGTCCCCGCCGGGCTCGTCGTCGACCGGTGACGTGGTCAACGGCTGTGGAGGCGCGACGCTGCTCCACGGCGGCGCGGTCAGTCCCCACGGCGGAGCGCTGTGCGGCGTGGCGCTCACCGGCGTGGCGCTCACCGGATGGGCCGGCGGGGTGCTCACCGGCTGGTACGCGGCCGGCGGCGTGCTCACCGGGTGGGCCGGCGCGGGCGGGGTGCTCACCACCGGTGGTGCCGGTGGCGTGCTCACCGGCGGGTGCGGCACGGGAGGTGCGCTCACCGGGTAGGCGGGCGACGGCGGGGCGCTGACCACCGGCGGCGGCGGGATGTTGACCGGACGTGCGCTGGTCGCCGGCGATGGGGCGTTCACCGGCCGTGCGGGCGTCGGCGGTGCGCTGACCGGGTGGGCGGGTGGCGTCGGCGGGACGGGCGGGGTCGGCGGTGCGCTGACCACCGGCGGTGCGGGCACGACCGGGGGCGCGCTGAACGGACGGGGAGCCGGCGGTGCGCTGAGCACCGGTGGTGCGGGCGGCGTCGGGGTGGTGGCGGGGCCGGGGGTGGCCGGGTGCGCACCGGTGTGTGGCGCAGTCGGCGGTGCGCTGACCGGCGGGGTGGGAGGCGTGCTGGCGGCCGGTGGTGCGGAGACGGGTGGGGTGGGAGGCGTACTCACGACCGGAGGTGCGGAGACCGGCGGGGTGGGTGGCGTGTTCGCGACCGGCGGTGCGGAGACCGGCGGCGTGGGCGAGGGCGGCGCACTGACCGGTGGGACGGGGGGCGCGCTCACCGGCGGGGCGCTCACCGGTGGGACGGCAGGAGGTGCCGGCGGCGCGCTGGCGACCGGTGGTGCGGAGACCGGGTGAGCCGGCGGCGGAGTGCTGACCGGGGGAGCGCTGACCGGGGGCGCGCTGACCGGGGTCGGGGTGGCCGGGGGTGCGCTGACCGGGGCGGCGTCCGGTCGGGCGGGAGCGGCGGCGGCCTGGCGGGCTGCCGAGGCGATCCGCTCGGCCTCCTCGCGCAGCAGCGGTCCGATCTGCTTGACCTGGATGGTCGGCCGGTCCCAGCCCTTCGCGGCCGCCGGTTCCGAGCCGCCGGTGCCCGTCGACTCCGCCGTGGCCGGTCCGGTCGGCGCCGGAGCGGCGGCGGTGTCGCGGGCCTCGACGGGCGCCGGAGGGCCGCTCGTCGGTACCGGCGGCGTGGCCGGCTCGTCGGGTGGCGGGACAGCGGCCGGCCCGCGCGTGGCCTCGGCCGGGGTCGGCGCACTGGTGGCCGGCGTCACCGGCTCGGCCTGATCCGCGGCGGTGGGTTGAGCCGTGGCGGTGGGTTGAGCCGTGGCGCTGGCGGCGGACGGCGTGACCGGGGCGGCGTGTCGGGCGACGGCGGCCGGGTTCCGGCCCTCCGTCGGTTCCGGCGCACTGGTGGTCGGCGGCTGTGGTGGGGGCGCAACGGTCGCCGGTGCGGGCACGACCGGCGGAGGCGGTGGCACGGCCACGCCCCGCGTCGGGGCCGGCGGGACGGCCGGGGGAGCGGAGACCGGACCCGGCGTCGGCGGTCCGTGTCGGGCCGGCGGCGTGACCTGGGGAGCCGGGCCGGGCGGCGGGACGGCCCGGGCGACGTACGGCGGCTGCGGAGCCGGAGCCGGAGCCGGAGCGGAACCCTGGTGCGGAGGCGGCGGTACGACCGGCGGCGTCGGTGGGACGGCCGGCGTCCGCAGGTGCGGTGGCGCCCACGGGGACGTCGCCGCAGCGGGACCCGGGTGCGCGGGCGGGCCCATCCGGGGTGGATAGGGCCCGGGTACGGCGGGCGGCGCCGACCGGGGCCCGGGCACCGGTGGGCTCGGTGGCACGGAGACCTGGCGATGCGGCGGGACGGGCCCCGGCGGTG
Organism: Micromonospora coxensis; assembly: GCF_900090295.1. Classification (NCBI taxonomy): domain Bacteria; kingdom Bacillati; phylum Actinomycetota; class Actinomycetes; order Micromonosporales; family Micromonosporaceae; genus Micromonospora; species Micromonospora coxensis. Next base: position 1,336,006 of record NZ_LT607753.1, on the reverse strand, counting down.
CGGGCGCCTGGTGTGCCGGTGCCGGTGGCACCGGCGGAGCGGACCGCTGCTGGCGGGGCATCGGCACGTACGGCACCGCCTGCCCGGCCTGCGGCGGGTACGACGGACCCTGTCCGGCCTGCGGCGGGTACGACGGACCCTGCCGGGCCTGCGATGGGTACGACGGACTCTGCCCGGCCTGCGATGGGTACGACGGAGCCTGCCCGGCCTGCGGCGGGTACGACGGACCCGGCGCGGGCCCAGGGGCGGCGGGGGGCGGGGGTTGCCACCCCTGCGGGCTCGCGCTGACCGGCGCGGCGTGCGGACCGGGCCGGTGCGGGGTGGCCGGTCCGGGCGTGGTCACCGGTCCGGGCGGCGCGGGCCGTGGCGCGGCCACGGGACCGGGTGACACCGGCCCGGGTGGGGGCACGGGGCCGGGTGGCATCGGGCCGGGACGTGGCGCGGGCGGCGGGGCGACGGGCGCCGGCGGTGTCGCCGCTGCGGCGTTGCCACCGAGGTACTGGCGGGCGGCGCGTACCGATGGGTGGTGCTCGCCGAGCACGGCGGGGCCGGCGGTGGCGACGCGGGTGTAGTTGCGGCGGGCCTCGTGCCGGTTGCCCAGCTCCTCGGCGACGGAGGCGAGGTCGAAGGAGATGGCCAGCATGAGCGGGTGGGCGGGGCTCAACCGGCGCTCGCCCGCGGCGTACGCCTCCTCCAGCACCCGGCGGGCGCCGGTCGGGTCGTCGGCCTCGCGGTGCATCCGGGCCAGCAGGTGGGCAGTGCTCAGCACCTCCGGGTGGTCCACGCCGTACAGGGGCCGGGCCGAGGCGATCGTGTCGGTGAGCAGCCGACGGGCGGCGGGGAGATCACCGGCGGACCGCAGGGCGAGGGCCCGCTGCTGGACGGTGGTGAGGGGAGAGGGCTGTGACACGGGAGCCATGCTGCCGGTAGAGCGCGCCCGGACGCTACCCGCGGAGCGGGCCGGACGTCCGATCCGCTCGTCTGTGTGCCTCTGACCTGGGCAGATGCGCCAGGAGAGAGCGCGCCGACCGGCGATGTGCATGATCCATCTCCGCCGTGTACAGTAATCCCCCGTGCGGCCCACCAGGGCGGCCGACCGGCGGGAGACCCGCCGCGGCCGACAGGGTAGGCTGGACGAGCAGGTCCGGGTGGCGGAATGGCAGACGCGCTAGCTTGAGGTGCTAGTGCCCGTATAGGGCGTGGGGGTTCAAGTCCCCCCTCGGACACCACATTGCAGCATTCATGCTGCTTGTACTGATGGTCAAGCGCGCTTGACCACGCCAATCTCAGTGCAGCGAATCCCCGGTCGACCTCGTCTCGATCGGGTCGACCGTCGTGGCTGATCGCTCAGTGGCTCCCGTCGTCCCTCCCGTACGGCTGTCGGACCGGGAGCAGGGCCGGCGTCGGCCGGATGGGAGAACTCTCGCAGCCCACCGTTGCCCCTGCCGGTCCTGCCGGCGCTCCGTCGGCAGGATGGTGTACGGCTTGGCTGCCCGGTGACCGGCTGGCCGCACCGATCCGTGGCGAAGATCTACGCTGCCGGTGCCCTGACAAGTCAGGGTCGGCTCGCTACCAGCGGCGCACCGAGCGCCAGTCCTCTGCGGCCCGGATCGCATGCTCCGCTGCCGCGCGCTCGGCCCGGTCCTGCTCGCGGCGCCGGAATCCCTGAACGAGCTTGCGTCCGGCGAAGATGGGGATCAGCACCGCGCCGTAGAAGACCATGCTGAGGCCACGGCCGGTGGTGGCAAGGTGGAAGGCGTAGTAGGCGGCGAAGGTGCCGCCGAGGGCTGCCAGCACTCGGTCGACAGGTGAGGTGGTGGCGAAGCGCGTCGCGGCTACGACCAGCAGCACGATGGCGCTGGCGGCCAATCCGATGACGTAGATGACGGTGATGGCCAGGATCAAGCTGACGCACCTCGCTCGCAGGGATGCTGGTCGGTCCGAGGACAGGTCGGTGGCGCAGAGGATGACGCACCGTCGGCCACGACCCACTGTGCGATTCGTACCGTCGCCTCTATCCTTGCGCGGTGCCGTACGCCGATCTCAGCTTCGAGCAGTGGAACGACCTGTCGGACGGCGTTGCCCGTCGGCTGGCGCAGGACATCGCCGACCGACACGACCTTACTGTCGTGGGCCTGCGGGACACGGCGTACGCGGGGCGGTCGCATCGGGTGGCGCTGTTCGACCGTGGCGGCATGCGGTTCGCTCTCGTACCCGGCGGCCGGCCGATGCTCGGCTACGACGCGGCCCGGTTCCGGCCCGCTGCCGAGCAGGCCGCCAGCTATGCGGACAGCGCCGACGAGTACGGTCTTCCACCGCTGCTGGAGCACGTCGAGGCCATGACGTCACCGGTACGCAGCGTCGAGATGCCTGCGATGCTCGTCGCGGTGCAGGCGTTCGATCCGTGCGAGATTGTGCTGGCGCCGGAGGACCCTCGGGTACTCGAACTGGTCGCCTCGGTCGGGGACCGGCTTCGCGGGGTGAGCACACTCCAATCTGGTGGTGGGCTGACGGTCGAGTTCGACCAGACCGGGCGGGTGGTGCGGGCTGCAGCGACCGGGGAGGTCTCCTACGACGAGGCGATGGCCGCGCTGGCGAGCGTTGGCTTGCGGACGGCTACTGCGGATGAGTGGGAGTGGGCGTGTGGAGCCGGTGTGACCACCCTGTTCCGCTGGGGCGACGACTGCCCCGGCGACGGGTACCCATCCGACTACCCGACCGGTCGGCACGCGCAGGAGAACCTGTGGGGGTTGGCGATCGGGCAGGATCCCTACCGGCATGAGGTGACGACCGAGCGAACCGTCGTGTGTGGCGGCGATGGCGGTAGCGCCACCTGCGGCGGCAGTGGATTCTTCCTGGGCTGGCTCACCCTGGCGACCGCCTACCGCGACCAGGAGTTCGGGCAGTGGCTCGCCTCAGACGACGGCTACGCCGACGAGATCCTGACCCGGCCCGTCATGGAGCTGAGCTGAGGAGCACCCGACATGGAGGACCGGACCCGCGAGCTCCTCGACGCCGCCGTACGCGAACAGCTCGATGCTCATGGGCGGGTCCTGCCGCCGCCGCGTGACTGGCTGGACCGGGTCGCACACCAGCTCTGGCCGGAGGTGGACTTCGGCGAGGCGGGCGTCCGCCGACTCGCCGAGCACGGCATCGGTGCTGCACGGTGACGGACCGTCCGCTGCTGTTTCTCGACGTGGACGGGACGCTTCGGCCCTTCGCCTTCCGTGCCGGGCCGGTGGGCGATGACGCCAACCCTCTGCTGGCAGGTCTCGACGCCCAACACGGCCGCCGGCTTGCTGCGTTGCCCTGCGATCTCGTCTGGGCCACGACCTGGATGGCCGAGGCGAACGAGGTGCTCGCACCACGCTTCGGGCTACCTCAGCTGAGCCTGTACGCCGTCCTCCGGCAACTGCGGTACCTGCTCGCGGCCCGGCTCGGCCGCTGACCCCGCCGCCACCCACTCACCCCCACCTGGCCGAGGCGCCACTAGAAGTACGTGTCCTCGTCGGCCTTGCGGTAGTCGTGGATCTCGTCGAGCCGGCCGGCTGCGGCGAGGGTCACCCATGCCGGGTTGCCGAGCAGGATGCGTCCGAGAGCGACGAGGTCGAACTCGCCGGCGTCGAGCCGCTGGAGCAGGTTGCGTAGCGCGGGGGAGCCGAGGAAGTCGCGGGTCAGGCCGATCGAGCCGACGGTGATGGACGGCAGGCCGGTGAGGTGCTTCGCCCAGCCGGCCAGGTTGCGCGGCGAGCCGGGGAACGCGGGGTCGGCGACGTTGCGCTGGGAGGCGTGCAGCACGTCGGCGCCGGCTGCCGCGAAGGCATCGAGGATCACCGCCAGCTCGGCAGGCGACTCGGCGATCCGGGCGGCGTAGTCCCGCTCCTTGAACTGGGAGAGCCGTACGATGACCGGCATCTCGGCGGGGACCGCCGTGCGGACCGCCCGGATCACCTCCGCCGGGAACGCCGCGCGTCCGGCGGGTGACCCGCCGAAACGGTCGGTGCGGCGGTTGGTGTACGGCCAGAGGAACTCGTCGAGCAGATAGCCGTGCGCGGCGTGGATCTCCACGGCGTCGAATCCGGCCCGTACCGCCACACCGGCGGCCTCGGCGTACGCGGCGAGGAGGACGTCGACGTCGGCGAGGGTCATCGCGTGGCTGTTGCCGGGCACGCCGGACGGGGTCCACGCCGGGATCCCGTCCACCGGCTGGCGTGCGCTGCCGAGATGCCAGAGCTGCGCGGCGATCCGGCCGCCGACGGCGTGCACCTCGTCGGTCACCCGCCGCCAGCCGCTCTCCGCCGGCCCGGCGGTCATTCGCGGCACGCTCGTCTCGTGGCCGGCGCTGGGATGACCGACGAGCACCCCCTCGCTGATGACCAGACCGATGCCGTTGTCGGCCCGGCGCCGGTAGTAGGCAGCGACCTCGGGCGTCGGCACACCACCGGGCGAACGGAACCGGGTCATCGGTGCCATCACGAAACGGGTGTTCAGCGGCAGGCCGGCAAGCGTCGTCGGCTCGAGCAGGGAACCCAGCGGGGTCGTCGTCGCGGTCATGTCGGTACGCTAAAACCTGACATTGACGTCAAGGGCAAGTCCTGTGACGAGGGAGACATCGATGCGCATCGGCGACCTGGCGGCGGTGACCGGCGCAAGTGCCCGATCACTGCGCTACTACGAGGAGCAGGGGCTGCTCGCGAGCGAGCGCAGCGCCGGTGGTCAACGGCACTATCCCGATTCGGCGGTCGAGCGCGTCACGCTCATCCAGTCCCTGCTCGCCGCCGGTCTGTCCAGCAGCACCATCCGCGACGTGTTGCCGTGCATCACCGAGGAGGCGATCCGTACGCCCTGGCTGGCCGAGCGGTTGCGCGCGGAGCTGAGCCGGGTCGAGGACCAGATCGACTCTCTGCACCGCACCCGCACCGTCCTGGCCGGCCTGGTCGAGCACTACACCGTCTGACATCACCGACGCCCTCGACAGCGGTGGAACGCGCGCCGGTCAGTACCCCCACCGGCTCGGGGTGGGGCTGCCCTGCGGGGCTCCGCTTGGCGGTTGCAGTGTGGAGCGGGCCGGCCGGGACGGTGTCCGTCCCGGCCGGCGGTCAGCTCACCTGTGCAGGAGTGGTTGCCAGCCGTCGCGGTGGCGCAGGCCGCGAGGGTGCAGTCGGATCTGGTCGTGCGCAGTTCCGGAGACCGCCTCGGTTCGGATCGCCTCGGGTCGGTCCACCACGACGCAGACCTCCTCGCCGGGCCACCACCAGCCGCAGGAGCGGGCCAGGCCGGCCCAGGCGTCGAGGTGTGCGGCCTCGTCCGGCCCGTACCGGGCGAGGCCGAGTCGGTGCAGCACGTCGTAGTAGGCGATCCATGACGCGTCCTGCTGCCCGTACCAGCACACGGGTACCGGGCCGTCGTCCGCGAGCGCCGCACGCACGGGTAGGTAGTACCCGTGCGCGAGGCTCCGGTGCAACGCCGTGCGTACGCCCTGGTGCAGCACGACAGCGAGCGGAACGCCGCTGTCGAGCGCCTGCGGCGGCGGCAGTTCGGGCCATGGTTGCCTGGTCCTGCTCGTCCGCAGGGGTGACAGTTCGGGATCGGTGTGGGTGACGCCCGCGCTCAGCGCGCCGCGGAGCTGAGAGGCGGTCATGGCGATATCGCTCGCCAGCGGCGGCTTCCCACGCGGCCGGGGATCCCGGATGCGTTCGTGGAGTTGGTCGAGGGTGGGCCAGCCGGTGATCAGGGGCCGCGCCCTGTCCGGCGAGTCGACCCATGCGAAGCGGGGGCGCGGCCGTGATGCCCGGGCGTAGATGGCGGTCAGGCAGCGCTCGGCCGTCGACCGGTCAGCCGGCTGCGTGGACAGGGCGTGGCCGAGCCATTCCTGGCGGATCCGGACGGCCTGCTGCCACAGCTCGTGAGAGTCGCCGCTACGAACGGCGGTTGGTGATGTCGCGGCGTCGTCGCGCCGCGTGGGCGCGCTCACCGCGCCAGGGCGTCGCCGCCCTTCCGGTACGAGATCATGGAGCGAATATGGCCCACGACGCGGCACCGGCGCAAGGCGGTTCTGCACGTGCAGCGTCCAATCGGCGGCACGGCAGGGCCGACGCGTACGGCTCGCGTTGTCTCCGCTGGGCCTGCTGCGCGACGAGGTCGTACCCGGCAGCGAACTGTCGCCGGAAGGTGCCCGGAACAGTGTGACGCTCGCGATCGACGTCGACGATCACGATGGCGACGCCGGCGCCGAGGCCGCGCCGGAGCGGCCCACCGCCGGCGAGGCTCCGACCAGTCGGATGTGGCGGGAGTATCGGCCTGGTCATCCAAAATGAAAACCGTTACCATCACCGGGTCCGGTCGTCGCAGGGAGCGGGAGTCGCCGATGGCGCACGTGTTGGTGGTCGAGAGTTGGGTGGGCGCCATGAGCGGCCTGCTGCCGAGGGCCATCCGAGAAGCCGGCCATCGCTTCTCCTTCCTGACCCGCGACCTGCACCACTACCTCCGCAGCGCGCCGACGGACAGGCCACACCCGCTACTGGCGGCCGAGAACGTGTTGACGACCGAGACCAACGACCTGCCGGGACTCATGTCCTTCGTGGAGGACGTTCATCGGGTGCTGCGCTTCGACGGGGTGGTCACCTCCTGCGACTACTACCTGGGCACGGCCGCCCGGCTGGCCGCGCACCTGGGCCTACCCGGCGCCGCACCGGAGGCGGTGGAGTGCGCGTACCGCAAGGACCTGGCCCGCGCCGCGATGCGCCGGGCCGGCGTTCCGCAGCCGGCATTCGCGGTGACCGAGGACTGGGCCGCCACCAGTAACGCGGCCGACGGCATCGGATACCCACTGGTGGTCAAACCCGTCGACCTCTGCGCCGGGATGTACGTCCGCCGGGTGCGCGACCGGGCCGAACTGCGGGCGGCGTACGACGCACTGGCCGGCTTCCCGGTCAACGCCCGACGCCAGCCGAGGACGCCGCTGGTGCTGCTGGAGGAACTGCTGGACGGGCCGGAAGTGAGTGTGGAGACGGCCACCGTGGACGGTGTCACCACGGTGATCGGGGTGACGGACAAGAGCCTGGCCGGCACCTCAGGATTCGTGGAGAGCGGGCACATGTTCCCCGCGCCCCTCGACCCCGACCTCGCCCGTGCCGTCGGCGCGACGGCCACCGCCGCCCTGGCCGCGGTCGGGCTCGACCACGGCGTGGCCCACACCGAGCTGCGGCTGACCCCGGACGGCCCCCGGGTGGTGGAGGTCAACCCCCGGCCCGCAGGCAACCAGATCACCGAACTGGTCCGCCGGGTCACCGGCATCGACCTGCCGATGGGGTACGCGCAACTGGCGCTCGGCGAGCGGCCCGACCTGACCCCGACCGACACCGGGGTACGCAGCGCGGCGATCGCGTTCCTGCTTCCTCCGCGCCCCGGCACGGTCACCGGGATCACCGGCACCGAGGCGGTGGTCGCCGAGCCCCGGGTGGTGGACTGGGCGGTGAAGCCGGCCGGACACCGGGCCGGGGAGGCCAGCAGCAACAACCACTACCTGGGTCACGTCATGGTCGTCGACCCTGCGGGGGCCGGCGCCCGGTCGCTGGCGGACCGGCTGGTCGCCGGCCTGCGGGTCGGGTACGCCGAGGAGCCCGCCGGAGTGCCGGCATGACCGGCCCGACGACCCGACCGGAGTACCGGTCGTTCGACGCGCTGGTCACCGACGTGCGCGACGGTCGGGTCGGCCCCGATCCGGCACAGCAGCAGGTCACCGTCGGCTTCGTCACCCGTCAGGGGGCCCGGCACGTCACCCGGGGCCGGGGCTACCGCAACCATGTGCTCAGCCTGCGGGTCGGGGCGGCGGTCGGCTCCTGCGCCGTCGAGCCGGACGAACTGCCCGACGACGTCGCCTACGCCTGCGTCGGCCGGTCGGTGGCGGAGCTGCTGACCCATCCGGCGCTGCCGGTACGGGTCGCGGCGCTGGACGCGTACCTGCTCACGGTCCGGCCGCACCTCGACGCGGCCGACGCGGTGCTGACCGTGCCCGCCGGTACCTCGCTGGCGAAGTCGACCGCCCGCGCGGCGGCCGTCGTGGACCTGCTGCCCTGCGCACCCGGGCAGACGGTACTGGTGGTCGGGGTGGTCAACTCACTGCTGGAGCAGCTGCGCCGACGCGGTCTGCGCTACCTGCCCTGCGACTACGCGGGCGGCCGGACCGAGTGGGACGAGGACTGCCTGCCCGACGCGCAGGCGCTGCTCGGCGCGGCCGACGCGATCCTGGCCTCCGGGATGACCCTGGGCAACGGCAGTTTCGCGCCGCTGCTGGCGCACGCGGCGGCCACCGGTACCCCGCTGGTGATGTTCGCCCAGACCGGCAGCGGGGTGCTGCCCTGGTTCGTCGGCTCGGGCGTGACCGCGGTGTCCGCCGAGCCGTACCCGTTCTTCTGGCTCGACGGCGGCCCGACGCCGCTCTACCGGTACCGGGCGACGCCGTGACTGCCCCGCAGCTGCTGGACCTGGTCGGACACACTCCGGTGCTGTTCGTGGACACCCCGCTGCCGCACCCGCACGGCGGGTTCTGGGCGAAGGTGGAGTGCCTCAGCCCCGGTGGGATGAAGGCGCGCGCGGCGGTGTCCATGCTCACCGGAGCCCGGATGCGGGGCGAGTTGCGGCCGGGCGCCCCGGTGGTCGAGTCGACCAGCGGCACTCTCGGCATCGGACTGGCCTTCGCCGGGCAGGCCCTCGGGCACCCGGTGGTCCTGGTCGTCGACGGTGAGCTGGAACCGTCGATGCGGACCCTGCTGCGCGCGTACGGGGCCCGGCTGGAGGTGGTGGACCGACCACACCCGGTGGGCGGCTGGCAGCAGGCCCGCCTCGACCGGGTCGCCGAGGTCCGGGCCGGCCTGCCCGGGTCGTACTGGCCGGACCAGTACGACAACCCGGACAACGCCGCCGGCTACACCGGGCTGGCCGCCGAGATCGCCGAGCAGGTCGACGCGGTCGACGTGCTGGTGTGCAGCGTGGGCACCGGCGGGCACAGCGCCGGACTGGCCCGGGCCCTACGGAGGTACTGGCCGGCGCTGCGCCTGGTCGGGGTGGACACCGTCGGCTCCACCATCTTCGGCCAGCCGGCCCGTGCCCGGCTGATGCGCGGCCTGGGCAGCAGCATCCATCCCCGCAACGTCGACCACCGGGCGTTCGACGAGGTGCACTGGGTGGGTCCGGTCGAGGCGGTGGAGAGCTGCCGGCGCCTGGCGACCGGCACCTTCGTCACCGGCGGGTGGAGCACCGGCGCGGTGGCCCGGGTGGCCGCCTGGACGGCCCGTACCGAGCCGGGCGCCCGGGTGCTGACCGTCTTCCCCGACGGACCCCACCGCTACCTCGACTCCATCTTCGACGACGACTACTGCGCCCGGCACGGGCTGCTCGGCCCGGCCCACGGGCATCCGGTGGAGATCCACCACCCGCAGGCGGTGGAGGCGACCCGGTGGAGCCGCTGCCGCGTCGTCGTCGACCCGGTCGGTCCGGCCGGGCGGCGCGCGACCACGGCGAGCGGGACGGCGCCGGGCACGGCCGCACCGGGCATGGCACGGGTGCCGGCATGGAACTGACCTGGCGGTCGTACCCGCTCGTGCTGCGCGAGCCACTGAGGATCTCCCGGTCCAGCATGGCCGGACGTGACGCGGTGCAGGTCACCGTCGACCACGACGGGACGAGCGGCCACGGCGAGCTGGTGACCAGCACCTACCAGCGGCTGGACCTGACCACCGCGGTCACCGCACTGGCCGGCGTCGCCGGCCGGATCGCCGACTACCCCGACCCGGAGACACTCCTCGCGGACCCGTCCACGCCGGCCGGCGCGGTGCCGCCCGGGGTGCGGGCCGCGCTGGACGCCGCCGTGCACGACCTCGTCGCACGGCGGGCCGGCGTACCGGTGCACCGACTGCTCGGGCTGCCCGACGGCACCCCGGTCGGCACGGCGTACACCCTCGGGCTGGTCCCGCCCGACGCGGCGGCCGCGACCGCGCGGCGGCTGGTCGCGGCCGGTTTCACCACGCTGAAGGTCAAGGCCGGCGACGCGGACGACCTGGACCGGGTCGCGGCGGTACGGGCCGCCGCCCCGCGGGCCCGGCTGCTGCTGGACCCCAACGGCGGCTGGAGCGCCGAGCAGACCCTCCGGCTGCTGGAGGCGATGACGGCACACCGCGTCGACGCCGTCGAACAGCCGGTGCCACCCGGCGACCCGGATCGGCTGGCCTGGATCGCGGCCCGAACCCCGGTGCCGGTCGTCGCCGACGAGGACGCCGCCACCGTCAGCGACGTGCGCCGGCTGGCCGGAGCGGTGGCCGGGGTCAACATCAAGCTCGCCAAGTGCGGCGGGATCACCGCCGCCCGGGAGATCATCGACGTCGCCACCGGGTACGACATGGACGTCATGCTCGGCTGCCTGGTCACCAGCTCCCTCGGCATCGCCCCCGCCGTACACCTGACAGGGCGGGCCCGCTGGGTCGACCTCGACGGGCACCTGCTGCTGGCCGACGACCCGTGGACCGGCCTCGGCGGTCACGACGGGACCCTGCGACTGGCCGGCACGCCGGGGCTCGGGGTCACCCCGACCGGTGCCGGTGACCCGGCGGGGGCGCCCCGATGAGCGCCACCTGGGCGACGCTGCGCAGCTTCCCGCTGCCGGTGCGGCTGCTGGTGGTCAACCAACTCGGCGTCAACATCGGCTTCTACATGCTGCTGCCCTACCTCGCCGGGTACCTCGCCGACGAGGTGGGTCTCTCCGCCGCCCTGATCGGGCTGGTGCTCGGGGTACGCAACCTCAGCCAGCAGGGCATGTTCCTGATCGGTGGGTCCGCCGCCGACCGGCTCGGTGCCCGGGGTGTCATCATCGCCGGCTGTGCGCTGCGTACCGTCGGTTTCGCGGTGTTCGCCCTCGGGGTGTCCCTGCCGGCGCTGCTCGTCGCGTCGGTGCTGTCCGGGCTGGCCGGGGCACTGTTCAACCCGGCTGTCCGCGCCTACCTCGCCCAGGCCGCCCCCGACCGGCGGTCCGAGGCGTTCGCCCTGTTCAACGTGTTCGCCAGCGCCGGCGCACTGCTCGGCCCGCTGGTCGGCAGCGCGCTGCTGCTGGTCGACTTCACCGCCGCCGCGTGGGGCGCCGCTGCGGTCTTCGCGGCACTGACCGTCGCGCAGGCTCTCGTCCTGCCCCCGCAGCCGGTGGTGCGCAGCGGACAGACCCTCGGCCGGGACTGGCGGGAGTGCCTCACCGACCGCCGGTTCCTCGTCTTCACCCTCGCGCTGAGCGCGATGTTCGCCCTGCAGAACCAGCTCTACCTCGTCCTGCCGGTCCAGGCCGGCCACGCCACCGGGTCACCCGTGGCGGTGGCCGCCCTGTTCGTGGCGTCGACGGTGGTGACCCTGGCCGGGCAGATCCCGCTGACCCGGTGGTTGTCCGGCCGGACGGCCCGGGGCACCGCGATCACGGTCGGGATGGCGGTCATGGGCGGCGCTTTCCTGCTGCCGCTGCTCCCGGCCGGCACCGGGCCGGTCGGGCTGCTGCCCGTCCTCGGCGCGGCCGTGCTGCTCGCCGTCGGGGTGATGATCGCCCAGCCGTTCGTCCTGGAACTGGTCCCCGGCTTCGCCCGCGAGGGCCTGACCGGCACCTACTTCGGCCTGTTCTACCTGGTCTCCGGAGTGGTCGCGGCGACGGCCACCACGGCGGTCGGCCGGGCCATGGGCGACGCCGACGGCGCCGGGGTACCGGCCGGCGCCTGGCTGCTCTGCGCGGCGCTCGGCCTGGCCTCGGCGGCAGCGGTCCGGCTGCTGCACCGCCGGCACCGGCTCGGTCCCCGACCGGTGCCCGTCGACGCGGAGGCGCCCGCATGACCGACCCGGTCGTGGCCACGGCCAACCTGCTCACCGACAACCCTGAACTGTACGAGGCGCAGTTCCCGGACCCGCATCATGCGGCGGCGACCTTCGTCGACGACCTGGTACGGCGATTCGCCCCGCAGGGCGACCCGGGACGGCGGCTGCTCGACGTCGGCTGCGGTACCGGCCGGGACGCCGGCCACCTGGCCCGGATCGGGTACGCGGCGACCGGACTGGACAGCTCCGCCCGGATGCTGGCCCATGCCCGCCGACACCACCGGCAGGTCCGGTTCGTGGCCACCGACATGCGCGACTTCGACCTCGGCACCCGTTTCGACGTCGTCACCTGCCTGGACAGCGCGATGCTGTACTGCCACCGCAACGCGGACCTGGTCGCGTTCCTGGACCGCTGCCACGCCCACCTCGTGCCGGGCGGGCTGCTGGTCGCCGAGATGCGCAACGGCGCGTACTTCCTGGGCAACACCGACCTGCTGGACGCCCCGCGCACCCGCACGGTCAGCTGGCGCGGCGTCCCCTACACCTCACGGACCCGGTTCTGGATCGACCACGCCGCGCAACTGCTGTGCCGGGAACGGGTCTGGACCTGGCCGGACGGCGGGCAGCCGCTGGTGCAGAACTCCGCCTGGCGGCTGCTGTTCCCCCTGGAACTGCGGCACCTGCTCGACGCCGCCGGGTTCGACGTGCTCGCCCTGTTCGACCTGCCCGGGCCGCGTACCCAACCGCCGTGGCAGCCGGACGCCGAGCTGTCCACCACGCTCTCCGGCGACCGCCTGCACCTGGTCGCCCGCCGCCGCAACGACGCGGCCTGAACCACGCACCCCCTCGGAAGGACGAGCCACGCATGACCCCCATTCCGACCGGCGCCACACCCGGACTGAGCCGCCGCGGCCTGCTCGGCGGCGCCGCCGCGCTCTCCGCGGTGCTGCTCACCGGCTGTGGTACCGACAACGCACCGGCCACCGCCCCGACCGGGCAGCCCAGGCGCGGCGGCCGGCTGCGGGCCGCGTTCGCCGGTGGCGGCGCCAACGAGACCCTCGACCCGCACCTGGCGAACCTCTTCGTCGAGGCGTCCCGGGCCAAGGCCATGTACGACAAGCTCGCCGACTACGGCCCGGACGTGTCGATCCGGCCGCGCCTGGCGCAGCGCTGGGAACCCCACGCCGACCTCACCCGGTGGCGGGTCCACCTGCGCGAGGCCACCTTCCACGACGGTCGCCCGGTGCGCGCTGCCGACGTGCTGGCCAGCTACGCCCGGATCACCGACCCGAAACGCGCGTTCCGGGCCAAGGCCAGCCTGGCGATGATCGACCTGCGGGCCAGCCGGGCGGTCGACGACCGCACCGTCGAGTTCGCCCTGACCCGCCCGTTCGCCGAGTTCGGCAACCTGCTCGCCGCGTTCGGCGCCTACATCGTGCCCGAGGACACGGAGACCTTCGACCGGCCGGTCGGCTCCGGCGCGTTCGTCTTCGACTCCTTCCAGCCGGGTCGGTCGCTGCTGCTCAGGCGCAACCCCGACCACTGGGACGGAGCGGCGTACCTCGACGAGCTGGAGTACCTGATCAGCAACGACGAGTCGGCGCGGATCAACGCCCTGCTCGGCGGGCAGGTGGAGTACGCACACGACATCACCCCCACCACCGCCCGTACCCACGCCGGTGACGGACGGGTCGCCATCACCCGGATGGCGAACAGCACCATGCAGGGCTTCACCATGAAGGTCGACCGGCCGCCGTTCGACAACCGGGACCTGCGCGAGGCGATGTTCCTGCTCACCGACCGGCGGCAGCTCGTCGACACGGTCCTCTCCGGCGCCGGTCAGGTCGGCAACGACCTCTACGGCAAGGGCTACCAGTACTACGCCGGGGACATCCCGCAACGCACCCCGGACCTCGACCGGGCCCGCTTCCTCATCGACCGGGCCGGCGCGAAGGGGCTGCGGATCACCCTGGACACCGCCGCCGTGGCCAGCGGATTCGTCGAGGCGGCCACCGTCCTCGCCGACCAGGCCCGGCAGGTCGGCCTCACCGTCGTACCGACCACCGGCAACAAGGACACCTACTGGAAGGACATCCTGACCAACGGCGTGCTGGCCTGCTACCGCTCCGGGGCCATGCCGATCGAGACGCACATCTCCCAGCGGCTGCTGACCAACTCCACCACCAACGCCACCCGCTGGGCCCGCCCCGAATTCGACGCGCTCTACGCCAAGGCGGTGTCCAGCCCCGACGAGGCGGCCCGCCGGCAGGCGTACGACGACATGCAGCGGATGCTGCACGCCGAGGGTGGCTTCCTGATCTGGGGGTTCGCCGACTTCCTGGTCGCCACCGGCCCGAACGTCGGCGGGGTCTCCGCCGACGCCCCCGCCAACACCCTGGACTGGGCCCGCTTCGACAAGGTCTGGCTGGGGTGAGTCTGCCCCGCTACGCCGCCGGGCGGCTACTGCTCGGCGTCGGGCAGGTCGCCGGTGTCGCCACCGCCGTGTTCGTCCTCACCGAGGCGTTGCCCGGGGACGCGGCGGTGGTGATCGCCGGCGACCAGCCCGATCCGGCGCGCATCGCGCTCATCCGGGCCCGGCTCGAACTCGACCGACCCGCCGGGGAACGCTACCTGGACTGGCTGGTCGACCTGCTGCACGGCGACCTGGGTGTCTCGCTGGTCTCGCAACGGCCGGTGATCGAGGTGCTGGCCGCCACCGCCGCACCGACGGTGCTGCTGGCCGCGGCGACCCTGCTGCTGCTCGTCCCCCTCGCCGTCGGGATGGGCATGCTGGCGGCACGCCGCGAGGGCGGCCGGCTCGACCGGTCTCTGTCCGCGGTGGCGGTGGGCCTCTACGCGGTACCCGAGTTCGCGCTGGCCGTCCTGCTCGCTGCCCTGTTCGGCGTACACCTCGGCTGGTTCCCGCCCACCGCCGTCGGTACCGACGGCGACCTGCTGGCCCAGCCGGCGGTGCTGGTGCTGCCGCTGCTGGTGCTGCTGGCCCGACCGATCTGCTCGATCAGCCGGCTCACCCGGGCCGGCATGGTCGACGCGGTCCGCTCCGCGTACGTCGCCCACGCCCGCCGGCTGGGCATCCCGGCCCGCCGACGGTGGCTGGCGCACGCGCTGCCGAACGCCCTCGCCCCGGTGGTGCAGCAGCTCGCCCGCACCACCGACTGGCTGCTCGGCGGGGTGATCGTGGTCGAGGCGGTGTTCGTCATTCCCGGCCTCGGCACCGCCCTGGTCGATGCGGTGACCGCCCGGGACGTGCCCACCGTGCAGGGCCTCTGCGTGCTGGTCGCGGTCACCACCGTGACCGTCAACCTGGCCGCCGACCTGGTGGCGTTCCGGCTCGCCCCCGGCACGGCCGGTGTCCGGTGAACCGCGGGCTGCGAACCGCCGCCGGGGCGGTCCTGCTCGGCGGACCGCTGCTGCTCGCCCTGGCCGGGCCGCTGCTGGTGGACGGCCCGGCCGGGCACGGGCGACCGTTCGACCCGGCCGGCCCGCTCGGCACCGACTTCGTCGGCCGGGACGTCGTCGACCAGCTGCTCCTCGGCGGACGGTCCGTGGTGCTGGTCGCGCTCACCGCTACCGCGCTGGCGTACCTGGTCGGCGTACCGGTGGGACTGCTGGCCGCGACGACCCGGCACCGCCTGGTCGACGAGCTGCTGATGCGGCCACTGGACCTGCTGCTGGCCGTACCGTCCCTGCTGCTGCTCATTCTCGTCGCGGCCACCGCGCCACGCGGCCCGGCCACCCTGACGATGATCGTCGCGTTGATCGCCCTGCCCGAGATCGCCCGGGTCACTCGGGCCGCCGCGCTGCCGCTGGCGCACGGCACGGTGACGGAGGCCATGCGGCTGTACCGGGAAACCTGGTGGCGGCGGGCCATCGGCTACGTCACCGTCGGCATCCGTCGGGTGCTGCTCGCCGACGCCGGGGTCCGGTTCATCGGCGCCCTTTACCTGGTGGCCACCGCCAGCTTCCTAGGCGTGGGGGTGGCACCCGACGCATCCGACTGGGCGGTGATGGTGGACCGCAACCGCACCGGCATGTTCCTGCAACCCTGGGCGGTCGTCGTACCGGCCGCGTTGATCGTGGCCATGGCCGTCGGCGTCAACCTGGTCGCCGACCAGATGTTGGCCGGCCGGCGGTCCACCGTCGACCGGGATCCGGCGGAGGTGCTGCGGTGAGTCCTGCACTGGTCCGCGTCACCGGGCTCGGCGCCCGCACCGACGACGCGAAACTCCTGGTCGACGACGTGTCGTTCGCCGTGGCGGCCGGGCAGGTCCTGGCCGTCATCGGGGCGTCCGGCAGCGGCAAGACCACCACCGGCCGCGCCCTGCTGGGCGAGACCGGGCCGGGGGTGAGGCTCACCGGCCGGATCGAGATCGCGGACCAGCCGGTCACCCCGGACACCCCACCGCCACCCGGCACCGTCGCCTACGTACCCCAGCAGCCCGCCGCCGTGCTCAACCCGGTCCGCCGGATCGGGGCGGTGCTCCGCGAGATCGCCCACCGGCACGCCGCCCCGGGCGCGAGCGGCCGGGCGCAGCTCCGCCGGGCCGTGGCCGACGCACTCGCCCGGGTGGGCCTGCCGAACGGGCGGGAGTTGCTGCGCCGCTTCCCGCACCAGCTCTCCGGCGGACAGCAGCAACGTCTCGTCCTCGCCCACGCGCTGCTGTGCCGGGCCCGGCTGCTGATCGCCGACGAACCCACCACCGGGCAGGACAACCTGAACCGGGTCGACATCGCCACCGAGCTGCGCGGCCTCGCCACGGCCGGCCTGGCCGTCGTGCTGCTCAGCCACGACCTGGACCTGGTACGCCTGGTCGCCGACCGCACCCTGGTCCTGGCGCACGGGACGGTACGCGCCACCGGCCCCACCGCCGAGGTCCTCGCCCTGCACCGGCCGCCCGCCACGGTCGTCGACGACCGACCGGCGGACGGTGACCCACCCGACCGGGACCGGCCCCCGGTGCTGCGGGTCACCGGACTGGTGGCCCGGCACCGCGACGGCACCCGCCGGCACACCGTCCTGCACGGGATCGACGCCGGCCTCACCGCCGGGCGGTGCCTCGCCGTGGTCGGCCGGTCCGGCAGTGGCAAGACCACCCTGGCCCGCTGCATCGCCGGCCTGCACCGGCCGGCCGGCGGTACCGTCGAGCTGGACGGGCGGAGGCTGGCGGCGAGCCTCGACCGGCGCAGCCGGGCCGACCTCGCCGCCGTGCAGTACGTCTTCCAGGACCCCCGGGCGAGTTTCCACCCGTACCGGCCGCTGCTCGACCAGGTGGCCCGGGTCGCGGTACGGCTGCGTGCCCTGGAGACGGCGACGGCCCGTCAGGCAGCGCAGGCCGTCCTCACCCGGGTCGGCCTCACCGGGGAGTTCACCGGCCGCCACCCCGAGCGGCTCTCCGGCGGGGAACTGCAACGCGCCGCGCTGGCCCGCGCCCTGCTGGCCCGGCCCCGGCTGCTGATCTGCGACGAGATCACCTCCGGGCTCGACGTCGGAACCCAGGACCGCATCCTCGACCTCGTCGGGCAGTTACGCCGGACGGAGGAGTTGACCCTGGTCGTGATCAGTCACGACCGGGAGGTCGTGGCCCGGCTCGCCGACCACGTCGTCGTCCTCGACCAGGGCCGGATCGTCGAGCACGGCACGGCTGCGGACCTGCTCACCGCCGGTCGGCAACCGCTGACCCGCGCCCTGCTGCGCCCCACCGACCACCTGATCACGAGAGCGAGCGAACCACTGTGACCGGACACCTCGTCGGCGACTACACCGTGCGGCAGGCCACGCCCCGGCACCTCGCCGGTGCCCGCAGCGTCATGCTCGACACCTTCTACCACGACTTCGGCCACGGCTACCGCCCACAGTGGCATGCCGACGTGATCGACCTGGCCGGCACCTACCTACGGCCGGCCCGTCACGCGCTGTTCGTCGCCACCCTCGCGGACGAGGTGGTCGGCACCACTGCCGTGCGGGCGGCGGCACCGAAGAGCCCACCGCATCCGCGGTTCCTGGTCGACCGGTACCCGCCGGAGAGCACCGCCCAGTTGTTCCGGGTGTACGTCCGGCCGGCGCACCGGCGCCGGGGACTGGCCCGGGCGCTGGTGGACCTCGCCACCGAGTTCGTCGCCGCGCAGCCCGGCTACCGGGCGCTGTACCTGCACACCGACACCCGGATCGAGGGCGCCGAAGGGTTCTGGCGGTCGGTGGCCGTGCCCGTCCACGACGCCCGCGACGGGTGCCCGGACACCCACCAGACGGTGCACTTCGAGATCCCGCTGCCGGTGTGCCCGCGCCGATGACGACCCGCTGCCCGCCCGCGTGCCCGTCGACGTGGTGGCGCCGCCCGTGGCGATCGGCCACGGGCAGCGCCCGACGTCCGCCCCGGCACATGCGGACGAGGCGGGACCACGCCGGGTGTGGTCGACCCGGTCAGCCGGTGCGCCGGGAGCGGGTCAGGGCCAGCCCGCCGAGGGCCACGGCGACCACCCCCACCACCAGGGCCACGTACGCCCCACCGCGCCCGTTGCCGGTCCCGATTCCGCTGTCGGACGTGACCACGACCAGCCCGCCGAGAGCCAGGCCGACCAGTCCCGCCGCCAGCGCCAGGTACGCCCCGCCGCGCCCGGTGCCGGTGCCGACCCGGCTGGTGGGGCGGGCCAGCGCCAGCCCGGCGACGATCACGCCGGCCAGCCCCAGCACGGCGGCCACGCTCGACCCCAGTCGTCCGGCGCTCATGGTGTAGGCGTCGGCGGCGATCGGCCGGGCCGCTACGTGCGCCGCCGCCGGCGCGGCGAGCCCGAGCCCGCCGAGCAGGGCGGCGGCGCCGGCGGTGAGCACCAGCCGGACCGCCGTCCGGGTTACTGACGAACTCATGTCGCTCTCCTCTGTGGTGCGTCTCGTTCCGGAGGTGTGGCTGCCGTCTGATCATGTCGCCGGGCGCGCCGCCGGTCGTCCTGCACAGGGAGGCAGTTCGCGCTGCCGTGGGTGGCGTATCCGACTGCCGCGGACGTCGCAGACGGCGGGGTGCTACCGCGTCCGTGGTAGGCGGTGGCTCGTCTGCGAGGAGGAGTCGCCCACCGGCGGGATCCGGTTAGGGTGCGCGGGTGGGCACAGGACGGTCCGGCGTTCCGGCCGGTGTGGTGGACGCGGCGATCGCCGTCGGCGTGGCGGCGGCGCTGCTGCTCGCCGGGCTGACCGGGAGCCGGCCGGCCACGGACGCCGATCCGCTCGGCTACGCGCTGCTGGTCGCCGGTGGCCTGGCGCTGGCCGCGCGCCGGCGGGCGCCCGTACCCGTCCTGGCCGTCACCGGGCTCTGCGCGGTGGGCCACCAGGCGGTCGGTGTCGACGTGCCGGCCGTCGCGTTCCTGTTCGCCGTGTACGCCGCGGTGCGGGCCGGCCATCGTGCCGTCACGGTGGTGGCGGCGGTGCTGATGCTGGCCGCTCTTCCGCTCGCCGCCCTCGCCCTGCCGCAGGACCTGTCGGTGGGGGAGGCGTTCGCGCGGGCCCGGGGGGCCCTGGAACTGGCGTGGCTGGTCGCTGCCGGCGCCGCGGGTGAAGCGCTGCGGCAGGCCGAGCGGCGTGCGGACGAGGCCGAGCGCACCCGGGAGGAGACCGCGCTGCGGCGCGCCGACGAGGAGCGGCTGCACATCGCGCGGGAGCTGCACGACTCGCTCACCCACCAGATCTCGGTCATCACCGTGCAGGCCGGGGTGGCCGTCCACCTGGCCCGCAAGCGGGGGGAGCGGGTGCCGGACGCCCTGCTGGCCATCCAGGAGGCCGGTCGTGAGGCGAGCCGGGAACTGCGCGCGACCCTGGAGGCGTTGCGCGACGACGACCGGACGCCGCCGCGCGGGCTCGCCCACGTCCCGGAGCTGGTGCGGCGGGCCCGGCTGGCCGGCCTGGACGCGACGTTGACGATCGAGGGACGACGACAGGACGTGCCGGCGGCGGTGGACCGGACCGCCTACCGGATCGTGCAGGAGTCGCTGACCAACGTCGCCCGGCACGCCCGCGCCGGCACGGCGTCGGTCCTGATCGACTACCGCCCGGACGTCCTGGCCATCCGGGTCGACGACGACGGCCGGGCCACGCCGGACAGCGCCGCGCCGCCCGGCGTCGGGCTGCTCGGAATGCGCGAACGGGTCACCGCCCTCGGCGGCCGGCTGCGCGCGGAGCCCCGGGACGAGGGTGGCTTCACGGTACGCGCCGAACTCCCCGTGGCCGGGACGTCGTGATCCGCGTCCTGCTGGTCGACGACCAACCGCTGCTGCGCAGCGGGTTCCGGGCGCTCCTCGACGTCGAGGACGACATCGAGGTGGTGGCCGAGGCCGCCGACGGGGAGCAGGGGCTCGCGCTCGTCCGGGAGCACCTGCCCGACGTCGCCCTCGTCGACATCCAGATGCCGGTGATGGACGGCATCGAGGCGACCCGGCGCATCGCCGCGGACCCGGCCCTGGCCGGGGTGCACGTGGTCGTGCTGACCAACTACGGCTTCGACGAGTACGTCTTCCACGCGTTGCGCGCCGGGGCGGCCGGGTTCCTGGTCAAGGACATCGAACCGGAGGACCTCCTGCACGCCGTACGGGTCGCCGCGCGCGGTGACGCCCTGCTCGCGCCGTCGATCACCCGTAAGCTGATCGAGCGGTACGTCGCCGAGCCGCTCCACCGGGCGGCCGACACGGTCCTGGACGGGCTGACCAACCGGGAACGCGAGGCCGTCGCCCTGGTCGCGCGGGGCCTGTCCAACGACGAGATCGCCGACCACATGGTGATCAGCCCGCTGACCGCGAAGACCCACGTCAACCGGGCCATGGTCAAGCTGCGTGCCCGGGACCGGGCCCAGCTCGTGGTGCTGGCGTACGAGTCGGGCCTGACCGTCCCCGGTCGCCGCTGAGAGACCGAGGTGTGCTGCGGTCGTCGCGTCGCCGGCCGGACGGCAGCAGCTCGGGTCATGCCGTCCGGGCCGGTGGACGCGTGGCCCCGACCCGGCCGCCGCCCCGGCGTACCGAGAGCAGGCCGACGACGCCGGCGGTGAAGAACATCAGGGTGCCGTAGATGGCTGCCGGCATGGCGATGTCGCTGTTGTCGAGCAGGGCCGGGCTGAGCGCGATCGTGATGGCCAGGGTGGCGTTGTGGATGCCGATCTCGAACGACGACGCGACGGCCTCCGGGTGCCCGACGCGCAGCAGGCGCGGAGCGGCGTACCCGATGGCCAGGCTGATCAGGTTGAACAGCAGCGCGACGAGGCCGACCGCGCCGACGGTCGCGGCGAGCTCGTCCTTGATGCCGATCACCGCGCCGGTGAGCACCACGACGAGCACCACGATGGACAGCACCTTCACCGGTCGCTGCATCCGCGCGGCGAACCTCGGACGATGCCGGCGGACCGTCATGCCGACGGCGATCGGGACGAGGACCAGGGCGAACACCTGGAGCACCTTGTCGAACTGCAGGCCGATGGCGCTGTCCGAACCGATGAACGCGGCGATGGACAGGTTGACGATCAGCGGCAGCGTGAACAGGGCGAGCACCGAGTTGATGGCGGTCAGGGTGATGTTGAGCGCGACGTTGCCGCCGAACAGGTGGCTGTAGAGGTTGGCGGTGCTGCCGCCGGGGGAGGCGGCGAGCAGCATCATGCCGACCGCCAGTTCCGGCCGCAGGTCGGCGACGAGCACCAGGCCCAGGCAGACGGCCGGCAGCACCAGCATCTGACAGACCAGGGCGACGACCACGGCCCGGGGATAGGTGGCGACACGACGGAAGTCGTCCACCGTGAGGGTGAGCCCCAGGCCGAGCATGACGATGCCCAGGGCGACGGGGAAGAGCACGAGCGACACGTCGGAGCTCATGGCGGCGGGCCTCCTGGTCGCGCGACACGAGGGACCACCGGATCGTCACACCAGGAGGGTGCGCCGGCCATCTCGCGGCGTGCGCTGCCCGGCGTCGCCGCCCGGGACGCCGCCACGGGCAGCCGCCGAACGCCGGTCGGCGGCGCTCGGATCAATGCCGGGGCGGGCCGGAACGGACCGCCGACCGACCATCGGTCCGTCGGGACGCCGACAGCGCAACTGCCGGAGAGCGGACGCCGAAGCCGTTGCCCGGCACCCTCAGGGCACGGAGAGCGCAGTGATGAAGACCAGAGCACGGCGACCCACCCTCCGTGCCGGGGTGACCGTCGTCGCCGTGGGCCGTCACCGGGGCCGCGACCACCGTCGTCTTCGGCACGCCCGGCCAGCCGACCACCTACCGCAACGAGACCCGGTGCGCCACTGTCGTCCGCCGGCTGCTGACCCACGCCTTCGCGTGGGCGACCCCGACCTTCTTCAGCAGCGAGTTCGGCGCGCAGTTCCCGAACAACGCCGCCTTCCACGACGCTCTGCCGCCGACCGTGACCGGACCGACGACATCCCCGGGCATGCGCGCCTTCGACCTGGCGTTCCGGCCCTACATGACCCTGTACCCGGGCGACGTCATGGCCATCAGGTACATCGGCGCGAGCGACGGCGAGAGTGGACACACGGCGGTCATCGGCCCGGGAAGCCGGCTGTCCGACGACAGCCACCCCGGCCACCGGGAGTGGGCGATCTCCCTGCTCGACAGCACCGCCAGCCCGCACGGCAATCCGGCCAACCCGCGCGGCTACCCGGACAGCCGCTTCTACTACGACACCGGCGCCCAGAAGTGGGCGGAGGCGAACGGCGCCGGCTGGATGTTCGTCCGCACCAGCCGCGCCACCGGCCGGATCGTCGCGCACCGGTGGAGTCTGAGCTCCCCGACCTGGTACGACATGAACACCCGTCCGATCGTCATCGGTCGGGTCGACCCGTACACGTAGGGCCCGCCGGCCGGTGACGTGTCCACTGCCGGCAGCGCCCGGGTCCAGGTCGGGTCGGCGACGTCGCGCCGGACGGTGGCCGGGCCGGCCTGTCCGGTCGCCCGGGGGTGACCGCGGTCGCGGGGCGCTTCCCGGGACGCGTCCGATGCCGATCGCCGACGTCCCCTGGCGGGGGCAGGCGCCCGTCGAGGTGCCGGGACCACACCCGAGTGCGAGGCGCGGATGCCGCCGTCGACGTGTCGATCGTCGGCGGTATCCGGGCCCCGTGCCGGGTCAGTTCGTGCCGCTCTCCGGATCGGCCGATTCGACGATGTAGCCGCGACCCCAGGCGGTACGGATGACGAGCCCGAGCGGCGTGATCCGGCGGCGCAGCCGCATGATGTGCAGATCGAGGGAGTTGCGGCTGGAGAGCTGGTCGCCGCCGGCGAGTTCGTCGCAGAGCGCCTCCCGGGCCACGAGCAGCCCGAAGTTGCGGATCAGCACCTCCATCACGGCTGCCTCACCCCGTGACAGGGCGACCGACTGGCTGCGGAAGGTGAGGACACCGTCCATGTTGACCTGCGGGATCTGATGCGAGCCGGCGCGTGCCAGCAGCGCCCTGGCCCGCAGGCTGAGATCTTCCCGGGGCGCCGGGACGCGTACCCAGTCCTCCCGCGGGTCGGTGCACATCGGCGGCGTCGTGCCGGTCGCCACGATGAGCAGGCGCAATCGTCCTGAGTTCCGGCACAGTTCCCGCCGTGCCGATTCTTCCGGCCAACGGATGATTTCCACATCGTGGATGCTGCGGTTGAACATGTTCCCCCCGGATCACCCTTCGCGAGTGCTGTCGTCGGCGTGGTGCGAACTGCAGCGGGGGGACCGGGGTGATGGGCATAGCGGATGCGGAACGCCGGCTGCGTGATGCAAGGTGCCCCCCGCGAGCCATTTCGAGTGGCAAGCGCCAATATTTTATGGCTTGTTACGGCGCTGAGAAGCCTTGGAGATCGGGACCGTTCAGCACGAACCCGGCTTGACGCGGATCGTCGTGTGCGGTATCTCCCACCGGGCGTCGCCGGCCTGTTCCCGGCGGTAGCCCCGGCCGGGATCGCGTGCGCCACGCCGCCACCGATCCGCGCCCGGCGTGAAAGAAACGAGAAGGAATCCGCCTCCACCGTGGAGCACGCTCGTAGAATCGCGACGTCCCGGACCAGGGGCGACGATTCCGTCCCGTCGGTCCTCCCCGGCAGACACCCGCGCCCGGGTCGTCGGGCGGCAGCGCGACGCCCGGTGCGGATCGGAGCAGGCCGTGCAGCATCTCCACGACGAGTCCGCCCAGGCCGTGCCGAGCCGGGCCGACCGGATGTCGTACTCGGCGGACGTGAACTGGGAGGCGATGCTCTCCGACATGAATCACCTCGCGCGGATGCCGCAGCGGGGCGACCGGTCGGTGGCCGTCGGCGGCTCCCGCGCGCTGTCGGGATCCGCCGTGCTGGCCTGCCTCTCGATTCTGGTCACCGTCGGTGTCGTGGTGTCCCTGATGGTTGTCGGGTAGCGCCGGAACAGGCTCGCCGAGCCCGCCGAAAGATGCCGGAAAGATTTACGACGGCCGCTGCGAGGGCTCGTCTACCGTGACCGCCATGGAATTGAGGATCTTCACCGAGCCTCAGGAAGGCGCGTCGCACGAGGATCTGCTCCGCATCGCGAAGCGCGCCGAGGACGCCGGTTTTCCCGCCTTCTTCCGCTCCGACCACCTGATGACCACCGGGTCCGGCGCCGGCCTGCCCGGCCCCAGCGACGCCTGGACCACCCTCGCCGCCCTGGCGCGGGAGACCTCCCGCATCCGCCTGGGCACGCTGATGACCGCCGCCACCTTCCGGCACCCCGGCGCCCTGGCCGTCATCGTGGCCCAGGTCGACCAGATGTCGGGAGGTCGGGTCGAGTTCGGCCTCGGCGCGGCCTGGTTCGAGGGCGAGCACCAGGCCACCGGCATCCCGTTCCCGCCGCTCGGCGAGCGGTTCGACCGCCTGACCGAGCAGCTCGAACTGATCACCGGGTACTGGGCCACCCCGGTGGGGGAGACGTACTCGTACACCGGCCGGTGCTACCAGCTGACCGACTCGCCGGCGCTGCCGAAGCCGGCGCAGAGCCCCCGCCCGCCGATCATCATCGGTGGCAAGGGCGTCAAGCGGACCCCGGCCCTGGCCGCGCGCTTCGCCGACGAGTTCAACGTGTCGCTGCGCGACATCCCGACCTGCGCGGCGCAGTTCGAGCGGGTCGACGCCGCCTGCCACCGGCTCGGCCGCGATCCCGCCGAGATCGTCCGGTCGGTCGCCCAGACGGTCTGCGTCGGCCGGGACGACGCCGAGGTGGGCCGCCGCGCCGAGGCCATCGGCCGTGACCCCGCCGACCTGCGGGCCAACGGCATCGCCGGCACCCCCGCCGAGGTCGTCGACCGGATCGGGCAGTGGCAGCAGAAGACCGGCGTCGAGCGGATCTACCTCCAACTGCTCGACCTGTCCGACGAGGCGCACGTCGACCTGATCGCCGACCAGGTGGTGCCCCAGCTCGCGCGATGACGGCAACCGTTCGGCCACCACGGGAGACACCGCACATGGGGGCAGCCCTCACCACGACCTCCGCCGAGGTCATCACCCGCTCCTTCGACGACCTCGACCTGGCCGACCTGCGGCAGCGACCCGGCGCCAAGTGGCGGTGCGTCCCGGTCGACGTGCTGCCCGCCTGGGTCGCGGACATGGACTTCCCGGTCGCGGACCCGATCCTCGACCGCGTCCGGCGCATCGCCGGGGGCGCCGACCTCGGCTACCCCGACTGGCCGGGTGGGGTCAGCCCGCTGCGCGAGGTCTTCGCCGCGCGGATGGCCAGCCGCCACGGCTGGCACCCGAGGGCCGAGCACGTCCGCGAGTTCGCCAACGTCACCCAGGCCGTGCAGGTGATGCTGCACCTGGTCACCGCCGTCGGTGACGTCGTCGCCGTCCACACGCCCGCCTTCCGCCCGATCACCGCCGGCGTGACCGCCATGGGCCGGCGGGTGCTGCCGATCCCGATGCGCGACGACGGGTCCCGCTGGCAGTTCGACGCCGAACGGTTCGCCCGGGAGGCCGCCGGGACGGGCTGCCGCGTCCTGCTGCTGGTCAACCCGCACAACCCCACCGGGCGGGTGTTCACCGCCGACGAGCTGCACGCCATGGCCGAGATCGCCGTACGGCACGACCTGCTCGTCATCTCCGACGAGGTCCACAGCGACCTGACCTACCAGCCGTACGCGCACATCCCCTTCGCCTCGCTGAGCCCGGAGGTGGCGGCGCGGACGATCACCGTCACCTCGGCCAGCAAGGCGTTCAACCTCGCCGGGCTGCGTACGGCCGTCTGCCACGTCGGTGTCCCGGCGGCCCGGCAGGCCCTCGCCGACCAGCCCGCCGAACTGTTCGGCACGGTCAACGTCCTCGGCGTGCAGGCGACGATCGCGGCCTGGACCGAGTGCGACGCCTGGCAGACGGCCACCCTGCGGTACCTGGAGCGGAACCGGCTCCTGGTGTGCGACGTCCTCCGGCGGGAGGCCCCCCGGATCCGCCTGCGCGCCCCCGAGGCGACCTACCTCGCCTGGCTCGACTGCCGCGCGCTCGGCTGGGACGAGGACCCGGCGTCCCGGTTCCTGCGCGAGGGACGGGTGCTGCTCAGCGCCGGCCCCGACTTCGACCCGGGCGGGGACGGCTTCGTCCGCCTGAACTTCGCCTCCCCCCGGCACGTCCTGACCGAGGTGCTGCGGCGGATCGTCGGCACGGTGCGCCGCCCATGATGCTGGTCACCGCCGCGGTCGTGCTGCCCGGTCCGGCCGGCGAGAGCATCGTCGACGGCGGCGTGCTCGTCGACGACGCCCACATCGCCGCCGTCGGCCCACGGGCCACCCTGGAGGGCGTCGCGCCCCCGGACACCCCGCACCTCGACTTTCCCACCGCGACGCTGCTGCCGGGGCTGGTCAACGGGCACGTGCACCTGGCCATGGACGCCAGCCCGGATCCGCTCGGCGCGCTGCTGCGGTCCGAGCCCGCCACCCTCGCGGTCGACATGGCGCACCGGGCGGCACGGCTGCTCGCCGCCGGTGTCACGACCGTGCGTGACCTCGGCGACCGGGACGGGCTGGCCCTGCGGCTGCGCGACGCGATCGACGCGGGCACCCGTCCCGGCCCCCGCATCCTCACCGCCGGCAGCCCGCTGACCATCCCGCGCGGCCACTGCCACTTCCTCGGCGGAGTGGTCGAGGGGGTGGCCGGGATCCGGGCGAAGGTGGCCGAGCTGGCAGCGGCGGGCGTCGACGTCGTCAAGGTCATGGCCGGCGGCGGGCACCTCACCCCCGGCGGGCCACGGATGTGGGAGAGCCAGTTCTCCCGGGCCGAGCTGCGCACCGTCGTCGAGGAGGCCGGCCGGCACGGCCTGCCGGTCGCTGCCCACGCGCACGGCCTCACCGCCATCGCCGACGCGGTCGCCGCCGGGGTCGACAGCGTCGAGCACTGCACCGGCATGGACGGGCAGGGCCGGATGCGACGGTACGACGACCTGATGCGGGAGATGGCCGACCGTGGCGTCGCCGCCTGCTGCACCACCTGCGGGCCGGACTGGCGCTCGGTGCGCGCCGCCGAGGGCGACGACGTCGCGCGCCGCACGTACGAGCGACTGGTCCTGCTCGAACAGTTCGGCGTACCCCTGATCACCGGGACCGACGCCGGGGTGGCGAACGCGTCCTTCGACGACCTGGTGGGCCTGCTGGAGCTGTACCACTGGCTGGGGTTCCCGGCGGACCGGGTCGTGGAGTTGGCCACGGTCGCCTCCGCCGCGGCGATCGGCCTCGGCGCCGTGACCGGGCGGCTCGCCGCCGGGTACAGCGCGGACCTGCTGGTCGTCGAGGGCGATCCGCTGGTCGACCTGAGCGCCCTGGCCAGGATCCGGCTGGTCGTGGCCAGGGGCCGGGCCTATCCGGCCGGCGACGTCACCCGGCCGGCGACCATGACGAGTACCGACAGCGAGGAGGGCTTACGGTGACTGCACGGGCCAAGGTGGACCTCTGGTTCGACCCGATGGATCCCTGGTCGTGGATCGTGTCGAGGTGGCTGCTCGAGGTGGAGCGGGTACGCGAGATCGACCTCGGCTTCCACGTGATGAGTGTGTCCCTGATCAACGCCGACCGTGAGGTGCCGGCCCAGTACCAGGACGACCCCGAGGCGTTCCTGGCGCGGATGCGCAAGGCGTGGGGGCCGGTCCGGGTGGCCACCGCCGCCGTGGCGCTCAAGGGCGACGAGGTGCTGCGCGACCTCTACACCGCCGTCGGCACACGGATCCACGAGCGCGGGGACGCCGACTACGACCGGGTGGTGCGGGAGGCGCTGGCCGAGGTCGGCCTGCCCGCCGAGCTGGCCGAGGCCGCGCACGGCGAGGAGCACGACGCCCGGCTCAAGGAGAGCACCGAGCGGGGCATGCGCCCGGTGGGCACGGACGTCGGCTCGCCGATCGTGCACATCGGCCGGCTGGCGTTCTTCGGGCCGGTGATCTCCCGGATCCCCCGGGGCGAGCAGGCCGGCAGGTTCTTCGACTCGCTGGCCGGGCTGGCCGAGTTCCCGCACTTCTGGGAGCTCAAGCGGACCCGTACCGAGGAGCCGGAGTTCTCCTGACCCCGGGTCGGCGCCGGTGCGGGGGCCACGCCTCCGCGCCGGCGGGCCGGGGCGGGATCGTCACTGGCGTCGCCAGCCGGTGTGCCGGGTGGCGCTGCGCCAGTCGTCGCGGGGGACGGACACCCGGCCGTCCTCGTGCTGGGTGGACAACACCAGCGTGGAACGGATCTCCCCGTGCCGGCCGAGCCGTTCGAGCAGGCTCTCCAGGTGGTCCAGGGACGTGGTGCGGACCTTCAGCAGGGAGCAGTACGACCCGCTGAGCTTGTGCACCTCGCTGATCTCGGGATGCTCGGTGGCCGAGCTGGTGTCGAGCAGACACCGCCCCCGGGCGCAGCGCAGCTCCACGAAGGCCAGCAGTGGGTACCCGGCGAGCCGGGGGTTGATCTGCGCCCGGTAGCCGCTGATGACACCGAGGTCCTCCAGCCGCCGCACCCGTTCACCGACGGCCGGAGCCGACAGGTTGATCCGCCGGCCGAGCGCGCGGAACGACAGTCGGGCATCCTCCTGGAGTTCGCGGATGATCTCCCAGTCGACATCGTCCAGCGCCTTGTCCAATTGAGATGCCATACCACCGAATGACCTTTCAGTCGGGTGGCGACAGCCGGATCTGCCACGCGAATGCCATTCTATCGTCGGCGACGGATATCTAATCTGCCCGCATGGGAATTGCGCTCCTCAAGGAGCCGGCCCCCGTCGTACGGGGCCGCTCGATGACGTCCTTGTTCATCGGTGTCGCCATGATGACCACCGCCATGGTGGCGGCGAGCACGGTGAGCACGCTCATCGTCGCCGACACCGTCGGGTCGCGACTCAGCGGATTCGCCAACGCGGCCGGGGTGCTCGGCTCGGCGGCCGGCGCGCTCGGCCTGGGCGCGCTGACCGCACGGCGGGGCGGGCGGTCCGCCCTGTTCACGGTGTACCTGTGCGCGCTCGGCGGTGCGCTCCTCGCCTTCGCCGGCGCCGCCGGCACGGCGCTGTCCGCCCTGCTCGTCGGCATGGTGCTGATCGGCATCGGCAACGGCGGGGCGCAGGTGGCCCGGTACATGGCGGCGGACCTGTACCCGGAGGACCGCAAGGCCTTCGGGCTGTCCATCATCGTCTGGGCCGGCACCGTCGGCGCGTTGGCGGGACCGACCCTGGTCGCCCCCGCCGGCCGGTTCGCCGAGGCCCTCGGGCTGCCGGAGCTCTCCGGTGCGGTGCTCGCCGCGGCCGCGCTCACCGCGCTGGCGGTCACCGTCACCACGCTGCTGCCCGGCGCCGGCCGCGTCGAGGCCCGCCGGCCCGGCTTCTCCCGCCAGCGGATCGGGCAGGTGGTGCGACGTCCGGCGGTCGCCACCGCCCTGTGCGCCATGCTCGCCGCGCACCTGGCCATGGTCACCGTCATGACGATGACGCCGCTGCAACTGCACGAACACGACCACGGCCTGGACGTCGTCGGGCTCGTGCTCAGCGCGCACATGATCGGCATGTTCGCCCTCGCCCCGCTCTCCGGCCGGATCGCCGACCTGATGGGCGGACGCTTCGCCGTGGGCTGCGGCGTCGCCCTGCTGGTCGCCGCCGCCGCCGCCGTGATGGTCGCGCCGACCGGGCACACCACGACCCTGCCGGCCGGGCTGTTCCTCCTCGGCTACGGCTGGAACCTCGTCTTCGTGGGCAGCAGCAGCCTGCTCAGCCGCGAGCTGGACCCGGCCGAGCGCAGCGAGGTGCAGGGCGGCGTCGACGCCGTCGTCTTCACCGCCTCGATCGTCGCCAGCCTCGCCGCCGGCGCCCTCTTCGCGGGCGGTGGCTTCCCCTTGGTGGCCCTGGCCGGCGGCCTGGTCGCGCTGGCCCCCGTGCCGCTGCTGCTGCGCCGCGGTCCGGCCCGGACGCCACGGCCGTAGCCGATCCCCGGGCGGCAAGGCGGCGTCACCGGACGCGCCGGCGGGAGTCGGCCGCCACGACATCGACGAACGCCGAGATTCTTACCGGGATCTGTCGAGCCGCGACCGCGTGCGGGACGGCCGTGTTGGAGTGTGCACACACGGTCGACGTCTCCCGTGCAGGTGTGGAGGAGTCCCGGGGCGGCACCGTCGAGCCGATCGACGGTGGTGGCGCCGGGGCGAGTCCGTCCCGGCGCCGCCCTGGTGTCGGGCCACCGGTCGGGGGACGCGGACCACGCCAACGAACTGCCGGTCTCTCGACGACAACGACATCAAGGCGTGCCCGGCGTACCTGTGGTGGAGCCGGGGTCGCTCGCGGAAGGCGGCGCCGAGACCTCGCCCCGACGCGCGTGTCCCCGTACACCGTCGTCACGCAGCCGCCCTGTCGCCCAGGGAAGTGTTGAGGAAACGCATGACAACTCATGTTCGATGCCGCCATGAGGTGCCACTGCCCACCGGACCCGGCGGAGCGCCCCACCAGTTCTCCGCCGACCGCTCCGAGACCTACTGCGTCCACGTCTGCCAGCAGGAGACCGTCGCGGTGCAGCACCTGCTGCGCGAGATCGACGGCCGTCGCGTCGCGCTCGTCACCGACGACCGGGTGGCGACCCTGCACGCCAAGAACCTCGCCGACCAGCTCCGGATCGGTGGGGTGGACGTCGCCCTGACGTCCTTTCCGGCCGGTGAGGCGAACAAGTCCCTGCGGACCGCCTGCGAGCTGCTCGACTGGCTCGCCGGCACCGCCCTGGCCCGCCGTGACGTCGTGCTCGCCGTCGGCGGGGGCGTCGTGATCGACACCGTCGGCTGGGTCGCCAGCGCGTACATGCGCGGCGTGCCGTACGTCAACGTGCCGACCACCCTGCTCGCGCACGTCGACGCCGCGCTCGGCGGCAAGGTCGCCGTCGACCACCGCAGCGCCAAGAACCTGATCGGCGCGTTCTACCAGCCGAAGGCCGTCGTCTCGAACGTCGGCTACCTCGCCACCCTGGACCGGCGGCAGCTCGCGGCCGGGCTCGCCGAGGCGATCAAGAAGGGTGTCATCGGGTCGCCCGCGCTGTTCGAGCTCATCACCGACGTGGCGGACCGCGTCCTCGACCGGGACCTGGACGCGCTGGAAGGGCTCGTCCGCGCCTCCAGCGCCGTCAAGTGCGAGCTGCTGGCGCACGACCCCTACGAGAACGACCTGCGCCGCCCCCTCAACTTCGGTCACACCGTCGGGCACGCCGTCGAGACGGTCACCGGCTACGGGCCGGTGCTGCACGGCGAGGCGGTGGCGTTCGGCATGACGGTGGCGGCCGAGATCGCCGCGAGCCGGGGCATCCTCGCCCCCGACGTGCACGACCGCCTGGTGCGGCTGCTGCGCCGCGTCGAGCTGCCGGTACGCATCGCCGACCTCCCCGTCCCGGTCGAGCCGGACGCCGTGGTCGCGGCCCTCGACCAGATCCGCAAGATCCGCGACGGCCGGATCCGGTTCGTGCTGCCGATCCGGCTGGGCGAGACGGCGATCGTCGACGACGTGGGCGACGACGAGGTGCTGTCGGTGCTGCGCCGCCTGTCGGAGCCGGACCGGTGACGGCCTCCGACGGCGCCCTGCACGCCGCCGGCATCCTCTTCGACCTCGACGGCGTCCTGGTCGACTCCGGCAGCACCGTGGACCGCTCCTGGCAGGGCTGGGCCCGGCGGCACGGCCTCGACCCGGCGCTCGTGCTGGCCAACTGCCACGGCCGCCCGAGCGCGGAGACGATCGCCGCGCTGGCCCCGCACCTGGACCCGGCGGCCGAGGCGGTCGCCCTGGAGAAGGAGCAGGCCGAGGACACGGCCGACCTGCGCCCCTGCCCCGGGGCGGCGGCGCTGCTGGCACAGCTGCCCGGCGACCGCTGGGCGGTCGTCACCTCGGGCAGCCGGGCGCTGGCCGTGTCCCGGCTCGGCCACGTCGGCCTGCCCGTGCCCGCCGTCCTGGTCACCGCCGACGACGTGGCCCGGGGCAAGCCCGACCCGGAGGGGTACCGGGCCGGGGCACGGGGTCTCGGCCTCGCCCCCCGGGAGTGCGTGGTGATCGAGGACGCGCGCAGCGGCGTGCGCGCCGCCCGCGCCGCGGGCTGCCGGGTCGTCGGCGTCCGGGGGCCGGTGCTCGGCCCGACGTCGGACCTCGACGCGCTGGTGGAGAACCTGGCCGGCCTCGCCGTGACGCCGGCCGCGTCGGGGCTGGTGCTCCGCCTCCGAGAGGCCGTGGACGGATGACCCCCGCACCGCCGGTCGTGATCGTCGGTCGGGGACTGATCGGGGCCGCCGTCGCGCGGCGGCTCCGCAGCCAGGGGCACCTGACGACGACCGTCGGCGTCACCCCCGACCCGACGGGCGAGCACCTGGCCGTCGACCTCGCCGGGGCTCCGGGACGCGCCGCGCTGGGCGCGGCGGTGCGCCGGCTGCGTCCCCGGGTCGTCGTCCTCACCCACGGGCCCAGCGACGTCACCTGGATCGAGGACCACGAGGACCGGGCCGCCGAGGCGCACGTCGGCACCGCACGGACGGTCGCGGAGCTGGGCGTGCCGACGCTGCTCGTCTCCACCGACAACGTCTTCCCCGGCGACCGGCCCCTGCGCCGCCCCACCGACCCGGTCGCCCCGGCCAACGCGTACGGCCGGGTGAAGGCGGCAGCCGAGCGGGCGGTGCGCGACACCGGTCAGGGCCTCGTGCTGCGGGTCAGCCTGGTGTACGGCTGGACGGACCAGCACCGCGCGACCTACGGGCAACGCTGCCTGGCCGCGGCGCACCGGCGGGAACCCCTGCTCGCGCCGGTCGACCAGGACTTCACCCCGGTGCACGTCTCGGACGTCGCGCACGTGCTCGCCGCACTGTGCGCTACCCCGACGCTGCCGGTCGGCGTCCGCCACCTGGCCGGACCCGAGCAGCTGAGCCGGTACGACTTCGCGCGGCTCGCGTACCGGCTGTGCGGGGCCGACGAGGGGTTGGTCCGGCCCTGCCGGCGGGCCGAGACGCAGTGGGCCTCACGGCCCCGGTACTCCTCGTTGGCCTGCGACGACTTCGCCGCCGCGCTCGGCGTCGACGGCTGGCTGCCGATGTCGGCCGAGGCCGGACTGCGCGCGATGCTCGCGGAGGCGCCCGTGACCGGGAACGCCCGTGCGGGCCGCTGACCCGGGCGCCGCCACCCTCGTCGCGATCGACGCCGGGGGCAGCCACACCCGCGTCCTGGCGGTACGGCCCGACGGGTCCCGTGAGCACCGCGTCCGGCCGTCGGTGAACCCGCACGCCACCGGGCCGGCGGCCGACCGGACCCTGCACGAGGTGTTCGCCGGGATCGGTGTCGCGGCGGGCGCCGCGCCGGTGCTTGGCTGGCTGGCCAGCGCCGCGCTGGACCCGGAGGACCCGGAGCCGGAGCTGACCCGGCTGCGCCGGGCCGCCGAGGCCGCCGGCCTGTCCGCCCGGCTCGTGGTCTCCAACGACGTCGTCCCGCTGCTGTGGGGGGTGCCGGCGCTGGCCGGCGCGGGCATCGCCCTGGTGTGCGGCACCGGCTCCGGCTTCCTCGGGGTGGACCGGCGCGGCACGGTCGCGCGGGCCGGGGGATGCGAGTACCTGGGCAGCGACGAGGGCGGCGCCGTCGACATCGGACGGCAGGGCCTGTGCGCGGCGGTGCGGGCACTCGACGGCCGGGGACCCCGCACCGCCCTGGTCTCCCTGCTGACCCGGGCCGGCGGGAGCACGCTGCCCGCGCTCGCCCGGGCCATCGCCGCCCAGCCGTACCCGAAGCAGCGGCTCGCCGACCTCGCGCCGCTGGTGTGCGCCGGCTGGCGCGACGGCGACGCGGTCTGCGCGGACATCCTCGATCGCGCGGCCACCGAACTGGTCACCGGCGTCCGGGCGGTGCGCCGCCGGCTGTCCCTGCCGGCCGGCTTCGCCGTCGCCACGGTGGGTGGCGTCTTCAGCGGCTGTCCGCCGTTCCAGGCGATGGTCGCCGACCGGCTCCGCGCCGACCTCGGCGCCGGTCACGTCGAGCAGGTCGACACGAGCGCGGAGACGGTGCTCGGCGCGCTGCGACACCTGCTCACCGACGGGCGCCCGCTCGCGGTGCCGGCGGCGATCGACGGACGGCACGCCTGGATCCTGACGACCTGAACCCGGGGCCCGACCGGCGGACGGCCGGGGAGGAGAGGAGGACATCATGCGGCTGGGCCTGTGTCTGGCGGCCTTCGGCGGCAGCGGGTTGAAGACGGCCCTCGACCACGCCGACGAGTTCGGGCCGGTCGTCCTCGACCTGCCCACCGACAGCTCGCTCGGGCTGGTGGATCCGCTGCGGTGTGCCGAGGACCCCGGCTACCTCGACGAGGTCGCGGCGCTGCTGGCCGGCCGCGAGGTCGGCTGCGTCAGCAACAGCCGCGACGCCCAACTCCTGCTCGGCCCGCACGGCCCGCACACCGACCCGGTCCGTCCCGGCGACGCCGCGGACAAGCGGCGGCACGCGACGACCTGCGCGACCGGCGCCGTCCGCCTGGCGCAGCGGCTCGGGGCGGACGCCGTCCGGCTGCTGCCCGGCTGCCCGGACTTCGCCCGCTGGCTGTCCTGGTGGGGCAGCGACGTCAGCTGGCGCGACAACGTCGCCGAGTGCCGCGAGCACCTGGACCCGATCGTGCGGGCGGCCCGGGACGCCGGGGTGACGGTGATGATCGAGCCGCATCCGAAGCAGATCGTCTACGACCGGGCCAGCGCCGACCTGCTCTTCGCCGAGAACCCGCAGTGGCACGACGTGCTGCGGCTCTGCGTCGACCCGGCCAACCTCGCCGCGTGCGGGCACGACCCGGTGCAGGCGGTGCGGTCGTGGGGCGCCCGGATGGCCGCGGTCCACGCCAAGGACCTGCAACGGTGGCCGGGGCCGGCCGCCCCGCCCGGCGCCGGCTGGAGCCGGTACGGTCCGCAGCCGCCGATCCGGTTCCGTGCCCTGGGCCTCGGCGAGCTGGACTGGCCGGGCATCGTCGCCGCGTTGCAGGACGAGGGCTTCGACGGCACCGTCTACGTCGAGCACGAGGACGCGCTCCTGCCCCGGCAACAGAGCATCCGGCTCAGCATGGACCTGCTGCGGCGCGTCGTCCCGGCCCGGCTACCCGAGGGGCGGACCTGGTGAGGCCGACGTGGGTGACGCCACCGCCGACGGGGCGCGGGCGGGTCCTGCACGTCAACGCGACGGCGACCGGCGGCGGCGTGGCCGAACTGCTGCACGGCCTCGTCCCCGCGCAGACCACGGCCGGGACCCCGACCGGCTGGGCGGTGATCGCCGGCGACCACGACTTCTTCCGTACCACCAAGAACCTGCACCACCTCCTGCACGGCACCGGCGACGCGGGCGGCCTCGACGCGCGGGCGGTGGCCCACTACCGGGCGGTCCTGGCGCCCCAGGCCCGGTGGCTCGCCGGGCAGGTCGCCCCGGGAGACCTGCTCGTCCTGCACGACCCGCAGACCCTCGGGCTCGCCCCCGCGCTCGCCGCCGCCGGCGCCCGGGTGATCTGGCACTGCCACATCGGCACGATCAGGCCGGGAGCCGACGGGCCGGCCCTGGTGTGGGACACCTTCGCCACGGACCTCGCCGCCGTGGAGGGCGTCGTCACGACGCTGCCCGAGTTCGCCCCGCCGTCGGTGGCGGCGCACCGCCGGCACGTGGTCCCGCCCGCCGTCGACCCGGACGGACCGAAGAACCGTCCCCTGTCGCCGGACATCGTCGCGGCCACGCTCGCCGCCACCGGTCTGGTCGGCGGGCGGCCCGCCGCCGACGCCGTCGCCACCGTCGAGCAGGACCGTCCCCTCCCACCCGGCGTCCGGGTCGTGGCGCAGGTGGCCCGGTGGGATCCGCTGAAGGACATGACCGGCGTCGTCCGGCTCGTGCCCGACCTGCCGGACGACGTGCACCTGGTGCTGGCCGGCGTCGACCCCACCGAGATCCCCGACGATCCCGAGGGGCGGCGGGTGCTCGACGAGGTGCGGGCCGCGCGCGACGCGATGGCCGGTCCCGACCGGGCCCGGGTGCACCTGCTGCTCACCTCGCTGCGGGACGAGACCCGGGCCGCCCTGCTGATCAACGCGGTGCAGCGGCGGGCCGACGTGGTGGTGCACAAGAGCCTGGAGGAGGGCTTCGGACTGGCGGTGACCGAGGCGATGGTCAAGCGGCGGGCCGTGGTCGCCGCCGACGTCGGCGGCATCCGCCGGCAGATCGAGCACGACCGGACGGGCCTGCTGGTGGATCCCACCAACCGTGCGGCGGTGCTCGCCGCGCTGCGCCGCCTGCTCGCCGAGCCGTCCTTGCGCCACCGCCTCGGCGCGGCCGCGGCCGACGTCGTCGCCGAGCGGTTCACCATGGCCCGGCTGGTGCGCGACTACCGGACGATCGTCGACCGGCGGGCTCCCCGACCGGCCGTCGCCGGCCCGATCGTCGAGGAGGCACGATGACCGACCCGTCCACCGCCCTGGTCACCGCCGCGAGCGGCACGATCGGCGCCGCCGTGGTCGAGC
This sequence comes from Micromonospora coxensis, assembly GCF_900090295.1. Classification (NCBI taxonomy): domain Bacteria; kingdom Bacillati; phylum Actinomycetota; class Actinomycetes; order Micromonosporales; family Micromonosporaceae; genus Micromonospora; species Micromonospora coxensis. The sequence continues at coordinate 1,299,220 of NZ_LT607753.1, read as the reverse complement.
GGCTGCTCGGCCGTGGCGTGGTCGACCGGGTGATCGGCGTGGACCTGGCCGCGCCCCGGGATCCGCTGCCGCCCGGCGCGCGGTTCCGGCAGTACGACCTCAGCGACCCGCAGGCGGTCGCCACCCTGACGGAGGAGCTACCCGACCGGCTGTCGGTGCTGGTCAACGTGCTCGGTGGGGAACGGCGACCGGCCCTGCGCCCGGTGACCGACGTCCACTGGCCGCCGGAGGAGGTGTGGGACGACATCCTCCGGCTCAACCTGTCGCTGGCGTACCGGCTGACCCGGGCGCTGCGCGGACGGCTGGTGGCCGGCGGCTGCGTCTGCAACGTCAGCTCCATCGCGGCGACCATGCCGTGGGCGGTGTCCCCGGCGTACGGCGCGGCCAAGGCCGCCCTCGAACACTGGACCACCTCGCTCGCGGTGGTGCTCGCGGGCCAGGGGGTACGGGTCAACGGCGTCCGGCCGGGGTTCGTGTGGAGCCCGCAGTGGCGGGCCGTGGACCGCGCCGAGTTCGACCGGGTCGCCGAGGACCGGGTGCCGCTGCGGCAGCCGGCGGCCGACCGGGCGCAGCGGCCGGTCGACGTCGCCGACGCGGTGGCGTACCTCTGCTCGCCGGCGGCGGCCCACGTCACCGGCCAGTTCATCAACGTCGACGGGGGAGCGGCGCTGGTCCGCGCCGCCCGCTGAGCCGGCACACCCTGACCCGGAACGGAGAGGACGCCGATGCCGTCATCGTCGCCACTGCGGCTCATGGCCGTGCACGCCCACCCCGACGACGAGTCCAGCAAGGCCGCCGCGACCCTGGCCGGCTACGCCGCCCGGGGCGTGGACGTGCTCGTCGTGACGTGCACGGGCGGCGAGGCCGGGGACATCATCAATCCCGCGATGGACCGCCCCGAGGTCCGCCGGCGACTGCCGCAGGTCCGGCGGGAGGAACTGGCCGCCGCGGTCGAGATCCTCGGCGTACGGCAGCAGGGGCTCGGCTTCGTCGACTCGGGCTGGCCCGGGGGAGACCCACCGCCGCCACTGCCGCCGGGGACCTTCGCCGCCCTGCCGCTGTCCGAGGCGGTCGGTCCGCTCGTGGCGGTGGTACGGGACTTCCGTCCCCACGTCATGATCACCTACGACGAGCGGGGCGGCTACCCGCACCCGGACCACATCCGGGCGCACGAGATCTCCCGGGCGGCCTTCACCCTCGCCGCCGACGGCGCCGCCCACCCGTCCCTCGGGCCGCCCTGGCAGCCGTCGAAGCTCTACTACGTGCACGAGTGGTGCGGCGCGAAGATGCGGGTCCTGCACGACGCGCTGATCGCGGAGGGACTGCCGTCGCCGTACCACGACTGGCTGCGGGAGTGGACGCCGGAACGCGACGTGACGCACCGGATCACCACCCGCGTGCCCTGCGCCGACTACTTCGACCGCCGCGACGACGCGCTGCGGGCGCACCGGACGCAGATCGACCCGGACAGCCACTGGTTCGCGGTGCCGCTCGCCCTGCAACGGGAACTCTGGCCGACCGAGGACTTCGAACTCGCGTCCTCGGTCGTCCCGACCTCCCTGCCCGAGGACGACCTGTTCGCCGGCATCGACGCCGTGGACGACTCCGCCCCGGCGGCCGGCTCCACCGTGGCGCGCCCGGCGCCGGGCCCCCGACCCGCACCGGCAGCCACACCCCAGCTCCGGTGACCGTCGGGCCGCGACCGTGGCGGTGACCGTCGGTCCGGGCCGCGCCGTCGGCGGGGCCGTGTCGGGTCCCGGCGCCGGTCGTCGCACGGGGGCCGCCCGGCGGTGACGGCCGGCCCCGCGGGCTGGTCGTCCTCGCCCGTTCTCATGGTCCTCACCGGTGGCGGGCGTTGATATCGTCGGCGTCCCGTCGGCGGATGGCCCGCCCGTCGCCCCACGAACAGGCGGTCCCGGTGACCCGAGTACGCGCTGTCCTGCCGCAGGCACTGCTGGGCCTGGTCGTCGTCGCGCTGGTGGTGTCCGGCATCCGGCCGTACGACCGGCTCACCTGGCTGCTGGAGACGGTCTGGGTGATCGTCGGCATCCCGCTCGTGCTGCTGACCTGGCGTCGCTTCCCGCTCACCACGCTGTTGTGCTGCCTGTTGACCGGGCACGCCCTGATCCTCATCGTCGGCGGGCACTACACCTACGCGCGTACCCCGATCGGCGACTGGGCCCGGGACGTCCTCGACCTGTCCCGCAACCCGTACGACCGGCTCGGTCACTTCGTGCAGGGGTTCGTGCCGGCCATCCTGGTCCGCGAGATCCTCGTCCGGCGCTCCCCGTTGCGGGCCAGCCGGTGGCTGGGCCCGCTCGTGGTCTGCGCCTGCCTCGCCTTCAGCGCCTTCTTCGAGATGATCGAGTGGTGGGCGGCGGTGGCCGCCGGATCGGCCGCCGACGACTTCCTCGCCACCCAGGGCGACGTCTGGGACACCCAGTGGGACATGTTCCTGGCGCTGGTCGGCGCGATCCTGTCGCTGGCGCTGCTCAGCCGGTGGCACGACCGCCAACTGCCCCCGCCCGCGTCCCGGGTGCCGAGCCCGGTGCCCATCTCCGGGCCGCGGTCCGGCACCGGAGGCTGAGCCCTTCGTACCGGCGGCGCGGTTTACCTGCCCGGGTGGGGATGGGCGGCCCGCCCGGTCGGTGCCGGCGCGACCCTCGGCGGCCGTCCGGTCGCGTGGTATCAGGCGCTCTCGGGGCGGACGGCCGCGGTCGGCGGTGCGCTGCCGACCGGGTGCCTGCCCCGCCAGGTGTCGTGTTCGATCAGGCGCAGCCGTTCCTCCTCACCCTCGGCCATCCGGCCGGTGGCGAAGCGCATCAGCGGCGGGGTCATCAGCGAGGTGGCGATGGCGACCAGGACGACGACGGTGTACATGGCCGTGTTCAGCACGCCGAGGCGCAGGCCGGTCAGCGCGACGATCACCTGGATGACACCGCGGGCGTTGAGGCCCGCGCCGAGGGCCAGCGCCTCCCACCGGTCGAGCCGGCCCAGCCAGGCGCCGAGGAGCGCGCCGGCGAACTTGCCGACCACCGCCACCACCAGCACGGCGAGGCCGGTCAGCGCCACGGCCGGCTCCGCCAGCGCGGTGAGGTCCATCCGGAGGCCGGCCGTGGCCAGGAAGAGCGGGGCGAGCACCGACAGCACGATCGCCCGCAGCGGCGCCAGCAGCACCTGGGCCGAGCGGGTGGCGGCGATGAGGACCCCGGCGACCAGCGCGCCGAAGAGCGCCTCCATGCCCAGCGAGTGGGTGATCACCGCGCCGACCAGCACGATGATGACGGCGCCGGCCACCGCCGGGCCGGGCTCGCCGGAGCGGGCGGCCCGCTCCATCACGCTGCGCACCACGATCCGTCCCACCGTCGCGGCGAACGCCACGAACCCCAGCAGGTACCCGATGGTCAGCCCGACGGTGCCGACGGTGAGCCCGACGGTCGCGGCGGCGGCGACCAGGGAGAGCAGCAGCCACCCGACGACGTCGTCGATGACGCTGGCGGCGAGGGTGAGCTGGCCGATGTCCCGGTGCAGCAGGCGCATGTCCGACAGGGTCTTGGCGATGACCGGCACGGCCGACACGCAGATCGCCACCCCGACGAGGAGCGCGAAGGTCCACCGCTGGGCGTCGGGTGTCGCCGACACCGAGGCGGGGATCAGCAGGCCCAGTCCGATGCCCAGGCCGAGCGGCACCAGCAGGCCGCAGGCGGCGACCGATGCGGCGGCCCGCCGGTACCGGCGCAGCAGCGTGAGGTCGACGTGGGTGCCGGTGATGCCCACGAGCAGCAGGACGCCGAGTTGGGCGATCGCGTCCAGCAGGTGCATCTGCCCCGGGTCGCTGGGCAGCAGCCACCCGGTGATCCCGGGGGTGAGGTGCCCGAGCAGGGACGGGCCCAGGACGACGCCGGTGAGCAGTTCGCCGACCACGGCGGGCATGCCGATCCGTTCGGCGAGCGCGCCGAGCAGGCGCGCGAGGAGCAGCAGGACCGCCACGGCGGTGAGGAAGACCAGGAGTTGGTGGTGGGCCAACGGTGCCGCGGAGGCGGACAGGACCACGGGGGCGACCTCCTTGCCGGATGCGTCCCCTTATTCTCCGGTCTGACCCTGTCGCGGGCGTCTCCCGTGTTGCCCTGTCTCGCCGCATCGTGGCCACAGTGGACGCCGGTGCGGCGCGCCGACGGCCGGGCGGACGGCAGGGATCAGGAGCCGGCGGGCAGGGCCGCCGCGAGCGCGACCGGAGGGTCACCGTCCACAGCGGTTGGTTCCTCCGGCGATCCGGGCGCGGTGGTGGACCGGGTGGTCACCTCGTCGGCCGGGACCGGTCCGCCGCACGACGGGCAGACCACCACCAGTTCGACGGCATGGTCGCAGGTCGCGTGCACGGTGACCCGTTCCGGCCGGCCGTCACCGGCGAAGTGCTTGTCGCCCCACTGCATCAACGCGGTCAGCACCGGCGCCAGCTCCCGGCCGCGCGCGGTGAGCCGGTACTCGTGCCGCAGGGGACGGTACTTGTAGGGGACCCGTTCGAAGATGCCCGCCTCGACCAGGGTGTTGAGCCGTTGGGCGAGGACGTTGCGGGCCAGTCCGAGGTTGCTGAGGAACGCGTCGAAGCGGCAGTCGCCGACCATCGCGTTGCGGATGATGAGCAGTGTCCAGCGCTCACCGACCACCTCGAGAGCGCGTGCGATCGAGCAATCCTGTCCGTACCCGCGTCGAGACATTGAGTCATAGTAGTGGCCGTTCGGCCGACCCGACCCCGTAGAAATTGCGCACATCACATGTCCAACCGTCCGATCGGCAGGTGGGCCCCGCCGCGCCGGAGCAGCAGGAGCGCCGCCAGCAGACCGACGACGGCGAGACCGGCGGTGACCGTGAACGCCGTCTGCAGGCCGGCGGCCACCTGCGCGGGCGCCGCCACCGACCCCGGCGCCGTCTGGTGCGCGACGAGCGCGGCCGAGACGGTGGCGAGCCCGATCGCCCCACCCATGCTGAACGAGGCGTCGGTCAGGCCCGAGGTGGCCGGTGAGTCGGCGTCGGTGGCCCCGAGGGTGACGGCGATCTGCGCGGCCACGAAGGCGGCTCCCGCGCCGAGCCCGATGACGGGCAGCACACTGAGGATGTTCCCGGTGGCCAGCGGGCCGCGCACCGTCGCCAGCGCCAGCAGGCCGGCGCCGGCCAGGGCCATGCCAGCCATGGCGACCGTCCGCAGCCCGTGCCGCAGCGCCACCGCCTGACCGGCGTACGAGCCGATCACCGACGGCAGGGTCAGCGTGACCATCAGCGCCCCGAAGCCGGTGGCGGACAACCCCAGCGACTCCTGGCCGTACAGGGTGATCAGCAGCAGCACGCCGTCGACGACCGTGCCGGCGGTGAACAGCACGATCAGACCGGCCAGCCGGGTCCGGGAGCGCAGCAGCCCGGGGCGGACCAGCGGACGGGCGGCCCGTGACTCGACGACCAGGAAGAGCAGGAGCAGCACGACCGCGCCGGCCAGCCGCAGCGCGGCGCCCACGGCCGAGGCCTCCGCGGCGAACGCCCCGACGATCGTCCAGCCGAACAGCGCCAGGGCGCCGATCAGGCTCGCCGCGCCGGCCACGTCCAGCGGGCGTCCGGAGCGGGCGCACGGGTCGGCCGGCAGGATCGGTACGAGCAGCGCGGCGGCGATCCCGACCGGCACGTTGACGAGGAAGACCCAGCGCCAACCGGGGCCGTCGGTGAGCAGCCCGCCCAGCAGGAGTCCGGCGGTGCCGCCGAAGGCGCCGATCACGGTCCACAGGCCGAGCGCCCGGGACCGGGCCGGACCGTTGCCGAGGGTCAGCGCGAGCAGTGGCAGCGCCGTCGTCGCGACCAGCGCCGCGCCGGTGCCCTGCAGGGCCCGGGCCACGATCAGCATCCCACCCGACCAGGCCACGGCCGACAGCAGCGAGGCGGCGGTCACCACCGCCAGGCCGGTGGTGAACAGCCGGCGGCGACCGAACAGGTCGGCCAGCCGGGTGCTGAGCAGCAGCACGCCGCCGAAGCTGATCAGGAAGGCCGACATGAGCCACTGCACGGTCGCCGTGGAGAGTGTCAGCCCGCGTTGGATGCTCGGGATGGCGACGTAGACGATGGTGCTGTCCACCGCCACCATCAGGAACGAGGCGCCGAGCGCGCCGAGGGCGAGCCGTTGGCGTCTGCCGAGCTGCGCCGCCGACGGTGACGGTCCGCTGAAGTTGTCCACCATCCCAGCCCCTTGGTTCCCGGTGATGCGGGAGCTAGCCGCATCGGCACGCGTCAGGCGTGCCGCGGGCTGTCACCGGCCCGCGGCGGCCACGGGTACGACGGACGGACCCGAGGTACGACGACCGGGTTGTGTCTGGGTGCGCCGCCCTGGCTGCCGCTCGTGCGGCGCCGCCCACAACCACTCGGTGCGGATTTGAAACTCACGTTGGGCAATGAAGATAGCAGCAGAGAGTCGCCAGCACGACCCTCCGCGCCCCAGTTGCGGGGCAGCGCCGCACATCTTGACAAGAGCAGGCCGCAGGGGTGGACGACGGGGTGTCCGACGTGCATCTCCACCTGGCCCGGCGGCCGGCGCGGGCCTGCTCGACGCGCCCGCCCACCGGGGGTGGACGGCCGGGTCCCGCGGGGGTCGACGGCCGGGGCCCGCCGGGTGGTTGCCCGGTCGCCGACGGGCGCGGATCGGGGTCGTCGTCGGGTGTGCCGCGGCTCGGTCACCAGCACGTCGCGGTCGGGAGCCGGTGCGGCCGGCACGCACCACGCCGCCGGCCCGGGCCCAGCTCACCGGCGCTCCGCTGCCAGGTGCGGGTGGGCGCTCGGGCGGGTGGCCGGCCCGAGGGAGGTGCACGACCTCGGATTGGCGGCGGAGTGCCGGGGGAGTCCGGCGTCGCATGCCCCGGGCGGCCCGAGCCCACCATCCACGATGGCCGGTACGCCCCGGCGCGGTGGGCACCGGGCTGCGCCCCGCCGGGTCGCGGTCTCGACCCGACGCGGCTCCTCCCGCGCCGTCGCGTTCGTCCACGGCGGGCGCTGCGGGGCGTCCGGCCGGCTCCCGTCCGCCCGGCGGCCGGGCGGGCTGTCCGGTTCGCGACGACCGCCGGCCGGCGCCTGGCCCGGCGCCGGACCGCCGAGGCGACGGCGGTCCGGGTACGGCCGAAGGACCGGTGGTCCCCATCGCCGACGGGCCGGCCGTCACGGCCGGCCCGGGTGGCGTGGGCACCTGATCGGTGACCACGGACCGCCGCCGCGCTGCGGCCTCGTCGGGACCGGGTCGTGTCCCGGGGACCCGGTCGACGGACCGTGGCGCGGCGGTCAGGGCGGAGTCAGTGGACGGGGAGGGCGAGCAGGATCGGCGGGTCGAGCGGGGTCATCCGCCGCAGGTGGAGGTCGGCCTCCATCGAGCCGGGACGCCGGCAGATGGTCAGTGGACCGTGCGCGCCGATCAGGGCGTCCTGGTCCTCGGGGTTGGCGCGCCAGTAACTCTGCTTGTCACGGGTCCGGGAGTAGGCCAGGACGTACCACTGCCCCGGTGGTGGGCTCTCCAGCCGGTAGGGCCCGGGGCGTTCGAGGACGGTGCAGCGGACCGGTCGCCCGAGCGGCACCGGGTCGCGGAACAGTCCGACGAAGACCATCCGCTCGCCGGCGCGGTCGGACTCGGGCGCGTGCACGGTGCCCTGGATCGCCGGGACCGGTGGCTGGGGGACCGACCGGTGGTCGATGGGAACCTGCGGTGTCACCCCGCCCAGCCTGCGGAAGGTGCTCGGCGAGACGCCGACGCTGCTGCTGAACCGCGAGCTGAAGGTGCCCACGCTGGCGTACCCGACCTCATGGGTGATCTCGGTGACGCTCAACGACGTGGACAACAGCAGCTGTTTGGCGCGGTGCAACCGCATGACCATGAGGAAGCGTCCCGGAGAGATGCCGGTGGTCCGCTGGAAGATGCGGGTGAAGTGGAACTTGCTGAACATGGCGGTCTTCGCCATGCCGTCCACGGTGTGCTGTTCCGCTAGGTCCTCCCGGATGGCCTCGATGACCCGACCGACGGCTCTCTGGATACTGTCTTCCATCGCATCCCCCAATCCGATGGCTGTGCGCGTGTGACGCAGGGTCTCGTGTCGGTGTCCTGACACGTCAGATGTGGCGCGTGGCGATACGCCTGTCCCGCTCGCGTCCGGTGTCGTTAAGCCGGAGGCAATTGCGTGTTCAGAAGCTGGCAGGGATTGACGTAGAGCAATTACGTGGCGACGGTGCGTTTATGTTAGCCCTCACCCGGGTCCACAATCAACATGCATATTTACGCAGGTCGACATAGGGTTTCGTGCGGAGACTGGTCAGGGGTGGCGAAAATGGACGCTTGCCCCGTATGCGGTGACAGTAGTATGTGTTGCCGGGCAATCTCTGGCTGTTCCATCCGGTTTGTCGGGTGTCCGCCGGCCGGAACGTTGGAAAAGGGACGATCCGTGGTCCCGGCCGGTGGACGGAACTGCACCGGACAGATATCCGACGTTCCCCGGAGTGGAATCCGGTTGACGTGCTACCGCTGCCCGGTCCGGGCGAACTGGCCCGGAGCACGTCCCGATCCGGCCGGCCCCCGGTACGCCTGGGCGATGTCCAGCCAGTGGTCGGCGTCGCTGCCGACCGCCCGCAGGGCCAGGTCGTCCCGGTGCCGGCGGCGGGTGACGAGCAGGCAGAAGTCCTCGGCCGGGCCGGTGATCCGCTGCGCGGCGTCCTCCGGGCCGAAGGTCCACACCGCGCCGGAGGGTGCGGTGATCTCGAAGCGGAACTCGACGTCCGGCGGGGTCAGTCCGCGCGCCAGGTAGCCGAAGTCCCAGGTCCGGACGGCGAATCCGACCAGGTGGCCGAGGCGGTCGGTGGGAGTCCGGCGCACGCCCAGCGCGTCCGCGACGTCCTGCCCGTGCCCGAAGACCTCCATCATCCCGGCCGCCGCGAGCACCGGCGCCGGCAGCGGGCGCACCAGCCACGGCACCGGCTGGCCGGGCGGCACGGCGGCGAGCGCCTTCTCGGCCGTGGCCCGCTCGGCGCGCCAGCGCGACAGCAGGACCGGGGGCGGCTCGACGACGAAATCGGCCATGGCCGCCGCCACGTTGGCGTCGAAGTCGTCGCTGAGTCGGGAGACCACCTCCTGGAAGGTGGCCGGCTGCGCGGCGGCCAGCCCGGCGAGCCGGAAGGTCGCGGCGAGATGGGCGATCTGGTGCCGGATCGTCCAGCCGGGCGCCGGGGTGGCCGTGTCCCACTGGTCCGCGTCCAGCTGTGCCACCAGGGCGTCGAGAGCCTCGCTCTCCGCGGTGAGATCGGCGATCACGTCGGGTGCCTGGGTCACGTCGGTACCCTCTTCCTGATAGGTCGTCACGGGCGGGATGCCTGTTCGGCGCTCCGGCCCCGCGCGGTGTGCCGACTCAATGTCTCGCACATATACCGATTGACGAACCTCGTTGTCCGATATCGGATCTATAATGCTGTGGCAACACTCCCGGCCGGTGCCGAGAAATTGCCTGACATGCGTCGACGCGCCCTGCGGGACGTGATCTACGTCGAATAGACTTTCCGAGTGTGCCCCAGTTGGCGACCGCATTCCTTCTCTGTTCGTGCCGTCACTCGACCGACCCTTGAGCAGCAATTACGCCCGGCGCGGAGCCTTCCTACCAGCACAAACCCGTGATTTGCCGTGATCGGTAGGTCACGCAGAGCAACCGGGAAGTAGGCGATGGTCGCGCGCTGCCCATAGCCTCGGCCCATCCGGATGCACCGGACGAGGACACGGACGCCACCGGCGTCCGTCATCCGTGGGGAGAGCCCGATGGCAGGCCTGTGGCGCAGCCTCCGCGCGCAGCTCATGACGCCGGACATCGTCGAGACGACGATGAGCCGGCGTGGTTTCCACGTCAAGGACGAGCCCACCCGACGCCGGCTCGAATCCGTCGGCGCCAGCTTCCTCACCGGCTTCCGGGCCGCGGTCGAGGCCCGCGAGGACGCCGACATCACCCGACTGGACCTGATCGAGCGGCAGTTCCGCGGGTTCGCCTACGAGGGCGCCGCCATGGGCTACGCCATCCTGGACGGTGTCGCCCCCGGCGGCGGCCGTACCGCCCGCTTCCTGACCGGCGCCGGCGCGCCGCACATCTACATGGCCTACGTCGGGATCGGCTGGGCGTACGCCAAGCTGCCCCGGTGGCGCTGGCGGTCCGTCCCGGCGCCCGACCCGTTGCTGCGCTGGCTGGTCCTCGACGGCCTCGGCTTCCACCGCGCCTACTTCGAGACCGACCGGTTCGTACGCCGCCAGGAGGTCGTTCCGGTCGCCTGGCCCCCGGACGTGCCCGGCGACTACGCCGGGCGCGCCCTGGACCAGGGCATCGGGCGGGCCAGCTGGTTCGTCGCCGGGGCCGACCCCGACGTGGCGGCCGAGCTGATCGGCCGGTTCGACGAGTCCCGCCACGGTGACCTGTGGAGCGGCATGGGGCTGGCCGCCACCTACGCCGGCGGCGCCGACTCCGACGACCTCAAGAAGCTGTACGTCCACGCCGGCCGGTACCGGCCGCAGCTGGCCCAGGGCTCCGCCTTCGCCGCCCAGGCGCGGGTGGTCGCCGGTCTGGTCACCGAGCACACGCCCCTGGCCACCGGCATCTTCTGCGGCTGCACGCCGCAGGAGGCGGGGGCGCTCACCGAGCGGGAGCGGGACACCCTTGGGCCGGACGGGGCCGAGCCGGCGTACGAGGTCTGGCGGCAGCGGATCCAGGCGCACTTCGCCTGACGGACGACCCGGCCGGGGAAGGTGGGCACGGTGGAGCGGATCACGACGGCGTACCGTACGGCGCCCGGTGGGGCCGGGTTCGCCGCGCGCTTCACCACCTCGGTGCTCGCGCACGAGCCGGGCCGGCTGCTGGTGACGGCGACGACCCTGGGGCCGGGGGAGGACCCGTACCTCGACGACCCGGGCGACGGCGACGCGCCGGTGCTCCCCGTCGCGTGTGCCCTGGAAGCGCTCGCCCAGGCGTGGGCGGCGCTCACCGGCCACCTCGGACCACCGGTGATCGAGGCGGTCGAGTTCGGCGCGCCGCTGGTGGTGCCCCGTGACGGCGCGGTCGAGCTGCGGCTGACGGCGGTGGCCGGGCCGGAGACGGGCACCGCCGAGGTGACGTTGCGCAGCGCGTACCCGGGCGGTCAGGTCGACCACGTCCGCGCCCGGCTGCGCCACCGCGGCGCCGGCGGGGTGCCGGACCGGGCGCCGGCCGTCCGGTACCCGGCGGCCACCGTGCCGGTCCCGGCCGCGCTGCCGGTGCCCCCCGCGCGGCCGGTCGAGCCGCCGCCGATGGCGATCGACCCGGCCCGCGAGGTGTACGACGGACTGGTCCGGCGTGGCCGCCGGCTGCGCCGCCTGCTGCGCTACCGCGAGATCACCGGGTCGGGCTGTGTGGCCGAGCTGGCCGGGGCCGGCGCGGCCTGGTGGTTCGCGGGGGCCCCGCCGGAGCCGCTGGTGCTCGGTGACCCCGGCCTGCGCGACGCCTTCCTGCACGCCCTGCAGCCCTGGGCCCCCGACGCGGTGCTGCAACCGCTCGCCGTGGACCGGATCTGGTCGGCCGGCGTCGGCCCGTACGAGCAGGTGACGCTGCACGCCGTGCGCCGCGACCGGAACGGGGACGTGCACCGGTTCGACCTGGAGGCGCTGGCCGGGGGGCGGGTCGTCGAGCGCTGGACCGGCCTGCGGCTGCGGCTGCGTCCCGCCGGCCGCCCACCCGGCCCGTGGCCGGCCCAGGTGCTCGGGCCGTACCTGCACCGCCGGCTCATCGAACTTCTCGGCGTCGACGCCGCCACCGTGCTGGAGCCGGGGCTGCACCGCGAGCGGCGCCGGCAGCACACCGCCCTGGCCGTGTCCCGGCTGCTCGGCGGCGGCGCGACGGTGCGCTACCGCCCCGACGGGCGGCCCGAGGTCGGCGGCGGCTGGTGGGTGTCGGCCGCGCACGGCGCGACGACCACCCTGGCGGTGGCCGCGCGCACACCGGTCGGCTGTGACCTCGAACCCGTCGCCCGGCGCGAGCGCGCCGAGTGGCGTCACCTGCTCAACGGGCACCTCGCCCTGGCCGAGCTGGTCGCCGCCGAGACCGGCGAGCCGTTGTCCACGGCGGCGACCCGGGTCTGGTCGGCGCTGGAGTCGCTGCACAAGGTCGGTGTCACGGCGGTCACCCCGCTCATCCACGACCGGAACACCGCGGACCGGTGGGTGCTGCTCACCGCCGGCGGCTGGCGGGTCGCCACCTGCGTGGTGGGGCTGCGCGGCGGGCCGGACGAACTGGTCGTGGCGGTGGCGTCGGAGGGCTGAGCCACCGTCACCGCCTCGGCGGCCGGCGCCGCCGGGGGAGGCGTCCGTGCCGGCCGAGGCGGGGCTCGTCGCCGGGAATCCTGCGCCGTCGCGCTCTCCCCGCACGGTCGCCGCACCCGGCCCGACGCCCGTCCGGCTCCTGCCCCGGCGCTCGTGCCGCCCCCGCGCATCCTGGTCCCGACCCTGCCCGTGTCCACCCGGCGGTCGCCCCGTGTCGGGGCGGCCTTGTCCATTGTGGACAGGGAAAGCAAAACGCGAGATGTGCGCGCGGCGGCCTCCGTAGACCATTGGGGTACGCCATGACGGATGAATGTCGCGGGCGGCGGTGGGCCACTTTCGCCACCACCTGAATTGCCCGCGTCCGCTGGCGCGTCACGCGTTTCCTGTCCATTCGATTGATCGTCGGAGGTGATGCCCGTGCCCACGGAAATGGAAGTCGACCAGGCGCGGACGATGGCGCTGGAGGCGTATGCCGACACGATTCTGCCCGGCGAGAAGCGGTGGCCGGGCGACCGCGCCGTGGCCGGGGTGTCGCGGGGCGGCGGCGCCGTCGCCTCCGGCGCGCTGGAGGTGCTCCGCTCCGCCGAGGGGGGCATGGCCCCGGCGCTGGACGCGCTGGCCGACGGGCTCAACGAGCACGCCCGGGGGTACGCCGCCGAGGCCGGGATCGAGCTGGACCCGCAGGTCCCGCCGTTCGTCGCGCTCGACTACCCGCACCGGGTGCTGCTCGTGCAGCGACTGACCGACCGCGGGCACCCCGAGCGGGAGGCGTGGATCAGCCTCGCCATGTTCAGCACCATCGCCTTCGACGCCGGATCGCACACCAGCACCGTGGAGGCGCTCGCCGCCGGACACGCGGGACTGAACACCATCGGCTTCCGCCCGCCGGACGCCGACGGGCTGTGGCGCTTCGGCACCTACAGCTACGGCCGGCAGCTGGCCCGGCCGCACCCCGACACCACCCCCTCCGGGAGCCCTGCATGACGAGTTCCGAGAGCACCGACGTCCTCGTGATCGGTAGCGGCTTCGGCGGCGCGATCACCGCGTACCACCTGGCCGCCGGCGGCGCGCGCGTGGTCGTGCTGGAGCGCGGTCCGTGGCTGTCCGGTGAGGACTTCCAGCACGACTTCAAGTTCGGCTCGTCGTCGACCCGGATCTTCGACTTCGTCATCGGCGACGGGATGAGCGTGCTCAGCGGCAACTGCGTGGGCGGCGGCAGCGTCGTCTACTTCGCCGCGATGCCCCGCGCGCCCCGGTTCGTCTTCGACCGGCAGGGCCGCTTCGGCCGCCGGATGTGGCCGGCCGCGATCTCCCGCGACGCCCTCGAACCCTGGTACGACCGGGTCGCCGAGGCGCTGCCGGTCACCCAGACGAGCTGGGACACCGTGCCGTTCTCCGGCGGGCTGTTCGGCGCCGCCTGCGACCACGCGGGACGCACCGCGAACCCGGTGCCGGTGGCGCTGGACCAGGAGAAGTGCACCAACTGCAACTGGATGATGTCCGGCTGCCGCTTCGACGCCAAGCGGTCGCTGCTGCTCAACTACCTGCCCGCCGCGCTGGCGCACGGCGCGCAGATCCGCCCGCTGCACGAGGTGCAGCACCTGTCGCGCACCGACGACGGCGGCTACCGGGTGCACTACACCGTCCTCGACGACGTCGACTACCGGGTCGAAGTGGGCAGCGGCACCATCGACGCCAAGATCGTCGTACTCGCCGCGGGGGCCGGGGCCACGCCGGTCATCCTCCAGCGCTCCGAGCCGACCCTGGGCACCATGCCGCACGCCGTCGGCCGGTACTTCTCCGGCAACGGCGAACGGCTCAACACCGCCATCTTCGACGAGGAGCGCATCCGCGACGTGCTCGGGCTGAGCCGGCCGGACGGGGTGCCGTACGAGGCGTACCAGATCGGCAAGGGCCCCTGCGTGGCCACCTGGGACAAGCTCGACGGGTCCCTGCCGGAGTACGAGCGGTACTCCCTGGAGCAGCTCTACTTCCCGCCGGGCTTCGGCACCATCCTGGCCCAGGTGCCGGACGCCCTCGGACCGACCTGGTTCGGCGCCGAGAAGAAGGAGCTGCTGCGCAGGTGGCAGTCCTGGCTGACGGTCTTCACGATGAGCGAGGACGACAACGAGGGCGTGTTCGGCGCCCCGCCGCCCAGCGGCAACGCGATGCGGCTGTCCCAGCAGATGCTGGCCCGGGGCTCGCTGCGCTACGAGCCGACGGAGAACACGCTGCGCGGCTGGGCGCTCTCCGACGCCGAGGTGCGCGACATCCTCGAACGCGACGGGCTCTCCCGGGTGATGCCGTGGACCAACGACGTGGTGGGCGCGTACACCGTGCACCCGCTGGCGTCCTGCCGCATCGGCGACGACCCGGCGACCTCGGCGCTCGACGACCGGCACGAGCTGCGCGACCACCCCGGCATCTTCGTCACCGACGGCTCGGCGGTGCCGGCCGGGCTGACCGTGAACCCCGCGATGACGATCGCCGCGCTGGCCGAGCGGGCGGTGCCGGGCATCGTCGAGGCCGCGCGGGCGCGCGGGGTGGACGTGCGCTACGGCGCGCCCGCGCCGGACGGGGCCACCAGCAGCCGGGACGCCGTGCTGCCGCTGGTGAGCGGCGCGCTGCGGCGGTGACCGGTCTGTACGCCAGGGTGGCCCGGCGCCCCTCCCGGGGGCACGTGCGTCGGGTCACCCCGGTACCGGTCGAGCGGGCCGAGGGCCTGGTCGCCTCGGTCTACGCGCAGGTGGAGCGGGACTTCGGCATGCTCGCCCCACCGGTCAGCCTGCACTCGCCCGCGCCGGACGTGCTGGCCGCGTGCTGGGTCGTGCTGCGCGAGACGCTGGTCGCCGCCGGGCGGGTGGACCGGGCCACCCGGGAGGCGGTGGCCGCCGCCGTGTCGTCGGCCAACACCTGCCCGTACTGCGTGGAGGTCCACTCGGCGACGATGGCCGGCCTGGTCCGGCCGGGCGCCGACGCGGCGCGCGACGTCCGGCGGGCCCGGGTGGCCGACTGGGCCCGGGCCGGCACGGACCGGGCGGCGGCCCGGCACGCCGTGCCCCCGGTCGACGCCGACGAGGCCGTCGAACTGCTCGGCGTCGCGCTGGTCTTCCACTACCTCAACCGGATGGTGAACGTCTTCCTCGATCCCTCGCCCATCCCGGCCGGGGTGCCGGAGCCGGTGCGCGGCGGAGTGCGCCGGGTCTTCGGCCGGCTGATGGCCCGGGGGGCGCGACGCGAGCGGCCGGCCGGCGTCGCGCTGGACCTGCTGCCGCCCGCGCCACCGGCACCGGACCTGGGCTGGACCGCCGGCCACCCGGTGCTGGCCGACGCGCTCGCCCGCGGCGGCGCCGTCATCGACGCCGCCGGGCGCCGGTCGGTGCCGGCGTCGGTGCGCGAGCTGGTCGCCGCCCGGCTCGACGACTGGGACGGCCGGCCGACCGGGCTCAGCCGGGCCTGGGTCGGCGAGGCGGTGCGCGCCCTGCCCGCCGCCGACCGCCCCGCGGGGCGGCTCGCGCTGCTCACCGCCTTGGCGGCCTACCAGGTCGACGACGAGGTGGTGGACGGCGTGCGCGCCGGCGGGGCCGACGATCGCGCCCTGGTCGAGTTGACGGCCTGGGCCAGCATGGCGGCTGCCCGCCGGGCGGTGGCCTGGGTCCCGCTCGACCCGGTCCCACCGGCTGCCCCGTCGTGACCCCGCGCCCGCCACCGGCACCCCGCCGGTGGCGGGCGAGCGTCCTGTCCGACTCCATCCGGGAGGAACCATGTCCACCGTTCTGGGCTCGTTGCGCCGTCTCGCGCTGGCACCCGCGCTGAGCGAGGTCGGCTTCGCCCGCCGGGGCTTCCCCGGGCCGCCGTCGGCCGCCACCGCGCGGCTGGAGGCGATTCCCCGGACCGTCGTGTGCGGCTTCGAATGGGGGATCGACGCCCGGGACCTCACCGAGGTGCAGCACCGCGTCGAGCTGGTCGACGAGGGCATGCGCGGGTTCGCGTACGAGGGCGTCACGATGGCCTTCACCGTGCTCGACGCGATGGGCGGCGGCCGGCGGCGACGCACCCGCGAACTGCTGACCGGACC
Source organism: Micromonospora coxensis (assembly GCF_900090295.1). Classification (NCBI taxonomy): domain Bacteria; kingdom Bacillati; phylum Actinomycetota; class Actinomycetes; order Micromonosporales; family Micromonosporaceae; genus Micromonospora; species Micromonospora coxensis. The sequence continues at coordinate 1,282,811 of NZ_LT607753.1, read as the reverse complement.
GGGCGCCCCGCACCTCTTCCTGGCCTACATCGGCATCGGCTTCGCCATGGCCCGGCTGCCCCGGCCGCTGTGGCGCAAGGTGGTGCCCGATCTGGAGCCGGGCCCGTTCCACCCGACGATGACCTGGCTGGCCGTCGACGGCTACGGCTTCGACCTGGCCTACTTCGACGCGCGCAAGTGGGTCGACGAGCAGCGGGTGCCCGCGCCGTACGCCTGGCAGGGCCGGCCGGACTACTTCGGCCGGGCGGTGGACCAGGGCATCGGCCGGGCCCTGTGGTTCATCCACGGCGCCCGGGTGGCCGACGTGGACGCCGCCGTGCGCCGCTTCGCCCCGGAACGCCAGGCGGACCTGTACAGCGGCGTCGGGCTGGCCGCCACCTTCGCCGGCGGGTGCGGTGAGGCCGATCTCGCGGCGCTGCGCCGCTGGGCCGGCCCGTACGCGGCGGAGCTGGCGCTGGGCAGCGTCTTCGCGGTGCGGGCTCGGGTGCACGCGGGCTTCGTGCCGCCGCACTCCGCGGTGGCCGCCGCCGCGCTCGCCGAGCTGTCCGTGCCGGCGGCCGTCGCCCTGGCCGACGACACCGCGCCGGGCGCCGACGACGGCGGGCCGACGCCACCCTACGAGACGTGGCGGACCAACATCCGTCAGCATTTCGACAGGACGGCGCACGCCGCAGCAGATTAGTGCCGCACATTACCGTGGCCTGCCCAGTCCTTTTCGAAAACCCTGTCCCGGTGGCCGGGAATCATATTTATATGTGTCATCAATTCGATGTACGACAATGCTCAGCAATTTTCGAGTAGCCCGGGTTTCTGGCGTCCTGTGAGGATCTGCTGACACGTCCCCCCGAATGGCGGGCGACACCACCGGTCTCCTTCCGGGCCATCCGGCACCGGACCCGGTCGCGTGTCGACCGCCTCCGGCCGGGGGCGGACCACCGGCGACGCGTACGGCGCCGGCGGCCCGTGACCCGACCGGCCCGGGCCGGTACGCCACCGCGACGCGCGGTGGAGTCACCACCGACGAGTCCGTCACCAACGGGAGGTCTTGAGTTCATGTCAGCGACGTTTGGCTTGCTGCGCCGGCAGCTAGCCGGGATCATCGGCCTCGCACTCGTGGTCGGAATGTTCTTCGCCGTCCGGTTGCCCAGCGCATCCGCCGAGGAGCGGTCGGGGCTGGCGTCCCGGTACGCGTTCGAGCCCAAGGGCATCGCACTGCCCTCCGGAGCCGTTCAGCAGTCCGTCCGCAAGGTGAACAAGGCCTACACCAACATCGACGCCTGGATCTCCTCCGTGGGCGCCGGCATCGCCATGAACGACCTGGACGGCGACGGCCTGGCCAACGACCTCTGCCTGACCGATCCCCGCACGGACCAGACGATTGTCACGCCGACGCCGGGCAAGGGCGAGCAGCGGTACCAGCCGTTCGCGCTCGACGCCGCGCCGCTGCCGATCAGCCGGATCACCGCCCCGATGGGCTGCGCGCCGGGTGACTTCAACGAGGACGGCCGGATGGACCTGCTGGTCTACTACTGGGGCCGCACGCCGATCCTCTTCCTCGCCCGCGGCGGCGCACTCGCCCTCGGCAACGGCGCCTTCCGTCCGGTCGAGCTGGTGCCCGGCGTCGGTGCCGGCGAGTACAACGGCCCACTGTGGAACACCAACGCGGTGGCGATCGACGACTTCGACGGCGACGGCCACGTCGACATCTACATCGGGAACTACTTCCCGCACAGCCCGGTCCTCGACGACACCGTCGACGGCGGGGTGGAGATGAACGACTCGATGTCCAACGGCATCAACGGCGGTGAGGACTACATCTTCCGGTGGACCGGCGGCACGCCGGGCGCGGAGCCGGGCGCCACCTTCGAGCGGGTGGACAACGTGGTCCCCCGGATCGCGTCCAAGGGCTGGGCCCTCGGCGCCTCCGCCGCCGACATCGACGGCGACCTGCTGCCCGAGCTGTACCTGGCCCACGACTTCGGCCCCGACCGGTTGCTCTACAACCGCTCCACCCCGGGCAACATCGAGTTCGTCCTGGTCGACGGGGTGCGCAGCGCGACCGTCCCGAAGTCGAAGGTGCTCGGCAAGGACTCGTTCAAGGGGATGGGCGCCGACTTCGGCGACATCGACGGCGACGGCCTGTACGACCTGTTCGTCAGCAACATCACCACGCCGTTCGGCATCCACGAGAGCAACTACGCCTTCATCAACACCGCGAAGAACCACGCGGAGGTGAAGACGAAGTTCAGCGGCGGCGACGCGCCGTTCTACGACCGCAGCGCCGACCTCGGCCTGGCCTGGTCCGGCTGGGGTTGGGACGTCAAGATGGCCGACTTCGACAACGGCGGCCGGCTCGCCATCGCGCAGGCCACCGGCTTCGTCCGGGGCGAGGTCAACCGCTGGCCCCAGCTCCAGGAGCTGGCCACCGCCAACGACACCGTGGTGCACGACCCGGACTGGTGGCCGAACGTGCGCGCCGGTGACGACGTCGGCGGCAGCCAGCGGCTGCACTTCTTCGTGCGCGGTGAGGACGGCCGGTACGTCAACATCGCGCCCGAGCTCGGCCTGGACATCCCCGTACCGACCCGGGGGCTGGCCACCGGCGACGCCGACGGTGACGGCCGACTCGACCTCGCGGTGGCCCGGCAGTGGGCGGAGCCGATCTTCTACCACAACACCAGCCCCAAGGCGGGCGCCTTCCTCGGCCTGCGCCTGACCCACCAGTCCGCCGACCCGGCCGGCCGCGGCTCGCCCGCCGTCGGCGCCCAGGTCTCCGTCACCACCCCGGACGGCCGCACGCTCGTCTCGAAGGTGGACGGCGGCGGCGGGCACTCCGGCAAGCGCAGCAACGAGGTGCACATCGGTCTCGGCGCCGACGTGACCGGCCCGGTCAAGGTCAGCCTCTGCTGGCGCGACCGCACCGGACAGATCCGCAAGCAGGACCTTCAGCTGACCCCGGGCTGGCACGACGTGCAGCTCGGCTCGCAGGCCAACGAGAGGTAACGGAGATGGCCGAGACCAAGACCAGCCCTGTCCGACACGACACCAAGACCACGACGGCCCTCCGCCGCTTCGCCATCTCGATCACGATCTTCAACATCGTCGGCTACACCTACCTCGGCTTCGAGCAGCCCTGGCTGTGGCCCTTCATCGCGCTCGCCACCGGATACACCGTCGAGATCGTCCTCGAGGTGATCGGGGCCCGCGCCGAGGGCCGCGCGCCGCGCTTCCTCGGCGCCGGCCGGCGCGGGTTCGTCGAGTTCCTCTTCCCCGCGCACATCACCTCGCTCGCCGTCAACATGCTGACCTACGTCAACGACCGGGTCTGGGTGATGATGTTCGGCGTCACCGTCGCGATCGCCGCGAAGTGGATCCTGCGGGCCCCGGTGAAGGGCCGGCTGCGGCACTACATGAACCCGTCCAACTTCGGCATCGCGATGATCCTGATCCTCTTCCCGTGGGCCAGCATCGCGCCGCCCTACCACTTCACCGAGCACACCAACGCGTTCGGCGACTGGCTGATCCCGGCGATCATCATCACCGCCGGAACCATGCTCAACGCCAAGCTCACCGGCCGGATGTGGCTGATCCTCGGCTGGCTCTCCGCGTTCGTGCTCCAGGCGGTGGTGCGCGGCCTCATCCTCGACACCGCCATCCTCGGCGCCCTGGGCATGATGACCAGCGTGGCGTTCGTACTGTTCACGAACTACATGATCACCGACCCGGGCACCAGCCCGTCCAGCCCCGCCTCGCAGATCGCCTTCGGCGCCGGGGTGGCCACCCTCTACGGGGTGATCACCGGCGCGGGGATCGCGTACGGGCTCTTCTTCGCCACCGCCGGTGTCTGCCTCATCCGCGGCATGTACCTGTGGGCGCTGCACATCTCCAACAAGGTCCGCGAGCAGCGTGAGGCCACCACCGCCGGCGGAACCCCCGGCAGCGTGCCCGCCCCGGTCCCCACCGGCGCCGACGCCCTCGCCGCGGGCCCCAACTCGCACAAGGAGGCGGTACCGGCATGAGTGCGATCGCCGTCGTCGGCCTGGCGTGCCGATATCCCGACGCCGCGTCGCCCCGGGAACTGTGGGAGAACGTGATCGCCGGCCGGCGGGCCTTCCGCCGCCTGCCGGACGAGCGGATGCGGCTGGCCGACTACTGGGACGCCGACCGCAGCGTCCCGGACCGGTTCTACGCGCGCAACGCGGCCGTCATCGAGGGGTACGAGTTCGACCGGATGAAGTTCCGCATCGCCGGCAGCACGTACCGCTCCACCGACCTGACCCACTGGCTGGCCCTGGACGTGGCCGCCTCGGCCCTCGGCGACGCCGGCTTCCCGATGGGGGAGGACCTGCCCCGCGAGCGGACCGGTGTGGTCGTGGGCAACACCCTTACCGGGGAGTTCTCCCGGGCCAACGTGCTGCGGCTGCGCTGGCCGTACGTGCGCCGGACCGTCGGCGCGGCGCTGCGCGAGCAGGGCTGGGACGACGCGCAGCTCGCCGACTTCCTCGGCGCGCTGGAGCAGCGCTACAAGGCGCCGTTCCCGGAGATCGACGAGGACACCCTGGCCGGCGGCCTGTCCAACACCATCGCCGGACGGATCTGCAACTACTTCGACCTCAAGGGCGGCGGCTACACCGTCGACGGCGCCTGCTCCTCGTCCCTGCTGTCGGTGCTGACCGCCTGCCGCGGCCTGGCCGACGGCGAACTGGACGTCGCCGTCGCCGGTGGCGTCGACCTGTCGATCGACCCCTTCGAGATCATCGGCTTCGCCAAGACCGGCGCGCTGGCCCGTGGCGAGATGAAGGTCTACGACCGGGGCTCCAACGGCTTCTGGCCGGGCGAGGGCTGCGGCATGGTCGTGCTCATGCGCCACGAGGACGCGGTGGCGCAGGGCCGGCGGATCTACGCCTCGATCGCCGGCTGGGGGGTGTCCTCCGACGGCAAGGGCGGCATCACCCGACCCGAGGAGGACGGCTACCGGCTGGCGCTGCGCCGGGCGTACGACCGGGCCGGCTTCGGCGTCGAGACCGTCGCCATGTTCGAGGGGCACGGCACCGGCACCGAGGTCGGTGACGCGACGGAGCTGCGGGCGCTGACCGAGGCGCGTCGCGCCGCCGGGGCGTCCGGCACGCCGGCCGCGATCAGCTCGATCAAGGCGATGATCGGGCACACCAAGGCGGCGGCCGGGGTCGCCGGCCTGCTCAAGGCGGTCCTCGCGGTGCACCACCAGATGCTGCCGCCGACCGTCGGCTGCGAGGACCCGCACGACGTGCTCACCGCCGACGGGGCGAAGCTGCGGGTGCTGCCCACCGCCGAGCCGTGGCCGGCCGACGCGCCGCTGCACGCCGGCATCACCGCCATGGGCTTCGGTGGGATCAACACCCACCTCGTGCTGCAGGGCGAGGAGGGCGCCCGCCGCTCGCCGGACGCCCGGACCCGCACGATGGCGGCCCGGACGCAGAACGTCGAGCTGCTCGCCCTGGACGCGGACACCCCGGCCGAGCTGGCCGAGCGGATCGGCGTCCTGGCCGGGCAGGTGGTCAAGCTCTCCTACGCCCAGCTCGGCGACCTGGCCGCCGGCCTCTACCGGGAGTTGGGCGACCGGCCGTACCGGGCCGCCGTGGTGGCCCGCTCGCCGGAGGACGCCGAACGTCAGCTGCTGCGGGTGCACGCCGCCCTCCAGGCGGGGGAGACCCGGCTGTACGCCGCGGACGGCCGGGCCTTCCTCGGTCACGCCCGCGGCTCCGCCCGGGTCGGCTTCCTCTTCCCCGGGCAGGGCACCGGCCGTGGCCGTCCCGCCCAGGCGTTGCGCCGCCGGTTCACCCAGGCCGACCGGATCGTCACCCAGGCGGCGCTGCCCACCGGTGACGTGGTGGCCACCGAGGTGGCCCAGCCGCGCATCGTCACCGGCTCGGTGGCCGGGCTGAGCGTGCTCTCCGCGCTCGGCATCGAGGCGGACGTCGCCGTCGGGCACAGCCTCGGCGAACTCACCGCGCTGCACTGGGCCGGGGCGATGGACCTGCCGTCGGTGCTGCGGATGGCCGCCACCCGGGGTCGCACCATGGCCGAGCACGGCCGCCCGGACGGGGCGATGGCCGGCATCCCGGCCGACCCGGAGACCGTACGCCGGCTGCTCGGCGACGATCCGGTCGTCATCGGCGGCTACAACAGCCAGCGGCAGACGGTGGTCTCCGGACCGGTCGACGCGGTCGGCCGGGTGCTGGAGCGCGCCGAGGCGGCCGGCGTCGCCGGCAAGCGGCTGCGGGTCTCGCACGCCTTCCACTCGCCCCTGGTCGCCGAGGCGGCCGAGGCGTTCGGCGGGTACCTGTCCGGTGAGCGGTTCCACCCGTTGGACCGGCAGGTGATCTCCACGGTGACCGGGGCCGAGCTGCCCGCGGACACCGACCTGGCCGTGCTGCTGCGCAACCAGATCACCGATCCGGTGCTGTTCGCGCAGGCCGTCGCGTTGGCCGCCAAGGAGGTGGACCTGTTCGTCGAGGTCGGTCCCGGGCGGATCCTGTCCGACCTGGCCCGCACCGACGTGACGGTGCCGGCGGTGGCGCTGGACACCGACGACGAGACGATGGCCAGCGTGCTGCGGGTGGTCGCGGCGGCGTACGTCGTCGGGGCCGCCCGGGTGCACCCGCAGCTCTTCGACGGCCGGCTGGTCCGGCCGCTGAAGGACGTCGACGAGTTCACCTTCTTCACCAGCCCCTGCGAGACGGTGCCCGAGGTGGCGCTGCCCGAGGCGCGGCAGCGGGCCGTAGAGGCCGACGCCGCGGCCGGCGCCACGCCCAGCGGGGAGCCGGCGGCGCTGGTGCTGCGCCGGCTCGTCGCCGAGCGGGCGGAGCTGCCGCTGGACATGGTCGGCGAGGACAGCCGGCTCCTCGACGACCTGCACCTCAGCTCGATCACGGTCAGCCAGGTGGTCAACCAGGCCGCGCAGCGGCTGGGCGTACCCCCGTCGCGGCTGCCCACCAACGTCGCCACGGCGACCGTTCGGGAGGTCGCCGAGGCGCTGGACACGCTGGTCGGCACCGGCCTGACCGAGGACCTGGCGCAGCCGGAGTCGGTGGCCGGTGTGGCCACCTTCATCCGGGCGTTCGCGGTCGACCTGGTCGAGACGCCCGCGCCGACGCCGGCCCCCGCCGGGCCGGCCGGGAGCTGGCAGCTCTTCGGCGCCCTCACCGACCCGCGCGCGGAGCAGGTCCGGCAGGCGCTGGCCACCGGCGGTGTGGGCGGCGGCGTACTGGTCTGGCTGCCCGCGGACTGCACACCGGAGCAGCTCGAACCGGCCCTGCAGGGGGCCCGGGCGGTGCTGGCCGGCGGGGCGGGTGACCGCTTCGTGGTGGTGCAGCACGGCCTCGGGGCCAGCGGCCTGGCCCGCACCCTGCGGCTGGAGGACCCGCGGGTCCGGACCACGGTGGTGCACCTGCCGACGGGGCTGGACGCCGCCGAACGGGTGCTGGCCGAGGTCGCCGCGACCGAGGGGTACCACGAGGTGCACTACGACCCCTCGGGCGGACGCCGGGAGCAGGTCCTGCGGGCCCTGCCGATCACCCCGGGCCGTACCGAGGACCCGCTCACGGCGGGTGACGTGCTGCTGGTCACCGGCGGCGGGAAGGGCATCACCGCCGAGTGCGCGCTGGCCCTGGCCGCCGACGCCGGGGCCAAGCTGGCGGTGCTGGGCCGCTCCGAACTGGCCGGTGACGCGGAGTTGACGGCCAACCTGGAGCGTTTCGCCGCCGCCGGGGTCGAGGCCCGCTACTTCCGGGCCGACGTCACCGACCCGGAGGCGGTCCGGGCCGCCGTGGACGAGGCGCAGCGCCTGCTCGGCCCGGTCACCGCGGTGCTGCACGGCGCCGGACGCAACGAGCCGGCGGCGCTGACCTCGCTGGACATGGACGCCTTCCACGGCGCGCTGGCGCCCAAGGTCGGTGGGCTCACCGCCGTCCTGGCGGCGGTCGACGCCGACCGGCTGAAGCTGCTGGTCACCTTCGGCAGCATCATCGGCCGGGCCGGGCTGCGGGGTGAGGCGCACTACGCCACGGCCAACGACCGGCTCGCCGAGCAGACCCGGCGCTTCGGCGCCGAGCACCCGCACTGCCGGGCGCTCTGCCTGGAGTGGTCGGTCTGGTCCGGCGTCGGCATGGGCGAGCGGCTCTCCGTCGTCGAGTCGCTGACCCGCGACGGGATCACCCCGATCACCCCCGACCAGGGCGTGGCGGTGCTGCGCCGGCTGGTCGGCGATCCGCAGACCCCGCCGGTGGTGGTGGTCAGCGGGCGGGCCGACGGCCTGGACACGCTGCGCTTCGAGGAGCCGGAGCTGCCGCTGCTGCGCTTCGTGGACCGACCCCAGGTCCGCTACCACGGAGTCGAGCTGGTCACCGACGTCGAGCTCACCGCCGGCAGCGACCTGTACCTGCCCGACCACCTGCTCGACGGCAACCTGCTCTTCCCGGCCGTGTTCGGCATGGAGGCGATGGCCCAGGTGGCCATGGCGGTCACCGGGCGCGAGCAGGTGCCGGTCATCGAGCAGGCCCGGTTCGCCCGGCCGATCGTGGTGCCACCGCACGGCAGCACCACCATCCGGATCGCGGCCCTGGTCACCGCCGACGACACCGTGCGGGCGGTGATCCGTACCGCGGACACCGGGTTCGCCGCCGACCACTTCGAGGCGCAGCTGCGCTTCGTCGAGGCACCGGTGCCGGCCGGCCCGCCGGAGCAGGTCGCCGACGACCTGCCGCCGGTGCCCCTGGACCCGGCCCGGGACCTGTACGGCGACACGCTGTTCCAGGGGGCCCGCTTCCAGCGGCTGCGCGGCTTCCACCGGGCCGCCGCCCGCGACGTCGACGCCGACGTGGCGACGATGCCCGACACGGACTGGTTCAGCGCCTACCTGTCGCGCACCCTGGTGCTCGGCGACCCGGGAGTCCGGGACGCGCTGATGCACGGCAACCAGGTCTGCGTGCCGGACGCCACGCTGCTGCCGGTGGCGATCGAGCGGCTGTACCCGGCCGGGCCCCGGATGGGGGCGGACGGGGAGCTGCGCTACTGCGCCACCGAGCGGGAGCGCGACGGCGACACCTACGTCTACGACATCGCGCTGCGCACCGGCACGGGCGAGGTCGTCGAGCGGTGGGAGGGCCTGCACCTGCGGGCCGTACGCAAGAAGGACGGCCGGGGTCCCTGGGTGGCGCCGCTGCTCGGCTCCTACCTGGAGCGGACCCTGGGCGACCTGATCGGCGCGGCCGTGGCGGTCGCCGTCGAGCCGGACGGCGACGCCGACGCCGGCGACCCGGACGCCCTGGCGGTCGGCCGTGCCCTCGGGCACGCCGTGTCGCTGCGCCGCGACCCGGACGGCCGTCCGGAGAAGGTGGGCGATCGCGCAGTGGCGGTCTCGCACGGCGCCGGGCTCCGCCTCGCCGTGGCGGCCACCGCCCAGGTCGGCTGCGACGTACGGCCGGTGCCGGCGCGCCCGGCACAGGAGTGGTCGGCGGTGTCGGGCCGGCACGGCGCGCTGCTCGACCAGGTGGTCGGCGGTCACGGTGAGGACCGGGACACCGCCGGGACCCGGATCGAGGCGGTCCTGGCCTGCCTGCGTCAGGTCGGCCTGCCGGAGGACGCGCCGGTGGCGCTGACCCCGGCGCGGCACGACGGCTGGCTGGTCTTCGCCTCCGACGCGGTACGGGTGGCCACCCTCGCCACCACCGTCGGCGACGCGGCCACCCCGGTCGTCCTGGCCGTCCTCACCGACGGGTGGTCCTGAGATGGAGGACTACTACGAGTACCGGCACACGGTGGGCTTCGAGGAGACCAACCTCGTCGGGAACGTCTACTACGTCAACTACCTGCGCTGGCAGGGGCGGTGCCGGGAGATGTTCCTGCACGACCGGGCCACGGAGGTCCTCGACGACCTGCGCGAGGACCTGAAGCTGTTCACGTTGAAGGTGGACTGCGAGTTCTTCGCGGAGATCACCGCCTTCGACCAGATCGCCATCCGGATGCGGCTGGTGGAGCTGGCGCAGACCCAGATCGAGTTCAGCTTCGACTACGTCCGGCTGCACCCCGACGGCGAGGTGCTGGTCGCCCGCGGCCGGCAACGGGTGGCCTGCATGCGCGGGCCGAACAACCGCACCAGCCCCGCCCGGGTCCCGGAGTCGCTGGCCCGGGCCCTGGCGCCCTACCGGGCACGGGTACGGGCGGCGTAGCGACCCACGGGAGGTACACGTGAACGTCCAGTCAGAGTCCGCCGTCGAGCCGTCCGACCCCGTCCAGTTGCGCCGCGCGTTCGGCACGTTCGCCACGGGCGTGACCGTGGTGACCGTCGGCGGGGACTGTCCACACGGGATGACGGCGAACTCGTTCACGTCGGTGTCCCTCGATCCGCCCCTGGTGCTCGTCTGCGTCGAACAGCAGGCGATCATGCACCGCAGCCTCCTGGAGCGCGGCCAGTTCGGGGTCTCCGTGCTGGCCGCGCACCAGGAGCCGGTGGCCCGGCACTTCGCGAACCGGCGGCGCCCGCTGGGCGCCGCCCAGTTCGACGCGGTGGACTGGGCCCCCGGCCGGGTCACCGGCGCCCCACTGATCACCGGGGCGCTGGCGCACTTCGAGTGCGAGCTGTGGCGGTCCTACGAGGGTGGCGACCACACCATCTTCGTGGGCAGCCTGCTCTCGGCGCGCCGGGAGCCCGAGGCCGACGGCGTGCTCTTCGTCCACGGCCGGTTCCGGCAGCTCACCCCGGACGGCGTCGACCTGCCCGGCGGCGTGCCGGCGTGGCACGCCACGGCCCGGGGCGGGGTGACGGGATGACGGCCACGCAGGCCCGCCGGGTGCCGGCGGGTCCGACCGGGCCGGCGATGCTGCGGACGCTCTGGCAGCTCGCCCGCGACCGGCTGGCCCTGATGCGCACGGCGGCGAGCTACGGTGACGCGGTCCGGCTCGGGCCGAGCTTCAAGACGCTCTACTTCTTCAACCACCCCGACCACGCCAAGCACGTGCTCGCCGACAACAGCCAGAACTACCACAAGGGGGTCGGGCTGGCCCAGGCCCGGCGGGCCCTCGGCGACGGCCTGCTCACCAGCGAGGGCGAGCTGTGGCGCAAGCAGCGCCGGGTGATCCAGCCGGCGTTCCAGGCCAAGCGGATCGCCGCCCAGGCCGGCGTGGTGGTCGAGGAGGCCGCCCGGCTGGTCGACCGGCTGCGCGAGCACCGCGACGGCGCGCCGGTCGACATCGTCAGGGAGATGACCGGGCTCACCCTCGGGGTGCTCGGCCGCACCCTGCTCGACAGCGACCTCAGCGGGCACCGCTCGGTGGGACACGACTTCGAGGTCATGCAGGACCAGGCCATGTTCGAGATGGTCACCATGGGCTCGGTGCCGACCTGGCTGCCGCTGCCGCACCAGCTCCGGTTCCGGCGCGCCCGGCGGGAGCTGCAACGGGTCGTCGACGCGCTGGTCGCCGAGCGGCGGGCCCGGGGCGAGGAGGGCGACGACGCGCTGTCCCGGCTGATCGTCTCGACCCGGCAGGAGCCGGACCCGCGGGTGGGTCGGCTGCGGATGCGCGACGAACTGGTCACCCTGCTTCTGGCCGGGCACGAGACGACCGCCAGCACGCTGGGCTGGACCTTCCACCTGCTCGACCGGCACCCGGAGATCCGGGAACGGGTCCGCGCCGAGGCGGTGCAGGTGCTCGGCGACCGGCTGCCGGTGCACGAGGACCTGGCCCGGCTGCGGTTCACCGCCCAGGTGATCAACGAGGCGATACGGCTCTACCCGCCGGTGTGGATGCTCTCCCGCATCTCGCAGGGGCCGGACGAGATCGGCGGGTACGACGTGCCGGCCGGCGTGGACGTGCTGATCTGCCCGTACACCCTGCACCGGCACCCGGACTTCTGGGACGAGCCGGACCGGTTCGACCCCGACCGGTTCGACCCGGCCCGCTCCGGAGGCCGGCCCCGGTACGCGTACGTGCCGTTCGGCGCCGGACCGCGGTTCTGCGTCGGCAACCACCTGGGGCTGATGGAGGCCACCTTCGTCACCGCCATGGTGATGCGGGAGCTGCGGCTCACCGCCGACCCGTCGTACCAGGTGGTGCCCGAGCCGATGCTCTCCCTGCGGATCCGGGGCGGGCTGCCGATGCGGGTCACCGCCGTCTCCTCGGCGACGGTGTGAGCGCCGGACGTCTACCGGCGCCGGCCGTGGCGCCGACCGCCGCGCCCCGGGCGCGCGACAGGGTCGTCGCGTCCGGGGCGCCGCACAGCACAGGATGCCCCCGCCCGGGGCACGGGTCGACGATGGTCGCGACCGTGGATCGATGGACGTGCGACGGCGCGGCCGGCACGTCGGGGAGGTGACGCATGAGCAACGCGGGATTCGCCGAGGTCAAGCACGTGCCGGTGAACCAGGCGGTCCAGGACTACCTGGCCCGCTCCAGCTCGCCGCCGGACCCGGCGCTGAGCGGGCTGGTCGACGCGACCCTCGCGGTGGGCGAGGCGGCGGGGATGATGGTGACGGTCGAACAGGCCGCGCTGCTGACCATCCTGACCCGGCTCGTCGGGGCCCGCACCGCGGTGGACATCGGCACGTTCACCGGGCTGTCCGCCCTGGCCATCGCCCGCGGGCTCGCCCCCGGCGGCCGGGTGGTGACCTGTGACGTCACCGACCGGTGGACCGACATCGCCCGCGCCCACTGGGAGCGGGCCGGGGTGGCCGACCGGATCGACTTCCGGCTCGGCTCGGCGGCCCGCACGCTGCGGTCACTGCCCGCCGACACGGTCGTCGACCTGGTCTTCATCGACGCCGACAAGATGAACTACCCGACCTACTACGAGGCGGTGCTGCCGCTGCTGCGTCCCGGTGGGCTGCTGCTGGCCGACAACGTGCTGCTCGACGGGTACGTCCTGGACCCGGAGCTGGCCGAGCCCGGCCTGCCCCGCCGCGCCGCGCAGACGCTGCGCGCCTTCAACGCCACCCTCGCCGCCGACGACCGCTTCGAGACGGTCATGCTGCCGATCGCCGACGGGCTCACCATCGCCCGGCGCCGCTGAGGCGTCGGCACCGGACCCCGGGCCCGCCGGCCCGGGGTCCCGTCGTGTGCGCCGCCGGCGGGTCACCCGCGCCGTGGATCGCGCCCGCCGGCCGGTGCGGGACCGTCGGTGGGCACGACCGTGTCCGTGGCGTCGACGACCCGGCCGCCGGTCCGGGGCCGGACACGACGCCGCGGACCCACCCCCGAGAGTGGATCCGCGGCGTCGGACCGGGCGCGGGTCAGGCGGGGCTGGCCGCCTGCGCGTCCTGCCCGGGCAGCGCGGCGGCCACGACCGCCGCCGTGAAGGTGGTCAGGTCCGGGTCCTCGAAGAGGAGCCCGACGTCCACCACCACACCGAGTTCGTCCTCGATACGGGTGACGATGCGAACCGCCGAGATGGACTGTCCCTGCAATTCGAAGAAAGTCGCGTCCGGCCGATCCTGCGGCATGTGCAGAACGTCGCGCCAGATCGCCTCGACACGCTTTTCGACCGCTGACTGACTCGAACCGCTCAGATCGATCTCCGTCATGCGCAGTGCTCCCTCCCAGGCCAGGTCCGGTACCCGTGGCCGGCCGGCCACCGCCGGACCGCAGCAGGCACGGCGTACCGCGCACCCATGCTCCGCGCGGTCGACGGGCCCGCGCATCCTTGCGATTGCGCGGCTGCGGACGCGGCTGCGGGACGGCGCGCGGGTATCCCTTCCCGCGTCGGGCCGCCCCGGAGAAATCCAGGGCGGGCAATTGTGCGTGTTCGATTTAGAGATCGCAATTGTTGAGAAGACCACCCCATTGCTGCATGCCACGATTCGACCGTGACAACGAGCGGAGACACGACGGTGGTCGGCACATCCGGAACGGATGCCGGTCCCGTCCGCACGTCCTGGGCGCAGGACGGCGTGTGGCTGCTCGACCACCTCGCCCCGTACCGGGGCGTGCACCGGATCGTCCGCACCTGGCAGGTCGACGGGACCCTCGACGCGCCGGCGCTGCGGGCGGCCTGGCGGACGGTGCTCCGGCGGCACGAGGTGCTGCGGACCCGACTCGCCGAGCGCGCGGGCCGCCCGGTGCCGGTGCTCTCCGCCGACCCCGAGGGCGCCTTCGTCCACGTCGACCTCAGCCACCTCGACGCCGCCGACCGCGACCGTGCCGCCGACCGGGTCTGCGCGGCGGCCGCCACCGCCCCCGAGCACGCCACCGACGGGCCGCTGGCCCGGCTGACGCTGGTGCGCACCGGCCCCACCGCGCACCGGCTGGTGCTGGCCCTGCACCGCGCGGTGGCCGACGACCGGTCGGTCTCGATCATCGTCGACGAACTGTCCACCTGCTACGCCGCGGTCGTGCAACCCGCGACCGCCGGCCCGCCGTCGCTGCCGCCGGCGCTGCGCTACGCCGACTACGCCCGTTGGCAGCGCGACCTGGTCGCCGGTCCGGCCGGACGACGGCTGCGGGACTGGTGGACCGCCGCGCTGACCCCGCCCCCGCCGCCGGTGGCACTGCCGGCCGACCACGACCCCGCCGGCCGGCCGTCCGCCCCCGCCGGCCTGGTCCCGTTCGACTGGGGCACCGAGCTGGCCGACCGGCTCGCCACGTTCTGCCGGGCCCGGCAGGTCAGCCCGACGGTGGTGCTGCTCGCCGCCCTCCAGGCCGTCCTGCACCGCTACGGCGACGACGACCGGGTCAGCGTGGTGCTGCCCGTACCGGTGCTGCCGCCGGCGTTCACCGGGCTCGTCGGCCCCTGCGACAACCTGCTGGTGCTCTGCGCCGACCTGGGCGGCGCCCCCACCTTCACCGAGGTCCTCCGGCGCGCCGCCGACGTCCTCCGGGCCGCCACCGCGCACCGCGAGCTGCCGTTCGCGCGGCTGGTCGGGGCGCTGCCCGTCGACCGGGACCCGGGGCGGGTGCCGCTCTGCGACGTGCTGCTGGCCGTACCGGGGCCGGAGGCCGAGCTGCGGCTGGCCGGCGCCGAGACCCGCGCGGCGGAGATCGCCGACGGCGGGCCGACCGTCGCCGACCTGGTGGTCACCGTACGCCGGACCTGGCCCTCGGTCACCGGCACGCTCGCCCACCGGGGGGACCGGTTCGAGACGGCGACGGCGGCGGGCCTGCTCGGGCAGGTCCGGACGCTGCTGTCGGCCGCGCTGGACGCCCCGGACACCCCGCTGGACCGGCTGCCGCTGGACGCCCCGGCCCCGGCCGAACCGGCCCCGGACGCTCCGACGGTCGAGCCACCGCCGGTGCACGAGACCATCCGTGACCACGCCCGCCGGATCCCGGACGCGCTCGCCGTGGCCGGCGTGCCCGACCGGTGGACGTACGCCGAGCTGGAGCGCCGGGCGGCGGCGGTGGCCGGGCACCTGCGCGGGCTGCCCGTCGACGGCGCGCCGGTGGCGGTGCGGATGGCCCCTGGGCCGTGGCAGCTCGCCGCGTCGCTGGGCATCCTGCGCGCCGGTGGGCACCTGGTCTGGTTCGGCACCGGCGACGCGGGGGAGCGGGGCCGGGCGATCCTGACCGAGCTGCGCCCGGCCTGCCTGCTGCGGGCGGGCGAGGACCCGGCCGACGAGCTGGCCCGCTGGTTCCGCGACGACCTCGACGGCCGGCTGGTCGACGTCACCGCGCTGCCGCCGCTGCCGGCGGATCCGGCCGGGCCGGCGGTCGACGACCCCGGGTCCCGGACCGCCTACGTGGCCTACACCTCCGGCTCGACCGGACGACCCAAGGGCATCGCCCAGACCCACCGGGCGTTCGCCCAGTTCGTCGGGTGGCTGGCCGACGCCATGCGGCTGGGGCCGGGCGCCCGGGTGGCCCAGTGGGTCACCCCGGAGCACGACCCGAGTCTCTGCGAGGTGTTCGCCACGCTGGTCGGCGGGGGCACGCTGCACCCGGTGCCGGAGCGGATCCGGGTGCACCCCGAGAAGTTCACCGACTGGCTGGTGCGGGAGCGGATCACCTTCCTGCAGACCGTACCGAGCTTCGCCCGGGAGTTGCTGGCCGTCATCACGGCCCGGCCGCCGGCCGACCGGCCCACCGCCCTGACCCGGCTGGTGCTGATGGGCGAGGCGCTGTCGGGCCCGCTCGTCGACGGGTTCCGCCGGGTCCTGCCCGACACCCGGCTGGCCAACATCTACGGCCCGACCGAGACGATCGCGGCCACCTGGCACGACATCACCGGCCCGGTGCCGGCGACCGTGCCGATCGGCCGGCCCATCCCCGGGCGGCAGGTGCTGGTCCTCGACGAGGCGGACCGGCCCTGCCCGACCGGGGTCACCGGCGAGATCGTCGTGCGCAGCCGGCACGTCTGCGACGGCTACGTCGGCGTCGGCGCGGACGGGCCGGCCTTCCGGGCCCCCGCCGGCCGGCCGGACGACGGGACCGGCCTGCGGTGGTACCGCACCGGCGACCTGGCCCGGCGACGGTGGGACGGGCTGCTGGAGTTCCGGGGCCGCCGCGACCACCAGGTCAAGCTCCTCGGCACCCGGGTGGAGCTGGCCGACGTCGAGGCGGCGCTGACCGCGCAGGATTCGGTGGCGGAGTGCGTGGTGGTGCCGGTCACCGACGCCGACGGGCTGGTCGTCCGGCTCACCGCGTACGTCGTGCCGCGTCGCGGACCCGACGGCGCGCCGCTCGCCGGCGCCGGCCAGTGGCGGGCCCACCTGCGGCGACGGTTCGGCACCGCGATGGTGCTCGTCTCCTTCGAGACGGTGCCCGAGCGGCTGCCCCGCACCGTGGCCGGCAAGGTGGACCGCCGCCGGCTGCCCGCGCCGAGGTCGGCGTCGGCGCGCCGGGCCCCGACCGGCCCGGTGGAGCAGGGGCTGGCCGAGATCTGGTCGGACCTGCTCGGTGGGGGGCGCTTCGACGCCGAGGCGACGTTCTTCGCCGCCGGTGGGCACTCGCTGCTCGTCCCCCGGCTCGTGGCGCGGATCCGGCGACGCTTCGGCGTCACCGTGGCGCTGCGGGAGTGCTTCACCCACAACACGTTGGCCGGCATGGCTGCCCTGGTCGAGGCGGCGGGCGCGGCCCACGACAGTTCGGTACCAGCGGATTCGGCAGACCTGAGAGCTGTCACGGACGCGATGGAGTGAGTGCATTGACGTTGGCCAAGACCGCGCAGGCGGTGGAAATCACGGGCGAGGACCTGGACATCCCCGGGGTGCGGCGGGTCGCCGAGGAGGGCGCGCCCATCGAGGTGGCGTCGTCGTCGCTGGCCCGTGCCGGCAAGAGCCGGATGCTGTTCGAGGACATCGTGCGCCAGGACGTCCCGGTGTACGGCGTCACCACCGGCTACGGCGAGATGATCTACATGCTGGTCGACACCGCCAAGGAGGTGGAGCTGCAGACCAACCTGGTCCGCAGCCACGCCGCCGGGGTGGGTCCGCTGTTCGCCGAGGACGAGGCGCGGGCCGTGGTCACCGCCCGGCTCAACGCGCTGTCCAAGGGGCACTCCGCGGTCCGCCCGGAGCTGCTGGAGCGGCTGGCGCTCTACCTCAACCTCGGCCTCACCCCGGCCATCCCGGAGATCGGCTCGCTCGGCGCCAGCGGTGACCTGGCTCCGTTGGCGCACATCGCCTGCACCGTCATCGGCGAGGGCTACCTGCTGCGTGACGGCCGGCGGGTGCCCACCGGCGAGGTGCTGCGCGAGCACGGCATCGAGCCGATGCAGCTGCGCTTCAAGGAGGGGCTGGCGCTGATCAACGGCACCTCGGCGATGACCGGCCTCGGCGCCCTGGTGGTGGGTCGGGCGATGGACCAGGTCCGGCAGGCCGAGATCGTCACCGCCCTGGTGATCGAGACGTTGCAGGGCTCCACCAGCCCGTTCCTGGCCGAGGGGCACGACGTGGCCCGGCCGCACCAGGGGCAGATCGACACCGCGGCCAACATGCGGGCCCTGATGCGCGGCAGCGCGCTCACCGTCGAACACCGGCAGCTGCGCAGCCAGCTCGCCGAGGGCAAGCAGGACGGCGTCGACGTGCAGCGCACCGACGTGTACATGCAGAAGGCGTACTCGCTGCGCGCCATCCCGCAGGTCCTCGGGGCGGTGCGGGACACCCTGTACCACGCCACCAACAAGCTGAACATCGAGCTGAACTCGGCGAACGACAACCCGCTCTTCTTCGAGGGGCAGGAGGTCTTCCACGGGGCCAACTTCCACGGCCAGCCGATCGCCTTCGCGATGGACTTCGTCACCATCGCGCTCACCCAGCTCGGCGTGCTCTCCGAGCGGCGGACCAACCGGCTGCTCAACCGGCACCTCAGCTACGGCCTGCCCGAGTTCCTGGTCACCGGCGACCCGGGCCTCAACAGCGGCTTCGCCGGCGCGCAGTACCCGGCCACCGCCCTGGTCGCCGAGAACCGCACCATCGGCGCGGCCAGCACCCAGAGCGTGCCGTCCAACGGCGACAACCAGGACGTGGTGAGCATGGGGCTGATCGCCGCCCGCAACGCCCGCCGGGTGCTCGGCAACAACCAGCACATCCTCGCGGTGGAGCTGCTCGCCGCCGCCCAGGCGGTGGACATCTCCGGGCGCCGCCCCGGGCTCAGCCCCGCCTCCGCGGCGGCGTACGAGTTCGTCCGGGCCATCGCGCCCACCCTGGACCGGGACCGCTTCATGTCCGACGAGATCGAGCGGGTCGCCGACGCGCTGACCCGGGGCGAGTTGGTCGCCGCCCTCGGACAGACCGATGTCGAGCTGCGCTGAGCTCCGGCGGACGCCGGGTAGGGAGGTCCGATGATGGACAACGGGTACGACTACGACGTGGTGGTGGTCGGCGGCGGCCCCTGCGGATCCACCATCTCCACGCTGGTGGCCATGCAGGGCCACCGGGTGCTGCTGCTGGAGAAGGAGCGGTTCCCCCGCTACCAGATCGGCGAGTCGCTGCTGCCGTCCACGGTGCACGGCATCTGCCGGATCCTCGGTGTGGAGGAGGACCTGCGCCGGGCCAACTTCATGCCCAAGCGGGGCGGGACGTTCCGGTGGGGCGCCAACCCCGAGCCGTGGACCTTCTCCTTCGGCCTGTCCTCGAAGTTCGCCGGCGACGCCGCCACCGCCTACCAGGTGGAGCGGATGCGCTTCGACCAGATCCTGCTGGACAACGCCCGGCGCAAGGGCGTCGAGGTCCGGGAGGAGACGTCGGTGGTGGACGTGCTCGTCGACGCGGACACCGACCGGGTGAACGGGGTGCTGCTCAGCGGCCCGGACGGCGTCCGACGCGAGGTGCGCAGCCGGTTCGTCGTCGACGCCTCCGGCAACAAGAGCCGGATCCACACCAGGGTCGGCGGCCAGCGGCGCTACTCCGAGTTCTTCCGCAACCTGGCGCTGTTCGGCTACTTCGAGGGCGGCAAACGGCTGCCCGCGCCGAACCGGGGCAACATCCTCGCCGTCGCCTTCGACGCCGGGTGGTTCTGGTACATCCCGCTCACCGACGAGCTGACCAGCGTCGGCGCGGTGCTGATGCCGGAGGCGCTGGACCGGGCCCAGGGCGACCGGGAGAAGGCCCTGCTCGACCTGATCCAGCAGTGCCCGATGATCGCTGAGTACCTCTCCGACGCCCGCCGGGTGACCGAGGGCCCGTACGGCGAGATCCGGGTCCGCAAGGACTACTCGTACATCCAGGAGAAGTTCTGGCGGCCGGGGCTGGTCCTGGCCGGCGACGCCGCCTGCTTCATCGACCCGGTCTTCTCCTCCGGCGTGCACCTGGCCACCTACAGCGCGCTGCTGGCCGCCCGGTCGATCAACACGGTGCTGCGCGGCGGGGAGGTCGACGAGACGACCTGCTTCGAGGAGTTCGAGGTGCGCTACCGGCGCGAGTACGCCCGGTTCCACGACTTCCTGGTCGCCTTCTACGACATGCACCAGGACGAGAACTCCTACTTCTGGAAGGCGAAGAAGGTCACCAACAACGTCGCCTCCGAGGTGGAGTCCTTCGTGGAGCTGGTCGGCGGCGGCTCGTCCAACGAGGCCGCGCTCGTCTCGCCCGCCAACGGCGGGCGGCGCGGCGCCGCGTACCAGGAGCTGGCCGAGATGGTGGCGCAGCCGGTGCAGGAGGCCGGCGAGGACCGTGACCTGCTGCGCTCCACCCTGGCCCGGTCGGTGTCCAAGGAGGGCACCCGGATCCAGATCCAGGCGGAGCTCGGCGAGAGCACCGACGAGAACATCCCGGTACGCGACGGGGGACTGGTGCCGTCCACCGACGGCCTGCACTGGTCGACGCCGCCGCAGCCGGCCGGCTGACGGAAGGGAGCCCGATGACCGACACCCTGCTGCCCCCACCGACCTCGGCCGGTGGCCCGGGGGCCACGGAGGAGACCGGGACCCGTGTCCCGCTCTCCCTGCAACAGCAGTTCCTGCACCACATCGACCACGGCGACGACACTGGGCCGTTCGGGCCGCGGTACACCATCGTCGGCGGTTGGCGGGTCACCGGCGAACTCGACGTCGACACGCTGCGCCAGGCCCTCGACGACGTGGTGGTCCGGCACGAGACGCTGCGCACCTCGATCGTGCGCGACGGGGAGGAGGCGTACCAGCAGGTGCGCCCGCCCGCGCCGGTCCCGCTCGAGGTGCGCGACCTGCGGGCCGGACCGCGACGCGACCGGGACCTCGTCGCCGAGGACTTCGCCAACGAGATCGAGGCCGGCGTGTTCGGCATCGACGAGATGCCGCTGCTGCGGGCCGTGCTCGGCCGCTTCGACGCCCGCGACGGCGTGCTGGTCCTCGCCGCCCACCACACCGCGGTGGACGGCTGGTCGGTGCACCTGGTGCTGCGCGACGTGGCCGAGTTCTACTCCGCCCGGCGGGAGGGCCGGGCCCCGGAGCTGCCCCCGGTGCGGCAGTACCGGGAGTACGTGCGCTGGCAGCAGGAGAACCTCTCCAGCGACAAGGTCCGCCGGGCGCGGGAGTTCTGGCGGGAGAACCTGCGCGGCGCGCAGGTGGTCGCCGTCCCGACCGACCGCACCCGGTCCGAGGAGCCCTTCGTCACCTCCTGGTACCGCTTCCTGCTCGACGAGGAGTTCCGCCGGGCCACCGCCGACCTGGCGGCGCGCACCCGCAGCACCCCGTTCATGGTGCTGCTGGCCGCGTACCTGACCCAGCTGCGCGAGCAGACCGGACGCACCGACCTGGTGGTGCCGACCTTCACCCCCGGACGCCATCCGGCCTGGGTGCAGAACACCGTCGGCTCGTTCTACAACTTCCTGCCCATCCGGGTCGACCTGGCCGGCGCCGACGAGTTCCCGGACGTGATCGCCCGGACCCGGGCGGCCTGCCTCGCCGCGTACGCGCACGAGCTGCCGTTCATCCAGATCCTGGAGGAGGCCCCGGACGTCATGAACGAGGCCATCGGCCCGAACGCCGCGGCCTGCGTGCTCCAGGTGACCCAGTCGCCGGACATGATGTTCGGCCAGCAGCACGGCGACCTGCACTTCGCCGCGATGCGCCGGCGGGTGGTGTCGGCGTCGGTCGGCTCGCAGATCCCCGACGGGGTGCTGTTCGGGCTGGAGGCGTCCCCCGAGGGCGGCCTGGTCGGCAGCGTCGGCTTCACCACCAACCTGTTCGTCGAGAGCACCGTCCGGTCGATGGTCACCACCTTCCGGCAGACCCTCGTCGAACTGCTGGGCGGGCCCGGCCGGGCCTGACCCCGGGTACGACGACGCCGGCGGCGACCCGTGCAGGGTCACCGCCGGCGTCGTCGTGCGGGGGCGGTCAGTCCGGCTGCGCGGCCCGGCCGGCCTGCCGCCGGGTGATCCGGCCGGTGCGGTACAGCCAGGCGACGGCGTCCCGGATCGTCTGTGCGACCGGACGCGACGGCGCCGGCACCTCGTCGCCGGTGCGCAGGTCGCAGTGGCAGGTGTAGACGGCGCCGTACTCGACCGGGATGTGCCAGGGCCAGATCCGCTGCACCGTCGACGTGGCGGCCCCCACCGGCAGCACCGCGGCCGACGGCAGGTAGGCGACCGGCAGCCGGCGGCCGGTGACCTCCCGTACCGTCGCGACGAACTCGCGGGTGGACAGCCGCCGGCCGGGCGCCAGCAGGCGGCGCGGCCCCTGCCCGGGGCGTAGCGCCTCGACGTGCAGGTCGGCGACGTCGCGGATGTCGCCGACCGGGAACCCGCCACCCGGCCAGACGGGCAGCTGCCCGCGCAGCAGCGCCCGCAGCCGGCCGAGCTGGTCGCCGAGGTACGGGTCGTGCGGCCCGAGGGTGGCCATCGGGTACGTGACGACGACCGGCGCCCCCGCCGCCTGGTGCCGGCGGGCCACCTCCTCGGCGGCGGCCTTGGTGGCCATGTACCGTTCCCGGGGCCGGCCCACCGGCAGGTCGGTGGCGAGGGGGCGCCCCCCGGTGGGCGCCAGGGCGACGATCGACGACACGTGCACCACCGGGTCGACGCCGGCCTTGAGGGCCGCGTCCAGCACCACCTCGGTGCCGCCGACGTTGACCTCCCGCATCCGGGCGTGCCGTCGGGTGTCGAAGGAGTACACCGAGGCGGCGTGCAGCACCGCCTCGCAGCCGTCGACCGCCCGTCGCACCGACTCCTCGTCGGTCACGTCCCCGACGACGGTCCGCACGTCGTCCGTGGACAGCCCGAGCGGGACCAGCGCGCGGTCCACCGCGGCGGGGTCCCGGACCAGCAGCCGTACCTCGTGTCCGGCGCGGCGCAGGGCCGCGACGGAGTGCGACCCGATGAAGCCGGTGCCGCCGGTGACCAGTACACGCACGTCCGCTCTCCTTGCTCTGCGGGAAGGGGTGGGGTGACACGTCGACGGCGCCGGTCGGAGCGGACTCCGACCGGCGCCGTGGGACGTGCCGGGTCAGCCGGCGTCGCGCGGGCTGTTCTGGTACGCGGCCAGTTGCCAGCCGTCGTCGGTGCGCACCAGCAGCCAGGAGGCCCGGATGGCGCGCTCGGCGGCCACCTCCGTCTCACCGGGGGCGAGGACGCCGCCCTCGGTGAGCAGGAGCGCCACGTCGGCGCCGAGGAAGCGGACGTCGAACGGCTGCCCGGTCACCTGGGTGCCCTTGTACGGGCCGGCGAAGCCCTGGGCCATGAAGGCGCGGATGTCGTCGCGGCCCTTGCGGGTCAGCCCGGGCAGGATCATCGTGCCGTCGGGGGTGAACACGTCGGCGAAGGCGTCGGCGTCGTTGGCCGCCCACGCCTGCACGATGCGCCCGGGCACGGCCGCCACGGCGGCCTGGTCGTCGGCGGACACGTCCGGTGCGAGGCTGTTCGTGGTCACGGGAGGGATCCTTCCGTCGTGGAGGGGACGCTCAGATGTAGAGGGTGTTGGGGGCGAGGCCGCAGAGGATCCGTCCGTACAGCTCCGCGTTGGTGGTGGGGTTCATCAGCGCGTGCAGGTTGATCGCCTGCACGTCCCGGGCGATGCGCTGGATCGGCACGTCGTCGTAGACCGACGAGCCGCCGCTGGCGAGGGCGAGGACGTCCACCGCCTCCTTGCCGCGCCGGCACACCGCGCCGAGTTCGGCGCGGGCCCGGGCCCGCTCCTCGACGGTCCACTCCGCGCCGTCGACGGCCTTGCCGTCGACCAGGGCGGCCAGCCGCTGCGCGTGGAACTCGGCCTCGTCGCCCTTCATCACCGCGTCGGCCACCTGGTGGTGGGTGATCGGCGCCTCCTGCTGGCTGCCGTAGTCGGTGTAGGTGATCTTGCGCTCGGGCAGCCGCTCGAAGAACACGTCGCGGGCGGCGCGGGTCAGACCGACGACGCTGCCGACCGAGGAGGCCGAGGCGACCGGCAGCAGCGGGGCCCGGTGGATCGGCGACTTGGCGTTGGCCACCGAGGCGCCCTGCCCCTGCACGATGGCGCCCAGCGGCAGCACCCGGTCGGCGGGGACGAACAGGTCCTGCGCGACGGTGCTGACGCTGCCCGTGCCGCGCAGGCCGCTGGTGTGCCAGTCGTCGACGACCGTCAGCTCCGACATCGGCACGAGCGCCAGGATCGGCATCGGCTCGCCCTGCGGGCTGATCTGGATCGCGACGATCTCCTGCCAGTGCGCGTGCGGCGCGCCGCTGATGAACCCCCACTTGCCGTTGACCACGACGCCGCCGTCGACCGGGGTGGCCTGGGCGGTCGGGCTCAGCGTGCCGCAGACCCGCACGTCGGGGGTGGCGAAGACCTCGTCCTGCACGTGGTCGGGGAAGAGGCCGACCATCCAGGTCGGGATCCAGTAGACCGAGGCGACCCAGGCGGCGGAGCCGTCACCCCGTCCCAGTTCCGAGGCGACCTCGACCAGCGTCCGGGTGTCGGCCTCGTAGCCGCCGTAGCGCAGCGGCCGACGCAACCGGAAGATGCCGGCGTCGGCCATGGCGGCGATCGTCTCGTCGTGGACGCGGCGGTTCTCCTCGGACCAGGCCGCGTGCCCGCGGAGCACGGGTACGAGGTCGGAGGCGCGGCGGACGAGATCCTCGCGCGTCGGGACATCGGTGGTGAGCAAAGCACCCTCCTTGGACATGTCGGCTGGGCGGTACGGACGTCCCCCGTCGCCCCCGAGCGGGGGCGCGTACGGTGCGGGGCTGCTCCGCCGAGGACGGCGCCGGTCGGCGCGGCCGGTCAACCCCGAGGATCACAGAGGCCGGACCGGGCCCGCATCTCCCCGAGTGCGTTGCGGCGGGTGGGGCTCCGCCGCACGTCAGAGTGCGCGACCGGGCCGCGACGGCGGACGGTCGTCGCCCCGGCGGCGGGGCGAGCGGTCACAGGGCCGCCGGCAGGCCGAACGCCGGGAACAGGTCCGGCTCGAAGGCGGTGATCTCGACGATCTTGCCGTCGGCGATCCGCAGCACCTCCAGCACCTGCGGACGGAAGGCGGTGTCGCCCGGACGGCGCACGTAGTGGGCCGCCGCCGGCTGCCGGTTGGCCCGGGTCGGCACGCTGCGCCACTGCCCGAGGTAGGCCGGCGAGCCCGGGTCGAGCACGTCGCGCAGGCTGGCCAGGAAGGAGGACCGGTCCCACCAGGCCGGGTCGGGCATGCCGGGCACGCACGGCACCGGCATCGGCATGGTGATCCGGATGTCCTCCCGCAGCAGCTGGGCCATCGCCCCGGTGTCGGCGCGCTCCAGCACCCCCATGTAGCGCTGCAGCAGCGCGCGCTCCTCGTCGGTCGGATCCTCCGTGGGCGCCCACTCGATCCGCCGGGGCGGCAGGTGGTCCTTGAGGTTGGCCCGGGCCCGTTGCAGCGCGCTGTTGGCCGAGGCGACGCTGACCTCCAGCAGCTCGGCCGCCTCGGCGGCGGGCCAGCCGAGCACGTCGCGCAGGATCAGCACCGCCCGCTGGCGGGGCGGCAGGTGCTGGATCGCGACCAGGAACGCCAGCTCGATGGTTTCCTTGGCGACCACCGCCGCGTCGGGCTCCGCGTCGGCCGGGGCGGCCGGTTCCAGCAGCCGATCCGGGTAGGGCTGCAACCAGTACACCTCGTCCGAGGTGGTCGGACGGGGACCGGCCTCCGTCGGCAGCGGGCTGCGCCCGGCGCGCGGCTGCCGGGGATGGCGGCTGAGGAAGTCCAGGCAGGCGTTGGTCGCGATGCGGTACAGCCAGGCCCGGAAGGTGGACCGGGCCTCGAAGGTGTCCCGCTTGCGCCAGGCGCGCAGGAACGTCTCCTGGACCAGGTCCTCGGCGTCCTCGAAGGAGCCGAGCATCCGGTAGCAGTGGACCTGCAGCTCACGGCGGTGACCCTCGACCAGACGACCGAATGCCACCTCGTCGAGGGGCGTCGACGGGCGTGCCTCGAACTCGGTGGAGTTGACCTTCACACGGCTCACTGAACGTGCCCCGCTCCCGACAGCAACTGATCGATGACGGTCGGCCAAAACCGTAGCACGGATGGGGTGCGGCTCAGCTCACCTTTCGTCGTGGCGGGACCACTCGCCGCAGTGGCCGTGGGTGGCATGCCGGCGTGGCCGGTGCCGGTCGTGCCGGCGGGAGCGGCGCCGCGCACCGCACGGCAGAGGATGCGGCCGGCAGCGGGTGACCGTGACGCTGGCCGTGCGGCCGGCGCGACGACCGCCGCGGCGACGCCCGCCCGACCCGCGGTGACCCGCCGGGGACGCCGTGGGCGGTCGGGGCGGAGGCGCTCCGGTGTGCCGACGGCGACCGCCGCGGCGTCCCGGGCCGCGTCGTCGCCGGGTGGGTGGAACTGGTCGTCGTCAGGGAGGTTGCGGCAGTGAGTGAGATCGGTAGACGCGCCGTCGTACTGGGCGGCAGCATGGCCGGCGTCCTCGCCGCCCGGGTGCTGGCCGAGTCCTACGGCGAGGTCCTGGTCGTCGACCGGGACACGCTGCTGGGCGTACGCGAGCCCCGGCGCGGCGCACCGCACACGGTGCACGCGCACGGCCTGCACGCCCGCGGTCACCTCAACATGGAGGAACTCTTCCCCGGCATCACCGACGAGCTGCGGGCGGCCGGCGTGCCGACCGGGGACCTCGGCGAGATGCGCTGGTTCTTCAACGCCCGCAAGATCCGTCCGGCCCGGACCGGCCTGGTCTCGGTGACCGCCCCCCGGCCGGTGCTGGAGCACCACGTCCGCAGCCGGGTGGCGGCCCTGCCCAACGTGCGGTTCCTGGAGCAGCACGACGTCCTCGGCCTGGTCACCACCGACGACCGGGAGCGGGTGGTCGGCGTACGGGTCCGCCCCCGCACCGACGGCGCCACCCCGCAGGAACTGGACGCGGACCTGGTGGTCGACGCGACCGGGCGCGGCTCGCGCACCCCGGCCTGGCTGGCCGAACTGGGCTACCAGCGGCCGGAGGAGGAGCGGGTCAAGGTCGGGCTGGCCTACACCACCCGGCACTACCGGCTGCGTCCGGAGATGTTCGACGGCGTGCAGTCGATCAACCCGGTCGCCTCGCCCGCGCACCCCCGTGGCGCGTTCTTCGGCCAGGTCGGCCGGGACGTCTGCATCCTGTCGCTGACCGGGGTGCTGGGCGACCATCCGCCGACCGACCCCGAGGGCTTCCTCGCCTTCGTCCGCTCGCTGCCGGTGCCGGACGTCTACGACGCGGTGCACGACGCGGAGGCGCTCGACGACCCGGTGTCGTTCACCTTCCCGGCGAGCGTCCGGCGTCGCTACGAGCGGCTGACCCGGATGCCCGACCGGCTCCTCGTCATGGGCGACGCGGTGTGCAGCTTCAACCCGGTCTACGGGCAGGGGATGAGCGTCGCCTCCATCGAGGCGCTGACGTTGCGGGAGCACCTGCGCCGGGGCCGGCCGCCACGGACCGGCGCGTTCATGGCCGACGTGTCGCGGGTGATCGACACCCCGTGGGACATCTCCGCCGGTGGCGATCTCGACTTCCCGGGCGTGCAGGGCCGGCGCACCCTGCAGGTGCGGGTCGGCAACGCCTACATGGCCCGGGTGCAGTACGCGGCCACCAGGGACGCCCGGGTGACCGAGGGCTTCATGCGGGTCGCCGGGCTGATCGACCCGCCCCAGGCGCTGATGCGCCCGTCGATGGTGCTGCGGGTGCTGCGGCACGCGCCGCTGCGCCCGGTCGCCCCGCCGGCCAACCCCTCGCTGGCCACGCCCACCGCCGGCACGGTGGCCCCGCCGGCCGCCTGACCCCACCCGCGCACACCGCCCCGGGCCGGCCACCGGCCCGGGGCGCCGCACGTCCGCCCACCGCCCGGCCCCGGGCCGGTTCTGTCAGCTCCGCCCACCGCTCGGCTCCGGGCCGGTTCTGTCGGCCCTGCCCACCGCTCGGCTCCGGGCCGGTTCTGTCGGCCCCGCCCACCGCCCGGCTCCGGGCGTGGGGCCGGGTCGCTCGGCTGTTCCGTCCGCCGTCCCGTCGGGTCCACCTACCGTTCGCGACACCGCCCGGGGCCGGACCCGCGGCACGCCCGCCACCGGGGACGCCCCTGAGCCGGGACACCCGTACGTCCGCCCGTGGCTCGGCCGGGCACGGGCGGGTGGTGCCTCCGCCGCGCCGGCGCGGGAGCCACGTCCGGGAACGGCACCGGCCGCCCCGGTCACCCGCGAGGGGTGACCGGAGCGGCCGTGGTGTGCTGGTGCCACTCGTCCGGTCAGTGCACCGGCTGCGCCGACCCGGCCGCGTCGGCCGCCGGCTTCGGCTCCTTCGGCGGCATGCCCGGCATCGGCATGTCGCCCAGCGACGGCACGTGCCGCAGCCCGGCGAACGCCACCACGGCCAGGGCGACGAAGACGAAGACGCAGACGAGCGCGACGGTGTTCAGGCCGCTGGTGAACGCCTCACGGGCCGAGTCGAGCAGCGAACCCGCGGACGGGCCACCGACCTGCTCGGCGACCACCGTGGCGCCGGCGATGCTCTCCTTGGCGGTGGCCGCCGCGTCCGCCGGCAGCTCGCCCGGGACGTCGACCTGGCCCCGGTACGTGGCGGTGCCGATGAGGCCGAGGATCGCCACACCCAGGGCGACACCCAGCTCGCCGACGGCCGAGGAGAGCGAGCCGGCGGCGCCGGCCTTCTCCGGCGGCGTCTGGGACATCACCAGGAACGGCGTCATCGGGCCGACGGACGCGCCACCGACGTAGACGACGCCGAGACCGACCAGCAGGGTGGTCAGCCCGGCGGTGCTCTCGACCTGGGTCAGCACCACCATGCCGATCGCCGCGATCAGCGAGCCGGCGGCGAGCACGTAGGCGGGGCGGACCTTGCGGGCGATCGCCGGGGCGAGGTTGCCGACGACGATCATCACGATGGACGGGATCAGCAGCAGCGTGCCGACCCGGACCGGGCTGAGCCCCTCGACCATCTGCATGTAGAGGCTGGCCATCAGGCCGGCGCCGCCCATGACGAAGGCGATCATCAGGGCCATCGTCAACGCCGTCGACAGTGCGCGGATCTTGAACAGGCTCAGGTCCAGCAGCGGGTGGGCCAGGGTGGCCTGCCGGCGCAGGAAGACGACGAGGAAGACCAGCCCCGCCACGAGGGCGACCACCGGCACCGGCTCCCAGCCGTTGCGGGCCAGCTCCTTGAGGCCGTAGACGAACGGCAGGATGGCCAGCAGCGACAGCGCCACGCTGAACAGGTCCAGCCGGCCGGCGTTCGGGTCCTTGGACTCGGGGATCAGCGCCGGGCCGGCGAGCAGCAGCAGGCCCATGATCGGCACGGCGAGCAGGAACACCGAACCCCACCACCACGCGCCGAGCATCAGACCACCGATGACCGGGCCGAGCACCACGCCGGCCATCAGGGAGGTGCCCCACAGGCCCATCGCGGCGCCCATCTGCTTCGGGTCCTTGAACATGGTCCGCAGCAGGGCGAGGATCGACGGGATCAGCGTCGCGCCGGCCACACCGAGCAGGGCGCGGGCGACGATGAGGACGATCGTGGAGGTCGCGAACGCGGCCAGCAGCGACGACGCGAGGAAGGCCGCGCCGCCGAACAGCAGGACCTTCTTGCGCCCGACGCGGTCGCCCAGCGTTCCCATGGTGACCAGGAAGCCGGCGATCATGAAGCCGTAGATGTCCGAGATCCACAGCTGTTCGGTGCTGCTCGGGCCCAGGTCCGCGGTGACGTGTGGCAACGCCAGGAACATGACGTTGAGATCCACCGTCGTCAACATGGTGGGCAGGCACATCACGGCCAGCCCGAGCCACTCCCGCCAGGTGGCCCGAGGAGCCACGGCCGGGGCGGCGGCTGCGCCCGCCTGCCCGTCGACTGTAGTCATGCTCTTGGTCCTCTCGATATCGGCCGCGCTGTCCTGCGGCTCACTGTTGAGACGGCACGGCCCCAGGAAAGTCATCGCTCTATGCGACTCCGGTGTCACGGAAGTCCCACCGGGCGTGGCGGGCCCGGCGCGGGTGCGCCGACAAGGGGTCGGCGTCTTCCCGGTTGCGCTCTGCGGCGTACGGCCTTGTCCCGCCGTCCGGCGCTCACCATGCTGAAGGCGGACCAGGGCCGGCCGTGCCGATCGCCCGGTCCGCTCCGCCCCGACGGCCTGCCCGGCCCGGCGAAAGGCGACCCATGACCGAACTGGCAGACCGTCCGGCGACCGGCGCGCGCCGGACCCGCCCGATGACCGGTGACGAGTACGTCGAGTCGCTGCGCGACGGCCGGGAGATCTACCTCTACGGCGACCGGGTGCGCGACGTCACCCGGCACCCGGCGTTCCACAACCCGGTGCGGATGACCGCCCGGCTCTACGACGCGCTGCACGACCCGCGGCAGCGTCCGGTGCTGACCGCGCCGACGGACACCGGCAGCGAGGGCTGGACGCACCGGTTCTTCACCACCCCGCACTCGGCCGAGGACCTGGTGGCCGACCAGCAGGCCATCGCCGCGTGGGCCCGGCTGAGCTACGGCTGGATGGGGCGCAGCCCGGACTACAAGGCCTCGTTCCTCGGCACCCTCGGCGCCAACGCCGACTTCTACGAGCCGTTCGCCGACAACGCCCGCCGCTGGTACCGGGAGGCCCAGGAGAAGGTCCTCTACTGGAACCACGCCATCGTGCATCCGCCGGTGGACCGGTCCCGCCCGCCGGACGAGGTCTCCGACGTCTTCGTCCACGTGGAACGGGAGACCGACGCCGGGGTGGTGGTCAGCGGCGCGAAGGTGGTCGCCACGGCCTCGGCGTTGACCCACCACAACTTCCTGGCCCACTACGGCCTGCCGGTGCGCAAGCGGGAGTTCGCCCTGGTGGCGACCGTGCCGATGGACGCGCCCGGGATGAAGCTGATCTGCCGTCCGTCCTATTCGGCCACCGCCGCGGTGATGGGCAGCCCGTTCGACTACCCGCTCTCCTCACGGCTGGACGAGAACGACACCATCCTGGTGCTGGACAAGGTCCTCATCCCGTGGGAGAACGTCTTCATCTACGGCGACCTCGGCAAGGTGCAGATGTTCGCCGGCCGGTCCGGCTTCACCGAGCGCTTCACCTTCCACGGCTGCACCCGCCTCGCGGTCAAGCTGGAGTTCATCGCCGGGCTGCTGGCCAAGGCCCTGGAGACGACCGGGACGGCCGACTTCCGGGGCGTGCAGAGCCGGCTGGGGGAGGTGCTGGCCTGGCGCAACCTGTTCTGGGGGCTCTCCGACGCCGCCGCCCGCAACCCGATCACCTGGCACAACGGCGCGGTCCTGCCCAACCCGGCCTACGGCATGGCGTACCGGTGGTTCATGCAGGTCGGCTACGCCCGGGTACGGGAGATCGTGCTCCAGGACGTGGCCAGCGGCCTGATCTACGTCAACTCCAGCGCCGAGGACTTCGCCAACCCGGACCTGCGCCGCTACCTCGACACGTACGTGCGGGGCTCGGGCGGGGTCGAGGCGGCGGAGCGGGTCAAGCTGATGAAGCTGCTCTGGGACGCGGTCGGCTCCGAGTTCGGCGGCCGGCACGAGCTGTACGAGCGCAACTACGCCGGCAACCACGAGAACACCCGCGTCGAGCTGCTCAACGCCCAGATCCTCGGCGGCGAGCTGGACGGCTACAAGGCGTTCGTCGACCAGTGCCTGGCGGAGTACGACCTGGACGGTTGGCGGGTCGACGACCTCTCCTCGTTCAAGGACCTGCGCGGGCTGCGCGACGAGCTGCGCGACTACTGAGCCGCGCCGGGCCGGGCGCCCGCCGCCACGGCGGGTCAGCCGACCACGTGGCGCAGCGCCCCGACGGCCTCCCGCTCGGTGTCGTGGACCGCCTGGATCTGCTCGGACAGCCGGGCCAGGTCCGGCTCGGCGGGCGGCTTGCGGTCGTACTCGGCGATCAGGTCCCACAGCGTCTCGGCGGCCTCGACGCGGTCGGCGACGGCGGAGTCACCGGCCGCGACGCCGGCGGAGATGGTGGCGACCAGCTCCCGGATCCGGGCGTACTCGGGCACGTCCCAGGGCAGCGCCGTCTCGGCCACGTCGTGCCACAGCCGCGCCGCCTGCCGGAACAGCGCCGCCGCGTCGGCCGCCGCGTCGGCGGAGTCGCCGAGCAGGGGCGCCGCCTCCTCCAGGAAGTCGGCGTACAGGTCGCGCAGGTTGCCGCCGGTGAGCCCGGCCGGCTCGACGTGCTCCCAGACGGACAGCAGCGTGGTGGCCATCCCGCCCTTGCCGTACAGCTTGGGCCAGCCCTTGGCGTTGCGCTGGTCGGTCACCAGCCGGCTCCACTTGCTCCACGCCGGCAGCGCGACCGTGGCGGCCTTGGCGTCCAGCTGCGTGATGCAGTCGGCGATGCCGGCCCGCACCGCGTCGGCCAGCGCGATCTCCTCCGGCACGGTGTGCACCACGATCATGCGGTTCTTGGTGGAGCTGACCCGGGCGCGCGCCTCGGCCAGGGTGTCCGCGTCGACGGTGAGCGGGGCGAGGTTGCGGTCGTCGAGCCGGATGCCGTCGTCGGCGGCCGCGTACGCCACCACCGGGCTGCGCCGGGCGCCGGAGAAGACCGGGCGGCCCCGGCCGGCCAGCGCGTACTCCGGGGGCAGGTGCCAGTAGCCGACCACCTGCCGGTCCGGCGTGACGAGGACCGGGGCGCCGTCGGCGAGCTGCTCGTGCAGCGCGGTGGCCGCGGCCTTGCTGCTGCCGGTCGTCTTGACCTGGTAGCCCACGCCGAGGCGGTCCATGGTGCGCTCGGCCCAGTCGTGGAAGGTCCAGCGGTACCGGAAGCCCAGGAACAGGTTCGGCGTCTGTCCCTTGATCTCCCACAGCATGTAGCCGGCCCCCAGGCCGCCGCCGACGCCGAGCAGCATCGCCTCGCTCAGCCGCGCCGGGGCGGCGTCGCCGCCCAGGTGGGCCAGCACGTTGGTCAGGTTCGAGGTCTCGGCGTGCAGGCCGCCGCGCAGCGCCCAGCCGGCGTCGGTCACCGGCTTCGGCGACGTACGGGCGCCGGAGAGCCCGGCCCGCGCGGTCGCGTAGCTCTCGCCGGTGCGGGCCATCCGGGTCCGGATCCGGGACTCGCTGGGCTTGCGGGTGGTCATGGTCCCCCCTCGGGCGCGCTGTCGCTGGTGGCTGACGGGGCGGCCGGGTACGCCGCCGGGCGCCGGCGGACGCGCGGCCGTGCCGGCGCGTCCCGGTCGGCGCCTCGTCGGAGGATACGTGCTCACGGTGACCGCCGGGGGTGATTCGACCCGGCGCGGCGACACGGACGGACCCCGTCCCGGGCGGGGACGGGGTCCGTCGGGGGCCGTGCCGGCGATGTCCGACCGCCCCGGGACGCGACCGGGTCCCGGGGCGGCGGCGGGTCAGAACCGCCCGAGCAGCGGCATCTCGGCCCGCGAGTGACGCATCACCCGCCACACCACGCTCGGACGCAGCAGGGCCTCCAGCGGGTCGACCAGCCCGGCGGAGCGCATGAACGCCTCGGTGAGGCTGGCGTCCTTGGTGGCGGCCACCTGCAGCCGCTTCATGTAGGCGTGCAGCACCTGGACCTTGGGGGTGCGCCTGCCCTCGACCTCGGGGAAGGTCAGGTTGATCGCCTCGGTCATCTCCCAGGCCGGGTCGATGATCCGCCCGACCGTGCGCATGAACTCCTTGGACTTCGGCGCCTGGCCGGCGCGCAGCAGGTCGCGCAGCGCCAGCGCCTCCAGGGAGGCCAGCGTCTGCGCCTGGGCGAAGACCGGGTTCGGGGTGCAGACCGCGTCGCCGAGCACCAGCAGCCCGTCGGGGAAGCGGGACATCAGCTCGTAGCGCCGGCGCAAAGTGGTGGGGAACTTGAACAGCACCGGGTCGTCGAGCGGCTCGGCGTCGGAGATGCCCTCGTAGATCTCCGGGGCGGAGAGCGACTTGACGAACTGGTTGAAGCCCTCCGGGTCGGTGGGCGGGTGGTCGCCCATGATGCCGTACGTGGTCAGCTCGACCTTGTTGCTGTCGGACTTGGTGAAGATGGCGCCCCGGGGGTTGTCCGCCGAGGCGACCGAGATGATCGAGTGGCTGGTGCCGAACGGGTCGTGCCGCAGCTTGTAGTGCCGGGTGGCGTAGCCGAGCCCGATCTTCGTGCCCTCCTCCTGCACCCGCGGGTAGCCCTGCGCCTCCAGCCAGACCGGCGTGCGCGAGCCCCGGCCGGTGGCGTCGACGACGAGGTCGGCGGTGAGGATCTCCTCGCTGTTGCCCTCGCCCTGGCGCTGCACCCGCGCGCCGATGACCCGCGACTTGTCCTGGCTGAAGACCAGCCCGGTGATGTCGGTGCGCTCCATGAAGGTGACGTTCTTCAGCGCGGCGATGCGCCGGCGCACGTGCGCCTCCATGACCGGCCGCCGGGCGGCCACACAGGTCAGCCCGGCCCGGGTCTGGGCCAGCGGCCTGCCGTTCATGTACCACTTGACCGTGCCGGCCAGGTCGGTCAGCGGGCAGCCGGCGGCGACCATCTGGGCGGTGATCTCGGGGAACAGGTCCTCCATCGCCCGCGCGCCGCGGGCGATCAGGCCGTTGATGTGCCGGCCCTGCGGCGCGCCACGGCGCGCGTCCCAGACGTCGAGCAGGTCGTCGCGGTCGACCAGGACGACCTCCCGGTAGCCCTCGCTCAGCGCGCTGGCGGCGAACAACGCGGTGATGCTCCCGCCGAGCACCACCACGCGATTTCCAACTTCGGAACCCACGGCGACCATCTCCTGCCTGTCGAGCGAAACCGGGGACGCTGTCAGCGGTTCTACGAATCGTGGCCGGCGACCCTCGCACCCCCGGCCAACGCCGTTCCGGAAGCTGTCGACAATGGTGCCGAATTGTTTTGCGAGGTGGATTTCGGGTCGATCGAGGTCGGTGGCGGCGAACCACGACCAGCAATCTCCGAAAATGTTACGCGGACTGATTTTCCGCCTTTTCGGCCACGAGGTAATGGTGGCATTCGATGGTGGGGTGGGCATCTTCTGTGTTGCCCCGGTCGGCTCCTTCGGGCGGAAGGACCGCCCGTTCGCCGCCGGCTACCGGGCCGCGGACACGACCGTGTCCACGCCCGCCGTGAGCGTGGGTCAGCGAGCCCGGACACGACCCTGCCCACACCCGTCGTGGGCGTGGGCCCCTACCCCGGACACGACCGTGCCCACGCCCCCTGGCGGGCGTGGGCACGGGTGGGTCCGGATCAGGCGAGACCGCGCGCGGTCGCCAGCCGGTGGAAGTTGGCGGCCATCTTGATCGCCGTCTCGGCGTCGGTGACGATGCCGTAGTAGAACACGTTGCCCATCACCACCATGGCGATGTGCTTGGGGCGGTCGACCCCGCCGTCGGGGTCGACGTGGCCGTAGAAGGTCTGGAGCACCTTGGCGGCCGCCTTGTCCTTCTGCGGCGGGAACGTGATCCGCTGGAGCAGGCCCATGGTCTCGGCGCCGGGCAGGGCCGGGGTCTGGAAGTCGACGTTGCTCAGCTTGCCCGGGACCTTGCCGTCCAGCGTGATGTCGCCGTTGGCGCACTCCAGCGCGGCCTTGTGCATCTCGGCCAGCTTCGGCCCCTCCGGCAGCTCGACCACGAACTGGGCGAAGAAGTTGTCGTGGCCCAGGTTGTGGTCCTTGCCCACCGGGCTGGCGGTGTTGAACTGCATCCAGCCGTTGAGGCCGGCGATCGTGGCGGCCGGCGCGGTCTGCAGCGGGGTGCCGGCGGCGTCGCCCAGGGTCACGTAGTTGACGCAGGAGTCCGGCGTGAAGGCCATCCCCTTCGGGGGCGCCAGCAGCGACTTCTCCGCGACCTGCTTGAAGTCGAAGGTCAGCACCTCGTCCTTGCTGGGGTCGGCGTGCGGGTTGGTCAGCAGGTCCTTCAGGTCGGCCGGCGCCTTCGGCGACGCCGGGGCCGACGCCTCGGCCTTCGTCTCCTTGGTCGCCGACTCGCCGTCGGCGCACCCGGCGGCGAACACCAGCGTCATCGCAGCCAACACCGTGGCTATCTTCTTGCCCCGTACGGGCATATTCTCCCCCATCCTGGTAAACGCGGCGTCAATTCTGTATTTGCCGCTATTGCCCGGTGTGGAAGGTGCCGCTGCACGTTGTTCCAGCCGCCGCCATTCCCACCTCGAACGCGTACCGTAATCAGCGGCATACCGCCCGGGCATCTTCCAGAGTGCTTATTTGGCGGGCCCGGCACCGTCACGAAGTGACGTGGCGCCGGAGCGGTGCGTGATCAGGGCTGCGCACGCCGGAAGATGTTCCCGCGGCGGCCGGCTGCCATTGTTTCGGGGAATCCACCAGCAGGGGCGCAGGTACGCCCGGCCGTCCACGCCCCGGCCGGCGGGTGGGGCGGTGGAGTGGACCGTCGCCCATGCGGCCGTCGTCACCGGCGACGACGCCGGCGGCGCGGATCGCCACGGTGTCGTCCGCCGTGACGGGCCACCGCACCGGTGTCCCCGGGCCGCACCACGTACCGGCAAGCCCGCATCGTCTGCACACGAGGGAGTGGTCACGTGACGATTTCTACGACCAGGGCCGGGCGCGCCGTGTCCGGCGCCGAACTGGGGGAGTTGGACAAGCGCTACGTCCTGCACTCGCACCAGCGCGACCAGCGGCCGTTCCGCCGGATGATCGTCCGGGGCGTCGGCTCCACGGTGTGGGACGCCGAGGGGCGCGAACTGCTCGACATGCTCGGCGGCGGCATCTGGGTCGCCCAGGTCGGCCACGGCCGTCGCGAGCTGGCCGAGGCCGCCGCCGCGCAGATCACCGAACTGGCCCACTTCACCAGCTTCTTCGAGTTCGGCAACGACAAGTCGGCGCTGCTGGCCCAGCGGCTGGCCGACCTCGCCCCGGGCGACGTCAACCGGGTCTTCTACACCTCCGGCGGGTCCGAGGGCGTGGACACCGCGATCAAGCTGGCCCGGCTGTTCCACCACCGGCGCGGGCAGACCGAGCGGAACTGGATCATCGCCCGGCACTTCGGGTACCACGGCGCCACCCTCGGCGGCGGCACCGCGACCGGCATCCCGGACATGCAGGTCGGCGTCGGGCCGAACCTGCCGCACGTGGAGAAGGTCACCCCGCCGTACCCGTACCACAGCGAGATGTACGGCGGCGAGGACCCGACCGACTTCCTGCTGCGGGAGCTGGAGGCGACGATCGAGCGGCTCGGGCCGGAGAACGTCGCGGCGATGATCGGTGAGCCGATCCTCGGTGGCGGCGGCGTCATCGCCCCGCCCGCCGACTACTGGCCCCGGGTGCGGGAACTGCTCACCGGCTACGGCATCCTGCTGATCGCCGACGAGGTGATCACCGCGTTCGGCCGT
Source organism: Micromonospora coxensis (assembly GCF_900090295.1). Lineage (NCBI taxonomy): Bacteria > Bacillati > Actinomycetota > Actinomycetes > Micromonosporales > Micromonosporaceae > Micromonospora > Micromonospora coxensis. The sequence goes on along the minus strand of NZ_LT607753.1, from coordinate 1,245,703 downwards.
ACCGGCGCCTGGTTCGACTCCGCCGAGCGCGGCATGGACCCGGACATCATCGTCACCGCCAAGGGCCTCACCAGCGGCTACCTGCCGCTCGGCGCGGTGCTGATGCGGGACCGGGTGGCCGACGTCATGGCCGCCGGGCAGGCCAGCTTCTTCCACGGCCACACCTACTCCGGTCACCCCACGGCCTGCGCGGTGGCACTGGCCAACCTGGACCTGCTGGAGAACGAGGGGCTGCTGAAGCGGTCCCTGGAGATCGGCGACTGGCTGCGCGCGGGCCTGGCCCCCGCCGCGGCGCTGCCGGCCGTCGGCGAGGTCCGGGTCGAGGGCGCGACCGTCGGCATCGAGCTGGTCGCCAACCCCGAGACGCGCGAGCCGGTCGCGCCGGACCTCGCCCTCGCGGTCGCCGACGAGCTCTACGAGAACCACCGGATCATCACCCGCAACTACGGCCCGACGCTGGTGCTCTCTCCGCCGCTGGTCCTCGACGACCAGCAGGCCAAGCGGGCGTCCTCGGCGATCGTGGACGTGCTGTCCCGGCTGGACGTCAAGGCCGGCAAGATCAACCCCAGCTGACCGGCCCCGATCCCCGGTGCCCGGCAGCGGCTGTCCCCGCCGCTGCCGGGCACCGGCGTGTGCGCGGTCCCGCCTTCGGGCGTCGGCGTGTGCGTGGTCCCGCCTCCGGGCACCGGCGTGTGCGGGGTCCCGCGACTGCCGGGCACCGGGAGTGCGCGGGCGGTCGGCCGCGGCCGACCGCCCGGCGTGTGCGCGGCGTCGGGCCGCCCGACGCGCCCTATAGTGCCGGCATGGACGAGGTCGCGGACCGGTACCTGCGCCGCTCGGACGTCTTCGCCCGCACCGTCGCCTCGGTGCCGGAGGACGGGTGGGACGGCCCCACGCCCTGTGGGGACTGGACCGTGCGGGACCTGGTCGCCCACGTCGCCGAGATGAACACCGTCCACCTCGGACGGGCCGGGGCGCCGCGGCGCGCCGTGCCGCCGGTGGCCGAGGACCCGCTCGGGGCGTGGCGGGCCATCCGGGAGCAGGTCCTCGCCGCGCTCGCCGACCCCGCCGTCGCCGGCGCGCGGGTCGGCGGACGGCTCGGTGACTGGACGTACGCCGAGGTCATCGACCGGGCCATCGGCATGGAGCTGGTGGTGCACCACTGGGACCTGGCCCGCGCCCTCGGCCGGCGGGCCCGGATCGACCCGACGGACATCGACCACCTCTGGCGCACCGTCGAGCTGGTCGGCGAGGAGGAGGTCCGGTTCGGCTTCGGCCCGGCGGTGCCGCCGCCCGCCGACGCGGACGGGCAGGCCCGCCTCCTGGCCCACCTGGGCCGACACGACGACGGCCGCTGACCCGGTTCACCGGGCCGGCGGCCGCCGGATCCGCCCCGGCCCGCCGTGGCGGGCCGGACCGGCTCAGGGTCGTGCGGTGAAGGTGACCGGCAGCCGCTCCAGCCGGTGCAGGACGAAGCTGGCCTTCCAGGTCAGCTCGTCGGCCGGTACGGCCAGCGCGAGGCCCTCCAACCGGCGCAGCACCGTCTCGAACGCCACCTCGCCCTCCAGCTTGGCCAGCGGCGCCCCGAGGCAGAAGTGGATGCCGTGGCTGAAGCTGAGGATCTGCCCCTTGTTCTCCCGGCGCAGGTCGAGCCGGCCCGGGTCGTCGAAGACCGCGGGATCGTGGTTCGCCGCCGCGGCGGCGATGACCACGTGCTCGCCGGGACGGATCTCGAAGCCGCCGATCTCCAGCGCCTCCCGGGCGAAGTGGTAGGTCACGCAGGAGACGGGGCTGTCGTAGCGCAGCAGCTCGTCGACGGCGTTCGGCATCAGCGCCGGCTCGGCCCGCAGCAGGGCGATGGCGTCGGGGTGGCGCAGCAGCGCCAGCAGCCCGTTGGCGACCAGGTTGACGGTGGTCTCGAAGCCCGCGCTGAGCAGCAGCAGCGCGTTGGAGCGCAGCTCCAGGTCGCTGAGCCGGTCGCCCTGCTCCTGGGCGGCGATCATGGCCGAGATCAGGTCGTCGCGGGGATCCTTGCGGCGCAGCTCGACCAGATCGGTCAGGTACCGGTCGAACCAGGTGCCGGCGGCGATGATCGAGTCGAAGCTGGCCGAGGCGTTGATCCCGGTCAGCGTCTCGGCGTGCTGCTCGAACTCGTCCCGGTCCTCGAACGGCACGCCCAGCATCTCGCTGATCACCGCGATCGGCAGCGGCAACGCCAGGTCCCGGACCAGGTCCGCCCGCCCCTGCGCGATCACCGCGTCGAGCAGCCGGTCGGTGATCTCCTGGATGCGCGGCTTCATCTGCTCCACCCGGCGCCGGGTGAACGCCTTGGACACCAGCCGCCGCAGCCGCGCGTGGTCCGGCGGGTCGGCGAAGAGCATGTGCCGGGAGAGCGGGTAGTCGTCGCTGGCCAACGGGTGGTACTTGTGCAGCTCCGGGTCGGCTGCCTCGACGCTGCGGACCAGCCTCGGGTCGGACAGCGCCTCCCGCGCCTCGCGGTTGCCGGTGACCAGGACGGACGGCATCCCGTCCGGCAGGGTCACCCGGTGGACCGGGCGCCGCTCGCCCAGCTGGGTGAGCAGCGCCAACGGGTTGGCGAACACCTCGGTGCTCAGCGCGACCGCGCCGTCTACGTTGTGCATCGGACTCCTCGGGGGCTACGGCGGGGTGGGCAGCTCGCCGGACAAGGCGTCCGGCGGGCCGGTCGGGGCGGCACGGATCACCAGACGACGGGCAGGCAGGCCAGGCGCTGCACGTCCCCGCTCTGGTAGGTGGGGATGTGCGCGGCCGGCACCGCGAGCTGGAGCCCGGGCAGTCGCCGCACCAGGGCGCGGAAGGCGATGTCCAGCTCCAGCCGGGCCAGGTTGTGCCCCAGGCAGTGGTGGATGCCGTAGCTGAAGGCGAGGTGGTTCGACGGCGGCCGGGTGATGTCCAGGGTGTCCGGGTGGCTGGTCACGCTCGGGTCGAGGTTGGCCCCGGCGAAGCTGACCAGGATGCCGTCACCGGCGCGGATCACGTGCCCGCCGATCTCGATGTCCTCGGTGGCCACCCGGGCGAGCTGCTCCACCAGCGAGATGTAGCGCAGCATCTCCTCGACCGCGCCGGGCACCAGATCGGGGTCGGCCACCAGGCGCTGGTACTGCTCCGGGTGCTCCAGCAGGGCGAGGGTGCCCAGCCCGATGATGCTCGACGTGGTGATGGTGCCGGCCACCAGGATCGCCATCGCGAAGGAGACCAGCTCCTTGGGGGTCAGGGTGCCCTTGGCGACCTGGCCGGCGATCAGGTCGTCGATCAGACCGGTGGCCGGCTGCGCCTGCCGCGCCTCGACCAGGTCGGTCAGGTACGCGGTCAGCTTCTCCATCGCCTCGTCGGCCCGCTCCGGCTCGAACAGGTCCCGGGCCAGCGGCTCGAAGATGGCCCGGTCGGCGTACGGCACGCCGAGGTAGGCGCAGACCACCCGGGTCGGCACCGGGGTGGAGAAGGTGGACACCAGGTCACCCGGCGCGCCCTCGTCGACCAGCGCGTCCAGGCACTCCTCGACGATGCGCTCGATCTCCGGGCGCAGCACCGCCACCCGGCGTACGGTGAACCGCGGCACCAGCATCTGCCGCTGCCGGGTGTGCTCGGGCGGGTCCACCCCGAACAGGGCGCCGGCGAAGCCGCCCTCCTCCTCCTTGGCCATCTCCCGGGTGGCCCGCATCCGGGTGTGCCGCTCGTCCATCACCGGGTAGTTGGGGAAGTCCGAGCGGTTGGAGACCCGCCGGTCGGCGAGCAGGGCGCGGGCCTCGGTCGGTCCGGTGATGAACCAGGCGACCTTGCCGTCGTAGAGCCGCACCTTCGAAATGGGCCCGGGCTCACGCAGCCGGGCGGTCTCCGGCGACGGGTGGTACGGGCACTCGCGGGGAATCGGATAGCTGGGCAGTTCCGACGAGCCCGGCTCCGATGTGGTCTTCGTTGGCACGGCCATGGCCACCCCTCGAACGTCAAAGCGGAACCGTCGTCCCGCGTTCGGCGCGCTCCGCCTCTGCACGGCCGACCGGTGACCGGCGTCCACAGCGACGCCCGTCGCGGTCGCGCCACGGCCCGGCGGCGCTGCTGACACGACGCGTCCACGGTCGCTTCACCGGGTTGGCCTGCGCATCCTCCCGATTGCGATGGGCCGTGCGGGGATCCGGCCGGACCGGTTCGCGGGCCGCAACCGGGCGCGCGGAAATCCGCAATTCGAGAGAACTGACGGGGGATCCACGTTGCTAGATTGCCGGCAACGCAAATGGCAATCGCATCAGCCGTGCACACAGCCCCTGGCGCCTGGAAAGGACGGCCGCGAATATGACAGCGATAGACGGGGCGGCGACACAGGCCAAGGAGTCCGTTCCGACGAGACTTCCCTCCCTGACCGCACTACGCATCATCGCCGCGAGTCTGGTATTCATCGGACACGGGCTCATCTTCCCGCTCTTCCGCAACGACGACGTCAACGAGGTGTACGGCATCCTCGCCCACAACACCGGATCCGTCGGCGTCGCCTTCTTCTTCGTGCTCAGCGGTTTCGTCCTCACCTGGTCGGCCCGCTCGGCCGACAGCACCGGGGCGTTCTACCGCCGGCGCTTCTTCAAGATCTTCCCCAACCACGTGGTGGTCTACCTCGGGGTGCTGGCCCTGATGCTGATCGCCGGCCTGCCGGTGATGCTCGGGCCGACGCTGGCCAGCCTCCCGCTCGTCCAGGGCTTCCTGCCGGACCCGAACTACCACCTCTTCGCCGTCAACGGCGTCACCTGGTCGCTCTCGGTCGAGCTGCTGTTCTACGCGCTCTTCCCGGTGCTGCTGCCGCTGGTGAACCGGATCCGGCCGCAGCGGCTCTGGCTCACCGCCGGGCTGTTCACCGCCGGCGCCATGCTGCTGCCGGTGATCGCCCGGGCGGCGCTGCCGGACGCGCCGCTGAGCCCGATGTCGACGACGCTGAGCTGGACCGAGCAGTGGTTCGTCTACTTCTTCCCGCCGGCGCGGCTGTTCGAGTTCCTGGTCGGCATGGTGATGGCCCGGATCCTGCTCTCCGGGCGCTGGATCGGGCTGCGCACCATGCTGCCGGCGCTGCTGCTGGTGGTGGTCTACGTGGCGACCGTGCCGCTGAGCCTGATGGACGGCTACCAGTCGGTGCTGCTCGTCCCGATGGCGCTGCTGATCACCGCCGCCGCCGCGAGCGACGTGGCCGGCCGCCCCTCGCTGCTGAACAACCGGCCGATGGTCTGGCTCGGTGAGATCTCCTACGCCTTCTTCCTGGTCCACGTGCACGTGCTCTTCCTGCTGCACGCGGCGGTCAACGGGCAGCTCGGCGTACGGGCGGCGTACCAGCCGTACCAGTTCGACACCTTCACCGGCATCGCCTTCCTGGTCGGGGTCTACCTGGTCTGCATCCTCGTCTCCTGGGCGCTCTACGCCCTGGTGGAACGGCCCGCGATGCGGCTCTGGGCGTACCCCCGGCGGGAGCAGGCGCCGGCCGTGCCCCGCTGACCTGCCGCCGGCCCCGGGCCGGCCGGCGGAGGATCCCCGGTGGGTGGCAGCGTCGCCGTCCCGCCGGGGATCCGGGCTGTCCGGGGCCGGCGCCGCCCCGGCCGAGCGAGGGCCGACCGGCGCGCCCCCGGACACCACCGTCCACACGCCACGGCGCCCCCGCCCGACCCGGGCGGGGGCGCCGGTTGGCGCTGTGGTCAGTCCGCCGGCGCCGGCGCCGGGGCGACCGTCACCGGGACCCCGCTGAACACCGCGTTGCCGGAGAGCACGTCCACGACCGTCTCGTCGGTGAGGGCGTTGGCGTTGACCCCCGGGTCCCGGGCGGCCAGCCGCTGCCCGGTACGGCGGTGACCCCAGCCGTGCGGCAGGCTCACCACACCGGCCATGACCGTGTCGTTCGGCTCCACCGGGACGACCACCTCGCCGGCGGCGGACCGGACGACGGCGTGCCCGTCGAGCCCGAGCCGGGCCACGTCGGCCGGGTTGACGTGCAGCGTGCACCGGTTGCTGCCGCCCACCAGCGTCGGCGTGTTGTGCAGCCAGCTGTTGTTCGACCGGAGCTGACGGCGGCCGACGAGCAGGAACTCCGGCTGCGGCCCGGCGAAGCGCGCCCGTAGCCGGGCCACGTCCGCGGTCAGCTGCGGCGGGGCCAGCTCGACGCGTCCCGAGGCGGTGCGCAGCAGCTCCGGCAGGCGCGGCTCCAGCGGCCCCAGGTCGATGCCGTGCGGATTGGCCCGCAGCTTCTCCAGCGACAGGTCGTACGGGCCGAGCCGCAGCATCGCGTCGAGCATCAGCTCCGGCCCGCTGTCGCCGGTCAGCTCGGCGCGCAGCGCCGCCACGTCCGCCCCGGCCAGCGGCGAGCCCGGGATCGACGTGCCGCCCCGTAGCACCGCGTCGAGGATCGCCTCGTCGGCCAGCGACGGGTCGGCGTCGGCGCCCTGACCCGAGATGATCAGCAGCAGCCGGGCCATGATCTCGGCCTCGGACGGCTGGCCCGGCGCCAGCGGCAGGATCTGCGGGGAGAACCGCGTGTAGTTGCGGACCGTCACGATCAGCAGCAGGAAGTCGTAGTGCGGCATCTGCAGGATCCGCGGCGGGGGCAGGATGACGTCCGCGTGCCGGGTCGTCTCGTTGAGGTACGGGTCGACGGCGACCATGAAGTCCAGGCCGGGCAGCGCCCGGTCCAGCCGGGGCCCGTTCGGCGCGGAGAGCACCAGGTTGCCGGCGAGGCAGACGAACGCCCGGACCTGCCCCTCGCCCGGGGTCTCGATCTCGTCGGCGAGGGTCGCCACCGGAATCTCCCCGAGCACCTCCGGCAGCTTGCGGACCCGGCTGTGCCAGCGTCCCGTCGCGAACGGCTGCCCGGTGCGGAAGATCTCCAGCGCGGCGGTGCGGGTGAACATCACCCCGCCCGGGCGGTCGAAGTTGCCGGTGAGGATGTTCACCACGTCGACCAGCCACTGGGCCAGGGTGCCGAACTCCACGGTGGAGGTGCCGACCCGGGTGTAGACGGCGGCGGTCGGCGCGGCGGCCAGCTCGCGGGCCAGTCGCCGTACGTCCTCGGCGGCGATGCCGCAGACCGGCGCCACCGCCTCCGGGCTGAACTCCTCGGCCAGCTCGCGCAGCTCGTCGAGGCCCTCCACCTCCAGGTCGACCCGGGTCAGCTTCTCGGCGAAGAGGGTGTGCACCATCCCGAACAACAGGAACGCGTCGGTGCCGGGGCGTACCGGCAGGTGCTCGTCGGCGAACGCCGCGGTGCGCGTGCGTCGCGGGTCGACCACGACCACCCGGCCGCCCCGCTCCCGCAGCGCCCGCAGCCGGCCGGCGAAGTCCGGCGCGGCGCAGAGCGAGCCGTGCGACTCCAACGGGTTCGCCCCGATGATCAGCAGGTGGTCGGTGCGGTCCACGTCGGGCACCGCGATGGCGAACGGGTCACCGAACATGTACCCGGTCGAGACGTGCTTGGGGATCTGGTCGATGGTGCTGGCGGAGAAGACGTTGCGGCTGCCGAGCGCCTGGGTCAGCGGCTCGCGGTACATGAAGCCCGCCATGGTGTGGTACGTCGGGTTGCCGAAGTAGACGGCGAGCGCCTCCCGGCCGTGCTCGGCGACCACCCGGCTCAGGCCCTCGTCGACCCGGCGGAACGCCTCCTGCCAGCTCACCTCCCGCCACTGGTCGCCGTCGCGCACCATCGGCGCGCGCAGCCGGTCCGGGTCCTCGTCGAGGCGGCCGAGGCTGGCCCCCTTCGGGCAGACGTACCCGCCGCTGAACGGGTCGTCCGGGTCGCCCCGGACGGAGGTGACGTGGTCGGCCTCGTCGAGGGTGAGCCGCAGGCCGCAGACGGCGTCGCAGATGGGGCAGGTCCGGTGCGCGGTTCTCATGGTGCTCCTGAGGGATCGGGCCCGGCTGCCGACGGCGGTACGCGGGACGGGCCGGTGGCCCCTCCCGCGCGTCGGCCGGGGAACCCCCGAGGGTCCCCCGGCCGTGGTGCCGGACGCCGACGCGGCGGGCTGCGGTGACGGTGGTGCCGGGCCGGACGGTGAGCCGTCCGGCCCGGACGCTCAGCGGCGGGCCGCCTGGAAGCCGAGGTGCGCGTAGTGGTCGGCGATGGCGTGGAACGACTCCTTGGGCTCGACCCGGTAGGTCGAGGCCGGGTCGGCGAAGTCGTCCCGGATCGTCTTGACGATCGCCATGCTCGCGGTGTCCAGGTCGAGACGGGGGTCGGGGGAGTGGGGGTGGGTCGGGTGGATGAACTCCGAGACCCACACCCCGTTCACCCCGGCCTGCTCGAACAGCTCGAACATCCGCAGGTGGTACGCCGCCTGCCGGCCCTCGTCGCGGACCACGCCGTCGAACACCAGCGGCGTGTCGCCGGCCCGGTCCACGACGTCCCAGAAGAAGAACGCCTTTTCCTCCGCGCCCTGGTAGGTGGCGGTGCCGAACTCGGCGACCTGGATGGGCAGGTTCCAGCCGCGGTAGCCGTCGAGCACCGCCCGGTGCTGCTCCGGCGTGTGGTACGTCGGCAGGTACTGCCACATCAGCGCGATCCGGTCGAACAGCGACCAGTCGACCTGCTCGAACGGCGCGGCCGAGTAGCTGACCGGGCCGGTGAACATCTGCCGGGCCACCCCGTTGGCCTGGGCCAGGAACTCGTTGAGCCGGGGCGCCGCCTCGGCGAAGTCGATCCGGCCGGTCGGCTTGAGCAGGTGGTGGTCCGCGTCGGCGTACGCGTTGGCCATCCGCTCGTGGTACTGGTCGCCGTCGGCGATGCCGGGGGTGAACAGCAGGTGCACCGCGCCGACCGTCAGGTCGATGCGGGCGTCCTGCCGGCGCAGCGACTCGGCGAGCCGGGCCGCCTCGGCCAGGTGGTCCAGCACCTCGCCCTGCGGCCGGTCCGCCAGCCGGGGCTGCAACCGCACGTGCAGGTCCCGCTCGACGGCGGCCTCCGCGGTCTCCCGCAGCCGCTCCAGGTCACTGCCGTAGACGGTGATCGAGTTGCAGTTGAGCTGGTCGCTGATCAGGCTCAGCTCCTCCAGCATCTGTCGCCTGCTCCACGCCGTGCGGGAGAGGTCGCCCTGACCGGTGGCGAAGTTCGTACCGGTGTCGTAGGCGACGCCGCGGTACTCCAGGACCTCGCCGGTCGCGCCGCCGGCCTGATCGGTGCGGGGCTGTGCCATGCTGCTCCTTCTCCTCGTAGCCGTACGGGGCCGGTCACCACACCACGGGCAGCTCGTAGAGCCGTTGCAGGGTGCCGTCGTTGTTGTTGCTGGGCAGCTTGTCGAGGTCGGCCGCCGGGCGCAGGTTCGGCATCCGCTCGACGAGCGTCCGGAAGGCGATCTCCAGCTCCAGCCGGGCCAGGTTGTCGCCCGGGCAGCGGTGGATGCCGTGACTGAACGAGAAGCTGGGCTTGGCCGGGCGGCGGATGTCGAAGGTGTCCGGCTCCGCCACGTGCGCCGGGTCGAAGTTGACCCCGGCACAGCTGATCAGGATCCCCTCGCCGCTGCGGATGACGTTGCCGTCGCCCAGGTCGATGTCCTCGACGGCGACCCGGGCGAACGCCTCGACCAGCGAGACGTAGCGCAGGATCTCCTCGACGGCGGCGGGCACGATGTCCGGGTCCGCCCGGAGCGCCTCCCACTGCTCGGGGTTGTCCAGCAGCGCCATCGTGCCCAGCGAGATCACGTTGGTCGTGGTGTCGGTGCCGGCCACCAGCATCGCCATGGCGATGTGCACCAGCTCCGAGCGGGTCAGCTCCCCGGTGTGCAGGTGGTTGGCGATCAGGTCGTCGAGCAGGCCGACGGCCCCGGCGCCCGGGTCGTTCTCCTTCTTCTGGATCAGCCGGTCGAGGTACTCGCCCAGCTCGGCGGTGGCCTCCTCGGCCAGCTCCGGCACGAAGAGCTTGTGCGCGGGGGTCTCGAAGTCCTCGTGCTCGTCGTACGGCACGCCGAGCACGGTGCTCATCACCATCGACGGCACCGGCTGGGCGAACATGCTCACCAGGTCCGCCGGCGCGCCGTGGCGCATCATGTCGTCCAGCTTCGTATCGACGATGCGCTGGACGTCGTCGCGCAGCAGCGCGGTGCGCCGCAGCGTGAAGCTCGGCATGATCATGGAGCGCTGCTTGGTGTGCTCCGGCGGGTCGACCCCGAACAGCACGTCGGCGTAGCCGCTGTCGACGACCTTCTCGAACTCCTCGTTCAGCAACGGGTAGTTGCCGTGGTACGGGCGGATCGACACCCGGCGGTAGTCGGAGAGCACGGCACGGGCCTGTGCCGCGCCGGTGACCAGCCAGGCGGTCCGTCCGTTGTAGAGCTTCACCTTGGTCATCGGGCTGTCCGCCCGCAGGCCGACGTGTCGGGCCGACGGCCGGTACGGGCATTCCCGTGGGATCGGGAAGGCCGGCGGGTCGGCGGCTTCGGGCATCGCCATGGGTCACCCCTCACTCACCACGGGTCGCCACGCGCGTGATGGCACACACGCCGCCCGCAGGATCCGATGTCGTCCGGCGCTCATCGTCCAACCGGCCACCCGGGGGCGGCATCTTCCTGATTGCCCACCGCCGAGCGGCCGACCCCGCCGACCGGCCGGCCCGGTGGGGCCTGCGCATGGCAGGAGAAGCCGCCGCGGCGCGGGGTCGGCATCCTGATCTCCAGGCCGGCACGGCGACACGCCGTGCCGGCACGACCCGTCGTCCGCGCCCGCCCCGCCGGCGACCCGCCGGGGGTGTCGCGCGCCCGGACGCCGGGGGACCGGTGCCACCCCGTGTGCCCAAGGAGGACCACTGTGCGTGTGCTGATCACCGTCTATCCCGCCGTGGCGCATCTGTACCCCGTGGTGCCGTACGCCTGGGCGTTGCAGACCGCCGGGCACGAGGTCCGCGTCGCGTCGCACGCCGGCTTCGCCGACACCATCGCCAGCACCGGCCTGGTCCCGGTCGCGTTGGGCGACGCCGGGTCGCCGGAGCCGCGGCTGCGCGAGGACGCCCGGCAGCCGCCGGCCCCGGAGCAGGTCAACGCGTACGTGCGGGCCATGGGCCTGAGCCCGGAGGAGGCCGAGCACTGGATCGCCTTCTACCAGTGGAACCTCAACCCCGCCTCGGACTACGTGCGCGCCGACCTGCCCGACGCCCCGGCGCTGGTCGAGTTCGCCCGCGCCTGGCGCCCGGACCTGGTCCTGTGGGACCTGGTCTTCCCGGCCGGGGCGGTGGCGGCGCGGGCCGCCGGCGCGGCGCACGGCCGGCTGCTCGGCAGCAACCTCGACTACTTCGCCTACAGCCAGGAGCGGCTGGCCGCGCACCGGCAGGCGGTACGCGCCGCCGGCCTCGCCGACGACCCGCTCGGCGACCTGGTCCGTCCACTGGCCGACCGGTACGGGGTGACCGTCGACGACGAGCTCCTGCTCGGACAGTTCACCGTCGACCCGCTGCCCAAGGGGCTCAGCCTGCCCACCGCCACGGTGAAGGTGCCGGTGCGCAAGGTCCCCTACACCGGCGCGTCGGTCTTCCCGCGCTGGCTGCACTCCCGCCCGCAGGGCCGGCCCCGCATCGCGCTGTCGCTGGGCGAGTCGACCCGCCGCTACGTGGCCGGCGACTGGGGTCGTACCCCGAAGCTGCTCGCCGCCCTGGCCGGCCTCGACGTCGAGGTGGTCGCCACGCTCAGCCCGCTGCAACTGGCCGCCGTGGACACGCTGCCGGACAACGTGCGGGCGATCGAGTGGGTGCCGCTGACCCAGCTGCTGCCCACCTGCGACGCCCTCGTGCACCACGGCGGCATGGGCACCTTCAGCTCCGCCGTCGCCGCGGGCATCCCGCAGCTGGTCTGCGACACCGACGACTCGCTGCTGTTCCGTCCGGCGACGGCCGCGCCGGCCGAGGCCGACAGCGGCACCTACCGGGCCGGCCGGGAGTTCGGGGTCCGGGACGAGGAGGTGGCCGAGGAGGCGGCCGGTTGGCTGCACCCGGAGAAGAACCTGCTGGCCACCCCCTGCGCCTCCTACGTCACCGAACAGGGCGCCGGGGTCCGGCTCGACCACCAGAAGCAGAGCGTCGAGGAGATCCGGGAGCAGATCCGGCGGGTGCTCACCGAGCCGGCCTTCCGGGAGGGGGCGAGCGCGCTGCGCGACACCTGGCAGGCGATGCCCAGCCCCAACGAGATCGTCCCGACGCTGGAGTCGCTGGCCGCCCGCCGGTCCTGACCGGCCCGGCGGCGCGGCCACCGGCCGTGCGGCAATCGCGAGGATGTCCCGCCGGTCGGGGCAGGGCGAGCATGCAGGGGCGGCGCGGGCGGAACGGCTTCCGTCGGCGCCGCCCGTCCCGGGCGTCGTGGCGTCCGGGCGGTTCCTCCTTTCGGGTCGTGCACAGGACGGTGGTGGTCGGTGATGAGAGCGGCGGTCGTGCCGGGAGTCGACGTGGCGTGGGAGCTGCGCGAGGTGGCGACGCCCTCGCCGGGTCCCGGTGAGGTGCTCGTACGGGTGCGGGCCTGCGGGGTCTGCGTCAACGACGTGCTGGCCACCCGGGGGATGCTGCCCTTCCCGGCGGTCGATCCGGCCGTCACCGGGCACGAGCCGGTCGGCGAGGTGGTCGAGGTGGGCGCCGGGGTGACCAGCCGGCGGCCCGGTGACCGGGTCGGGGTGACCTGGGTGCGCGCCGGCTGCGGCCGGTGCGACTACTGCCTGCGCGGCCTGCCGGTGACCGGCCAGACGGCGCTGAACTGCCCCGCGCCGACGACCACCGGGTTCACCGCGCCGGGCGGGCACGCCGAGTACCTGGTGGCCGCCGCCGAGTCGACCGTGCTGCTGCCCGACGGGCTCGCCTGGGAGCTGGCCGCCCCGGTGATGTGCGCCGGCTACACCGCCTGGTCGGCGCTGCGCGCGGCGGAGCCCCGTCCGCACGACCGGGTGGCCGTGATCGGCATCGGCGGCCTCGGCCACCTGGCCGTGCAGTACGCCAAGGCGTGCGGGCACGAGACCGTCGCCATCACCGGCTCGGCGGACAAGCACGAGGCGGCCCGCCGGCTCGGCGCCGACCTGGTGGTCGCCGACGGGGAGCAGCTGCGCGCCGCCGGCGGCGCCGACGTGGTCATCCTCACCGCGCCGTCGCACCGGGCGGCCGCGGCCTGCCTGGCCGGCCTGCGCGTGCAGGGCCGGATGGTGCTCGCCGGCATCGACGGCGTCGAGCCGTTCACCATCCCGCCGGCCATGACCTACCCGTTCTTCTCCCAGGGCCAGCGGATCACCGGCGCCACCCACGGCGGCCCCCACCTGTTGCGCGAGGCGCTGGAGCTGGTCGCCGCGGGCCGGGTCACCCCGTGGGTGGAGACCTTCCCGGCGACCCGGGTCGCCGAGGCCGTCGACCGCGTCGCCAAGGGCGAGGTGCGGTTCCGGGCCGTCGTCGAGTACTGAGCGCCGGCGGCCGTCCGCCGACCCCTCTCCGCCGTGTCGCCGCAGGCCAGCGCGGTGCGCGACACGCCGGGCCGGACCCTGCGGCGATGACTTTCCCGCTGCCCACCCGTCGTACAGGTAGGGCCCCGGTGGCGCCTCGACAGGCGTACGCCGGGGCCACCTGACGTCGAGTGGCAGGAGAACGGTTATGTCAACGGTGAAGCCCGGACGGACGGCCGGTCCGTCGGTGAGCGGTGCGGGGCTCACGGCGGAGGAACGCGCCGTCGCCGACCGGTTCGCGCGGCTCGGGGCCCAGTTCGCCGACCGGATCGCCGCGGTGCCGGCGGACGCCTGGTCGGGGCCGACGCCCTGCACCGAGTGGAGCGTGCGCGACCTCGTCGCGCACGTCGTCGAGATGAGCGAGATCCACCTCAACATGGTCGGCCTGCCGGTGCCGCAGGGCCCCGGCGTGGACGTCGACCCGTACAAGGCGTTCGTGCGCGTGCGCGACCAGATCGAGACCAGCCTGAACGACCCCGAGCAGGCCCGCGCGGAGTTCGACGGGCGTTTCGGGCTGCGCAGCTTCTCCCAGGCGATCGACAGCGCGGTCTGCACCGAGCTGGTCGTGCACGGCTGGGACCTGGCCCGCGCCACCGGGCAGGACGAGCGGATCGACCAGGTCGACATCGACAAGGCGTGGGAGGCGCTGCGGATGGTCGGCGAGGAGGTGGTGCGCAGCCGCATGGTCAGCGGGCCGGCCCTCGAGCCGCCGCCCGGCGCGGACGAGCAGACCAAGCTGCTGGCGTACCTGGGGCGCCGGGCCTGACGGGCCGCACCGCCGGCCGGGACACCGCCGGCCGGCGGTGCCTCCACCGTTCCTCGACGCATCCTCGACCGGCGCCGTCGAGCATGGGCGTACGCAACGTGGAGCGGAGGGGGCGCGAAGATGACGTCGCTGAAGGCGCTGGTGCTCGAACAGACCCGCAAGTACCACCGGGAGCAGGAGCCGGGAGACTTCGTCCCCGGGGTGACCCCGATCCTGTCCTCCGGTGCGGTGCTCGACGAGGACGACCGCGCGGCCTTCGTGGAGGCGGCGCTGGACATGCGGATCGCCGCCGGGATCAGCGCCCGGCGCTTCGAGAGCGCGTTCGCCGCCTACTACAAGCTGCGCAAGGCGCACCTGGTCAACTCGGGCTCGTCGGCCAACCTGCTGGCGTTGACCGCGCTGACCTCGCCGAAGCTGGGTGAGGCGCGGCTACGCCCCGGCGACGAGGTGATCACGGTGGCCGCCGGCTTCCCGACCACGGTCAACCCGATCCTGCAGAACGGGCTGGTGCCGGTCTTCGTCGACGTGGAGCTGGGCACCTACAACACCACCGCCGAGCGGGTCGCCGAGGCGATCTCGCCGCGTACCCGGGCCATCATGATCGCGCACACCCTGGGCAACCCGTTCCCGGTGGC